>DATLVO010000171.1:0-12600 GCA_035577485.1 Verrucomicrobiia bacterium
AGGCCTTCGATGATGTCGCTGTCGCGGCCGAGGCCATTCGGGCCGAGGACCGTGACGGGCATGACGGAGACGCCGGCGTAGCCGACGCCCGCGATGCCGCTGCCATTGCCGGTCCGAGCCGCCACGATGCCGGCCATCGCCGTGCCGTGACCGTTCGGGTCCGTGTTCCAGGTCGAGCCGTCGACGAACGACGCGCCAGCGACGACGTTGCCCGCGAGGTCGGAATGCGCGGCGTCGACACCGGTGTCGAGGACGGCCACAACCGACGAGCCCGACGGGCTGACGCTGCCGTAGACCTGGTCCCACCCGATTCGAGCGAGCGACCACTGGTCGCCGTACGAAGTGTCGTCGGGGGTTGCCTCGGCGGCGCGACTGCGATCGAGCTCGACGGATGCGACCGACGCGTCCGCGCGCAGGGCGGCGACGGCGGCGTCGCCGGCCTGGACGGCGTGCATCCGCAGGACGGCGATCGAGTCGAGATCCGTGGCGCCTGCGGCGGCGATCGCGTCGGCCTGGGTGGCGGCCGATGTGCCGCCAACGAACGTGACGATGTACGGCGCGACGGTGACAGGCGCAGGGGTGGCGGTCGGAGCAGGGGCAGGGGTCGCGGTCGGGTCGGGAGCGGGCGTCGTCGGATCGGGAGTAGGCGGGGCGACCGTCGGGTCAGGCGTCGCGTCCGGCGGGACCGTCGGATCGGACGAAGGCGTCGCCGATGGGTCGGTCGATGGTGCCGCGCTCGGATCAGCGCTCGGCGTGGGCGACGGATCCGCCGCCATGGTGCCCACCGGGGCCACCATCGTGAAGATCAGGAGCGTGACCTGCAGGCCGATCAGGATCCTGCGGAGACGCAAAAAACGCCGCGTAGCGGCAGACGCCCCGAACATCGATGTCGCTCCCCTGCCCGGGTACGGCGAACCCCTCGACGTCCCCGGTGCGCGCTCGGCGATGGCATCGCCATCGGATGAAAACGAGCCGGCCATACGACCGGGCGAAAAGTACGGTCCCATACGGGACCCGGCGACGGTACCAGTCACCACCGCTCACGACCATACCCAACCGCCCATGGCCGGAACATCCGTTGCGATCGAGCAACGCGCGGGTCCTGGGCGGCGGGGCGTCACTGGGGGCCCACACGGTCCAGGACCCCGTGTTGCGTCGCCATCCCCGTGATCGACGATCCGTGGCCGGCCCGCGACGAAACGCTCGAGAACCCGCGAATACGTGGCCGATATGCCGTGCCATCCACAGTGGCGACATGGCCCACCCCGAGGTCCTCGAGCGCCTCGCCCGCCTGGCGCCCGACCAGCGCGCCGCCGCAACCGCGCCGCCGGGACCGATCCTCTGCGTCGCGCCCGCGGGAAGCGGCAAGACGACGACGCTGGTGGCGCGCATCGCCTGGCTCATCGACAGCGGCGCCGCCCGGCCGACCGATATCGCCGCGATCACGTTCAACCGCCGGGCGGCCGTTGAGCTGGGCGAGCGCCTGGCCAACGCCCTCGGGCCGCTCGGGGTCGAGCCCGACGCCGTCCGCGTCCGGACGTTCCATGCCCTCGGCCTGGAGATCCTGCGCGACGCGGGTGCGACGGTCGAGCCGTTACTCGACCGAATGGCGCTCCTTCGGCGAGTCGCGCCCGAGGTCGGACCGGCCGGTTGGCGCCGGCTCGACACGGCGTTCTCCCGGCTGAAGCTCGACCTCGGCGTGACCGCCGAGGAGGTCGCCACCGACCCGCAGCCGGGCCCGGTCGCCCGGGCGTTCCTCGCGTACGAGGAAGCGATCGCGGACGAGGGCGGGCTCGACTTCGATGACCTGATCGGGCGATCCCTCCGTCTGCTCGAGGCCGATTCGGCGGCCCTCGCGCGCTGGCGCGCGCGATGCGCGCACCTCCTCGTTGACGAGGTCCAGGATCTCGACCGGGCGCAGCTCCGCCTTGCCCTCCTCCTCGCCGCGCCCGCGAACCGGATCTTCCTCGTTGGCGACGACGACCAGTCGATCTACGGGTGGCGCCTCGCCGACGTCCGTCGCGTGCTGGCCCTGGCCGAGGCCCTGCCCGGCCTCCGCCGGGTCGATCTCGAGGTGAACTACCGCTGCCCGGCGACGGTCATCGGCCGCGCGGTCCGTCTGATCGAGCACAACGAGGAGCGGTTCGCGAAGACGATCCGGTCTAGGCCCGACGCGCCTGGGCCGATCGTGCTCGCGGCCGATGCGGCGGACGAACCCGTCCGGATCGGCCGCGTCCTTGATCGGTGGACGGCGCCTACCGACGAGGACACGCAGACGCGAGCGATCCTCGCCCGGACCAACCGGGAGCTCCTGCCGGGGATTGCTATCGCCCTTGACCGGCGGGTGCCGTTCCGCCCGCCGCCGATCGAGCTACTCGTCGCGTCGCAGCTCGTCGACGCATGCCTGGACGAGGTCGCCGGCGCGACGGCGATGGCCGGGCTCCCCCTCCTGGCGCGGATCGAGGCCGTGCGGGCGGCGTGGGCGGAGCGTCCGGACGATCCCGACGAGGATCCGGACGCGCCCCGACCCGCCACGATCGCCGCCGCCCTCCTCGCCTGGGCGGTCCCCTACTCGACCCTCGATGCGCTCCGCGAGGCAATCGCCGCGCGCCGGGCGGCGATCGCGGAGCTGTGTCGCGACGACGCCGCCCTGACCTTCGCGACGGCCCATGCGACAAAGGGCCTCGAGTTCGACCACGTCGCGGTCATCGGCATGGAGCGCGGCCGCTTCCCGAGCGCCCGCTCGCTCGCCGACGCGGTCGAGCCGCGACGCGCGCTCGAGGAGGAGCGCCGCCTCGCCTATGTCGCGTGGACGCGCGCTCGTCGCTCGCTGACCCTCGTGTACGACCCGGCAACCCCGTCCGCATTCCTGCGGGAGGCGTTCAGCAGCGAGGAGCTGGGCATCGAGGACGACCCGGACGCAGGCTAGACTCCGAACGATGCGAGACACGACGTCCCCGGCCGACCCAACGCCCGACGTCCCCGAGCCGATCCTCCGCTCCGGATCGGTCTTCCTCCGGCCGGCCGAACGGGCTGACCTGCCTCTCTTCGTCGCGTGGCTCGGCGATGCGCGAACCACTCGGACACTCGCACTGATCAGCCCTCTCAGCATGGCGGGCGAGGAGCACTGGTTCGAGGACCTGGTCGCGCATCAGGGCGGCGACCGCTGGCATTTCGTGGTCTGCCGGGCGGCGGACGAGCGGGCCGTCGGTGCCGTGGACCTCCACGAGATCGACATGCGGAACGGTTCGGCCGGCCTCGGGATCGTGATCGGGGCGCCGTCGGACACCGGCCAGGGATACGGCTCGGATGCGCTGCGCGCGCTCGTCGCCTTCGGCTTCGGCGAGCTGCGGCTCGAGCGGATCTGGCTCGACGTCTACGACTTCAACGAGCGAGCCCGGCACGTGTACGAGCGGGTTGGGTTCGTGCACGAGGGCACGCTGCGCCGGGCATTGTTCCGCGCCGGCGCGCACCACGACGTCCACCGGATGTCGATCCTGCGCGACGAGTGGGCGGCCACGAACGCGCGCCCGGGAGCGTCCCCAGGCTGACGAGGCCCTCAGACCGCTCCGGTGTCCCGCCGGGCGAGCTGCTTGAGCAGGCGATCGATCGAATCCAGGAAGGGCTCGGTCACCTCTCGCGGTACGACGTCCCGGATCGAGTCCTTCGGGCCGTAGGCCGCGCGCGCCCGGAGCGCCACCTGGCGGAGGCCGCGCGGCTCGTCGTCGCGGAGCCGATCCGGCATCGGCTCGAAGTAGGCCGTCCACCGGTCGTTGCCCGCGACGTGCAACGCGGCCACCAGGCGGTCCGCGTGGCGTGCCGCCGCCAGCCCGGCCTCGTCAACCGCCGGCAGCTGATGGCGGGCCGGCCCGCGACGATCGAGCGCGGATCGGGAGCCGTGGTCCAGATCAGGCATCCGGCCCCGCGACGACGAGCGGCAGCCGCTTCCGCTCCGAGCCGTTGACGAGGATCCGGAACGAGTAGTCGCCCGGCGCCGGGAACGCGACGTTCCAGAGATCGATCGAGAAGGTCAGGATCGTGTCCCGGCCATCGCCATGACCGCGGGCGACGATGCTGCCCGTCGCCCCGGCGACCTCGCCCCCGTCGGGATCGAGGAGGACGAACCGGATCTCGTGCTCGTGGTCGACCTCGGGCGCCGTGACCAGCAGCCCGAGGACGAGGGCGATGTGCGGATGTCGGACCGGGAACGTCCGCGCGCCGATCCGCGACACGCCGCCGCCGAGGACGTGGAACTTCTGGCCCGGCTGGGTCTCGGCCGCGTCGGCCAGGAACGCGTATTCGATGTCCGGCATCGCCGCAATCGTAGCGGACGGGTCTTATCCGCCGGATCGCTCCAGGGCCTCCTCGATCGCCCAGATCGCCAGCGGGCGGAGGTACATCGACGCCCGGAAGTTGCCCGCGCGGTCGTACGCTTCGGGCGTCCGGAACCACAGGCCGCGCTCGTACGTGACGCGGGCGACCCCCCGGGCCGTGGCCCAGCCCTCGTCGACCAGGCCGCGCCCGATCATGAACGCCGCGAGGGCATACGTCGTGCCTGTCCAGACTTCCTGCGACTGCTCGCTCGAGCGGTCGACGGTCCGGTCCGGACGCATGCCGTTGACCGCGCCGATCAGCCCGTCACCGAAGTCGCCGACGTTCAGCTCGTGGATCCGTCGGAGGGTGCTCCGCGCGTGCTCGGGCGGGACGAGGTCGCCGAGTCCCGACGTGTCGGCGTACCACTGGCCGACGAGCTGGTCGGCCATGACGCTGTCCGAGGTCGGCCCGCCGCCGGCGTCGTAGTCGTACGACCGGCCGTTCCAGAGACGCGCCTCGAACGACGCCGATGCGCGTTCGAAGAGCGCATCCCATTCGTCGGCGCACGCATCCTCGCCCACCTCCCGGGCGATCGCGGACCCGGCCCGGAGCGCGGCCAGCCAGAGGCTGCCGCCGTACGAGCTCGGGCCATGCATCGGCCAGGTGTCGTAGGTCTGGTCCGGTCCGGCGTGCTCCGGCAGGCCGTCGCCGTCGGTGTCGAACCGGGCGAGGTACGCGAGCGCATCACGGACGGCCGGCCAGACAGTCGCCAGATAGCTGGCGGGATCCGGATCGAGGGTCCGGTCGCGCCACGCTTGCAGCACGAACTTCGGGTTGAGGTCCTTCCAGCTGTTCGACTCCTGGAAGTGATAAGCGTTGACCCGGACGAGCGGGTCGTCGAGGGGTCCGCCGAGGTCGTGGGGCAGGGCGCCGGCGACCTTCCGCGGCGCCTCCTCGCCGGTTGCCTGGACGATGACGCGGGTGGGATCGTCGATGCAGACGCTCGCTGCGAACGCCCGGCTGATCGACGCCTGCAGGCGCGGGAAGAGGCGGCTCACCGCGAACGCGGCGTAGAAGTGCACGTCGAGCGTGTCGTAGAAGGGGTAGTCGAAACACTCGATCAAGGCGAGCTCGGCGAGGTCCTCCGTCCGGTGGAGACGAACGGCCGCGAGCGTTCCCCCATCGTCCGGTGCGACCGGCTGCGCCGGTCCGTCGTGCCAGATCGTCGCCCCGTCGACGAGGAAGTACAGCTCGTTGAAGAGGGCCGCCTTGTACCAGGCGGGGCGGTTCGTTGACGCGAGGATGGGCGCCTGCCAGGCCTCGATCGCGGCTCGCCATCCGGTCATCTGCTCGAGGCCGTGGGTCGCGAGCTCGTCGGCTCGTCGACCGGTCGTCCCCCACTCTCGGACGTAGCGGCGTCGCCAGGCACGGCCGCCGCCGAAGGTCGCCGTTGGCAGGTCCCAGGCGACAGCAAACCGGACAGTCCGCGTCTCGCCGGCGGCCAGGGTCAACCGAGCCGAGATCGCGACGGCGAGCTCGCCCGCGAGCGCCCGCACCGCGGCACTGGCTCCGCCGAGTCCGGCCGGCACGCCGCCATCACGGGCGAACGCCTGCCACACCGGGGCCGGGTCGTCCGCCCGGAAGATCGCCGTCCGGACGACGACACCGTCCGCGTCCTCGGTGGCGATCGCGAATGAGCCAGCGCCGTCGTCGAGGACGACCCGCCCACCGGGACCGGCGAGCCCCGTGAACGGCTCGGCCGTGACCGGCGCGTCGGGGTCGATCTCGCCGAGCACGTCCCGCCAGGACAGCAGGATCGCCGTGTCGACCGGTCGATCAGTCGGGTTGGTCACCTCGAGCGCGAAGGTCCCGAGGGGGAGCGAGGCGGCCGCCTCGTCGCCGGGGATGACCGGGCTGAGCTGCTCCTCCACGAGCCGGACCGGCAGCGACCCGAGGTCGTAGTCGAACCAGGCCCGGGGGAACAGCGCGCGATACACGCCGGCCGCACCGGCGACGAGGCCCGGGCCCCAGCCGTCCGGGATGGCCGTCGTCCGTAGCACGATCGATCGCGGACCGGTCCCGTCGTCGGACCAGACCGCGAACCCGTCGAGCGGCTCGGGGGCGAAGCGATGCGTCCCGATCCGGAGGTGCCGCCGGGCGAAGTCGCCGCGCTGCGTCCGCCCGATCGACCCCGCACCGATCCCGCCGATCGGGACCCCGGCCCAGGGCCCGTCGTCGATCATCGGCAGATCAACCCGTGGCCGCGGCGCCGGGCCGTCGACGCCCTTTCCGATCGGCCAGCTCCACGCGATCTCCGGGATCCGGATCGCCACCTACTTCTCCACGCCGGTGATGACGACGCCGCGCATGAACGCCCGCTGGGCGAGGAAGAACACGACCACCGGCACCGCCATCGTCATCAGCGACGTGGCCTGGATCAGGGTCGGCTGGGTCGAATAGAGCGCGTTGTACTGCTGGATCGCGATCGACAGCGGCTGCAGCTCGGGCTTGGCGGCGAGGTACAGCAGCGGCACGAAGAAGTCGTTCCAGGCGAAGAAGAAGTGGAAGAGGCTGACGGCGACGATGGCCGGGACCGACAGGGGCAGGATCACCGACCGGAGGACCCGGAACGGGCTCGCCCCGTCGATGAACGCGGCCTCGTCGAGGTCGCGCGGGATCGACATGAAGTACTGCCGCAGCAGGAAGACGTTGTAGGCGTTCGCGAACAGGTGCGGGACGATCAACGGCAGCCAGGTCCCGGTCCAGCCGAGGCGCGTGAAGATCACGTAGGTCGGCAGCAGCGTCACCTGGAACGGCAGGATGATCGTCGCGATCAGGACGACGAACAGCACGTTCCGGCCCGGGAACCGGAACCGCGCGAACCCGTACGCCACGAGGGCCGACGAGATCACGGCCGCGAGCGTGCTGAGGATCGCGATCGCCGCCGTGTTGAACAGCAGCCGCGGGAAGTTGAGCTGCGACCAGGCGGTCGTGAAGTTCGCGATCTCCGGCGCGAAGGTCCAGGTCTGCTCGAGGGTCCGCCAGCGGCCCTGCCACTCGATCCGCGTCGCGGCTAGATCCGCCGGGTCGACGAACACGCTCGACTCGCGGCCCTTCTCGATGAGCATCAGGTTCCGCACGGTGCCGTCGATCGGGACCGCGTAGATCGGGAACGCCTCGCCCTGGTAGGTGCCCGTCAGCGGCGCCGCGGGATAGACCGGCGAGCCGGGCGTCGAGGCCTGGCCCGGCTGCTGGAAGGCCGTCGTGACCATGTACAGCAGGGGCAGCAGGTAGGCGCTGACGAGGATGAGCGCGAACATCGTCACCGACGCCCGCCCGAGGTAGCGTCGGTAGCTCTTCGAGATCGCGCTGCCGTCGCCGAACGACCGCAGCTTCGGGGCCGACGACGCGGCCGTCATCGATCGCCTCCCGCGTAGTACACGCGCTTCCGGGCGAAGGCGAACAGGCCGAGCGTCAGGGCCATGACGATGACGAACAGGAGCCAGGCGATCGCGGCCGCGTAGCCCATCCGGTTGAAGACGAACGCCTCGCGGTACAGGTCGAGGTTGATGAACAGCGTCGCGTTGTTCGGGTCGCCGCGACCGTTCGTCATCGTGTAGGCCTGGGTGAAGTACTGGAACGTCACGACCAGGGAGATGACGAGGTTGTAGAGCAGAATCGGCGACATCAGGGGGATCGTGATCCGCCGGAACATCGTGCCGGCGCCGGCGCCATCGATCCGGGCCGCCTCGTAGAGCTCGGTCGGCACGGACTGCAGGCCGGCGAGGTTGATGAGCATGAAGTTGCCGATCCCCCACAGGCCGATGAGGGCGAGGGCCGGGTAGATCCAGGTCTCGCTGTTGATCCAGTCGGGGCCCGGCAACCCGAGGAACCCGAGGATGTGGTTGAGCCAGCCCGTCTGGGTGTTGAGGAACCCGATCCAGACGAGCGTGCTCGCGACGAGCGGGATCTGGACCGGCATGTAGACGAGCGTCCGGAAGATGTTCCGACCCACGAGCTTCGAGCTGTTCAGGAGCAGGGCGAAGCCGAGGCTTGCGAACGTCGTCAGCGGGATCGCGATGATCGCGAACCGGAACGTCACGAGCAGCGACTTGATGACGTTGGGATCCGACGCCATCCGGACGTAGTTGTCGAGACCGACGAACTTGACCGCCTCCGGGTGGACGAGGTCGAAGTCCGTCAACGAGAGGACGAGCGACGCGATCATCGGCCCGGCGGTCAGCAGGACGAGCCCGATGAGCCACGGTCCGATGAAGACGAAGCCCCACATCGTCTCGCGCCGGGACTGGGTCGAGTGCCAGCGGGGTCCACCGACCTCGGCGATCGGGACGACGAGGCTCTCGGTCGCGTCGGTCATGGGGTTGGTCCGCTCCATCCGGGGATGCTGGGCCCCCTCGGACCGGGGGAAACCCGAGGGGGCCGCATGGGACGAGCCGGGGTTACGGAGCGGTCTCGTCGAAGATGCCCTGGAGGGTCGTCTTCAACGTCGCGAGCTCGGCATCGATGTCGGTGCCCGCAGTCGACCGGTACTTGTTCTGGAAGGCCTGCCAGGCCGACTTGGCCTTGGCGTAGTTCGGCACCCAGGACTGATGGTTGGGGATGTCGGGATAGGCGAGCATCGCCTGCGGGACGGACCAGTCGAGCTTGACGCCCGGGAAGTTCGCCTCGGTGGCCTTGAAGAACGCGTCCTGCTGGGCCGGATTGGCCGGGAACGCCCCGTACAGGGTGAGCAGCTCGCCCGATCCGACCAGGGCCGTCATCGCCTTGAAGGCCGCATCGGGGACCTTCGTGGTCTTGAGCAGACTGAAGGTGTCGGCGTGGAGCTTGGCGGTGATCGTGCCGTTGTAAGACGGCGCGATCGCGAAGCCGAACTGCTTGACTTCGGGCTTGGCCGGCGCCGCCGGGTAGATGCAGCAGGTGAACCAGCTGTGCGACTCGTTCATCGCCAGGTTGCCCGACTCGAACTCATTGCCCTTGTCGAGCAGGTCGCTGTTGATCTGGCTCGCGCTGGGGATGAAGTGATCCTTCCAGACGCCGTCGTTGTACCACTTCTCCCCGATCGAGACGGGGTCCGGGATCTGGGCGGTCTTGCCGTCGGCGGCGAGGAACGAGCTCGCTCCGAAGAGCGACGTCTCGGCCAGCGGGCTGTTGTCGGCATATTGCATGTCGAAGCCCCACTGCTCGACGCTGTTCGCGTCGAAGCTCGGGCTGGTGGCATCGTTGCCGTTCTTGTCAACGGTCAGCTTCATTCCGAGCTCGCGGAGCGCGGCCATGTCCCACGGCTTGCCCTGGTACAGCTCCCCGACCTTGGTCGGCGGATAGGGCAGCTTGGCCTCGTCGAAGAGGTCCTTGTTGAAGTAGAGGAACGACGGGTACGTCGCGAACGGGACGCCGACGGTGGCGTTGTTCTCGCCGAGCTTGAAGAAGTCGACGAGCTTCGGGTCGACGCCGGGCACGCTGTAGCCGGTCTTCGCGATGAGCGGCGCCAGGTCGAGCAGCTGGTCGCGGAAGAGGTTCAGGCCCTCGACCCCGACCGGCCCGATGATGTCCGGTGCGTTGCCGGCGGCGATCTGGGTCTTCAGGATGCTGCCGGCGACGTTGTTGTTGTAGATCTCGAGCGAGATGTAGACGTCCTTCTGGGACTTGTTGAAGGCGTCGACGAAGTTCGCTTCGGCAGCGAGCTGCTGGGGCTGTCCACCGGCGCCGAGGCCCACGAACCAGCTGACGACCGTGCCGCCGTTGGGGCCGGGCGCGTTGGGCGGCAACGGCACCGGGGTGATCGCCGGGGCGAGACTCGCCGACGCGGCGGCCGATGGCGCCGGTGCCTGGCTCGCCGGGGACGAGGGCGATGCCGAGGCATTGCAGGCTCCCACGACGAGAGCCACTGCAACGAGCAATCCGAGTGCTCGAGGCTTCGTCGCCCCGAGCGTCCTGTGCTTACCGTTCATGATCCACGTCTCCTCCAATGGTCGCCTCCAAGGCCCATCCGATGGGAATGCGTCGTGTGACGCGTCGACGCCTCTATCTCCTCGCCACCCCCTCGCTCGAGCGCCGGGGCACGAGTTCCGTGGCGAGGATCACCTTCCGCGGTACCGAGCCGGGATCGGCCGTGTGCTCGAGGAGCAGGCGGACCATCTCCCGGCCCATCTCCTCGATCGGCTGTCGAACGCTGGTCAACGGGGGGTCGGTCATCTCGGCGACGGGCGAGTCGTCGAAGCCCGCGATCGCGACGTCCTCGGGAATCCGCCGGCCGGCAGCCCGGAGCACCTGCATCGCGCCGGCGGCCATCAGGTCCGACGCGGCGAAGACCGCGTCGACGTCCGGCCGCGCCTCGAGGATCCGCCGCATGGCGGAAGCCCCACCCTGCTGGGTGAAGTCGCCGACGGCCTGGAGGTCCTCGTCGGCCTGGACGCCGGCCGCGCCGAGGGCCTGCCGGTAGCCGGTCAGCCGATCGATCGAAGGCGCCATGTCGAGCGGACCCGTGATCGTTGCAATCCTGCGGCGCCCGCGCGCGACGAGGTGCTCGACCGCCGAGCGGGCGCCTTCCTCGTTGTCGACGTCGACGTAGCTCACCGCGGCCCCGCGCGGCGGCCGGCCGCCGATGACGGCCGGTACCCGACGCTTCGCCAGGTGGGCCGGCAACGGGTCGTCGCCGTGAAGCGAAACGAGGAGCGCGCCGTCGACATGGCCGGCCGTGAGGTACCGCTCGACGCGGCTCTCCTCGCGCGGGGACTGCGGCATGAGGAGGACCAGCTGCAGGTCGCGCGAGGAGAGGGCGGCGCCGATCCCGCGGAGGAGACGCGGGAAGAAGGGATCGCCGAAGAGGAGGGATGTTGGCTCGGGGATCACGACGCCGATGTAGTCGCTGCGTCGAGTCGCGAGCGATCGGGCCGCCGGGTTCGGCACGTAGCCGAGCTTGGCGATCGCCCGCTCGACGCCCCGCTTCGCGTCGACGCGAACGTTCGGGTTGCCGTTGACGACCCGCGACACGGTGGCCGCCGACACACCGGCGGCAAGGGCGACCTCGTCGATCGTGACGTGCCTCTCGCCGCCGGCGCGCGTCGCTCCGTCGTCGTCATTCGGGTTGGTTCGTGAAAGCGCTTTCACAGCCATCCGCCGAACCATAACACCGGGTGTCAAGCCCCGGGCCCAGTTCTAGACTGACACACGCATCGCCCTGCGTGAAACCGCTTTCGCGCCGGTTTGAAAGGAGCAAGCGCGGCCCGGCTGCCATCGCCGGGTGGGGATCCCCGAGGATCTAGCGGCTGGACGCCGCCGCGGCTCGCTTCCGGCTCGGCGTGATCCGCACGGCCGGCTCGTGGCCGTTCCGGCCGTTGCCGCGGCCCGCCTCCTCGGCGAACGAGACGTCTGACAGTGGCACGAGGGGCTCGCCTCGGAGCACCCGCTCGAGGTACTCCCCCGTGGCCGACCCCGGCGTGGCAGCCACCTTCTCAGGCGTCCCCTCGGCAATGATCCGTCCGCCCCGGGCCCCGCCCTCCGGTCCCAGGTCGACGATCCAGTCAGCCGTCTTGATCACGTCGAGGTTGTGCTCGATGACGACGACCGTGTTGCCGCCGTCAACGAGCCGATGCAGGACCTCCAGGAGCTTCTCGACGTCGGCGAAATGCAGCCCGGTCGTCGGCTCGTCGAGGACGTAGAGGGTCCGGCCGGTTGCCCGGCGCGACAGCTCGGTCGCCAGCTTGACCCGCTGCGCCTCGCCACCGGACAGCGTCGTCGCCGGCTGGCCCAGGTGGACGTATCCCAGCCCGACCTCGTACAGGGTCTGGAGCTTCGCCCGCACGTTCGGGACCGCGGCGAAGAAGTCGTTCGCCTCGGCGATCGTCATCTCGAGCACGTCGGCGATCGACTTGCCCTTGTAGTGGATCTCGAGCGCCTCACGGTTGTAGCGCTTGCCCTTGCAGACCTCACAGGTCACGTAGACGTCCGGCAGGAACTGCATCTCGATCTTCAGGATCCCGTCGCCCTTGCAGTTCTCGCAGCGTCCGCCCTTCACGTTGAAGCTGAAGCGGCCGGGCATGTACCCGCGGACGCGCGATTCGGGGACGCCGGCGAAGAGCTCCCGGATCGGGCCGAACAGGCCGGTGTACGTCGCCGGGTTCGAGCGCGGCGTGCGGCCGATGGGGCTCTGGTCGATCTCGATGATCTTGTCGATGTGCTCCGCCCCGAGGAGGGCGTCATGCGCTCCAGCGGGCTCTCGCGACCCGTTGAGGGTCCGTGCGAGAGCCCGATACAGGACCTCGGTCA
>DATLVO010000172.1:0-2090 GCA_035577485.1 Verrucomicrobiia bacterium
CAGTCGGCAATCGATCGTTCTCGCCGAACGGTGACGGCTCGAAGGACTCCCTCGCGCTCGACTGGACGAACCTCGTCGCCCTCGACAGCCTCGGACTCCGCATCTACCGGGCGACCGGCACGCTCGTCGGGACCGTCCCGCTGGCGGGTCAGCTGGCCGCCGGCGCCCGTCACGCCGCCTGGGACGGCCGGGTCGCGGGCGCCCTCCAGCCGAACGGCCGCTATCTCGTGACCCTCGTCGGGACGGCGGCGGGGACGACCTATTTCAACCCGAGCTCGGCATTCCGGGCCGCGTCCCTGGCATCGTTCGGCGTCACGATCGACACCGTCGCCCCGGTCGTCACCTCGGCCTCGGTCAGCGGCTCGCTCCTGTCGCCCAACGGCGACGGCCTGTACGACACCGTCCGCGTCGCGATCGCCGCGACCGGCGCGAGCGGCTGGGCGTTCACGGTCAACCCGGTCAGCGGCTCGACGTTCGGGCCGGCCGTCGTGACGCGCAGTGGCAGCGGCAGCGGCTCCGTCGCGATCGCCTGGGATGGCCGCGTGGCCGGCGGCGCGCTCGCGCGCGACGGAACGTACCGGCTCGCGCTGGGCGTCACCGATCCGGCCGGCAACCACGCGATCCGCTCGTGGACCGTGCGACTCGACACGACGAAGCCGACGCTGGCCTCCGCGGCGGCCCCGGGAAGCCTCTCGCCGAACGGCGACGGTGTCGCGGATGCGAGCCGGCTGACCTGGTCGTCGTCGGAGCGGATCTCCGGAACGGCTCGGATCTACCACGGCACGACCGTGATCCGCTCGTGGACGATCGCGAACCTGGCCGCGGGGGCCGTCACGTGGACGGGAACGGACGCGGCGGGCCACACCGTCGCCGACGGCAACTACACGTACCGCGTCACGGGTCGGGACGCCGCCGGCAACACGGGCAGCCGCGCGATCCGGGTCGTCGTCGATCGGACCCTGTCGGGTCTGCGCTGGACCCCCGGCCTGTTCTTCCCCCAGGACGGCGACGCCCTGGCAGGGTCGGCGAAGGCCTCGTTCAGCCTGGCCCGCACCGCGACGGTGACTGCTGGCATCTACCAGGGCTCGACGCTGATCCGAACGATCTGGATGAACCGCTCCCTCGCGGCCGGCTCGCACGGGTGGGCGTGGGACGGACGGAACGCGGCCGGGGCGTTCGTGCCACGCGGCCGCTACACCCTTCGCGTGCAGGCGACGAGCGCGCTCGGGACGACGGTCCTGACGCGCACGGTGGTGGTCGACGCCTTCTCTGTGGCCCTCTCGGCCACGAGCGTCCGGGTGGGCCAGACCCTGACCGTCACGTTCGCCAGCGCCGAGGCCCTCAAGGCGAGCCCGAGCGTCTCGTTCACGCAGCACGGCAAGACCGCCGTCACGAAGACGGCCGTCCGGCTCAGCGACGGCCGCTATCGGGTGACCTTCACGGTGGCCGCCGGGGGGTCCGGCGCGGCGGTCGTGAAGATCACCGGACGCGACACGTCCGGGGGGACGAACGTGACCACGGTCCCCCTTACGGTCCTGTAGGCGGTGGCTACACTGGCCCGACGATGACCACCGCCAAGGCGCACGGGGGCCGCTCCGGCGAGCCCGATCTCCAGCCCACCGAATTGATCGACGCGACCTCCTCGAGCGAGGCCGCTGTCGGCACGGGTGCCTGGATCGTCCTGCCCACCTACAACGAGGCGGACAACCTCGAGGGGATCTCCGCGGCGATCCTCGCCGCCGCGCCCGGCGCGATGCTGCTCGTCGTCGACGACGGGTCGCCGGACGGCACTGGTCAGCTCGCCGACCGTCTGGCGGCCGCGGACGCCCGGATCCGAGTTCGCCATCGGCCGGCCAAGCAGGGTCTCGGGAAGGCGTACCTCGACGGTTTCGGTGTCGCCCTTGCCGGCGGCGCTCGTTCGATCGTGCAGATGGATGCCGATTGGTCGCACGACCCGGCCGCCCTCGAGGGCCTCATGCGACCCGTCCGCCACGGCCTCGCCGATCTCGTGATCGGGTCGCGCTACACGCGCGGCGGCGGTGTGGTCGACTGGGGAATCGGCCGGCGGCTGATCTCGCGCGGCGGGAGCA
>DATLVO010000173.1:0-6856 GCA_035577485.1 Verrucomicrobiia bacterium
CACGACATCCGCGACCGTCACGTGGCGGAGCTCGCCCGGACCGTCGGGCTGGCGTTCCAGGATCCCGACCGCCAGATCTTCGCCGGGCGGGTCCGGCCCGAGGTCGCGTTCGGGCCCCGGAACCTGGGCCGGCGCGGTCCCGAGCTGGACCGGGCGATCGACGACGCCCTCGCGGCGACGGGTCTCGAGGGCGAGGCGGGCACGAACCCGTACGACCTCGGCTATTCCCGCCGGAAGCTCCTCGCGCTCGCCTCGATCCTCGCGATGGCGACGCCCGTCGTCGTCCTCGACGAGCCGACCACGGGGCAGGACGCTCGCGGCGTCGAACGCATCCGCGCGATCGTCGCGGGTCTGGCCGCCGACGGTCGGACGGTGATCGCGATCAGCCACGACATGCGGTTCGCGGCCGAGTCGTTCGATCGGATCGTCGTGATGCGCGATGGCCGGATCGTCCTCGACGGCACGCCGGCCGACGTCTTCGCCGAGGGCGCCTGGCCGACGCTGGCCTCGACGTTCCTCGAGCCGCCGCTGGCCGCGCGGATCGGGGCACGTCTGGGCCTCGGCTCGACGCCGACGGACGCGGCGCTCGTGCGGGCGGTCGGGCGCTCCCCTGGTCCGCCCTGACCGCTAGGGCTGGCGGTTGAACCAGGCCCCGCCAGGTCCGGTGTAGCTGGTGCCCTCGCCCCAGATCGCGATCGTCTTGCCGGCGCTCGTGATCGCCATCTCGCCGTAGTCGCCGTAGATCTCGGCGAAGCCGGCGGCCGTCTTGTAGGCGGCTCCGCCGCTCGCATCCGAGATTCGGACCGGCGCCGCCCAGGTCGCCCCGCCGTCGGTCGACGTCCGGTACCAGACGTTCCAGGCGTCGACATTGCCGCCGCCGGAGGTCTGGTAGTACCAGGCGCGGACGTCGCCGGCCCCGCGCGACTCGATCGCCGGCGCCGTCGACTCCTCGCCGACCGACGACAGCGTCACCGCCGCGCTCCACGTCCGGCCGCCATCGGTCGAGCGTTTGGCCGCGGTCGTCTGGAGCCCGCCGGCGGTCGTCGCCCCGTCGTACAGGAAGACGAGATTGCCGTTGGCGTCAGCCGACAGCGCCGCGTGCCCGAGATAGAAGTCGGGCGTGCAGCCGGCCGCGACACAGGCAATCCCCGGCTGGATCGATGCGACCGTGCGGTTCTCCCAGGTCGCGCCGCGGTCCCGCGAGATGAAGACGTGCTCCTCGATCGGCCCGGTCGGCGTCGTGCCCTTGTTGCCGCCGCCGCCGTACAGGATCGAGGTCTCGGCGAAATAAACGGTGCCGTCGCTCGCGACGTCGGAGTCGAAGTCGAAGAAATAGCGGTTCGAGTCGACGAGCTTCGTCTGGGTCCAGGTCGCGCCCGCGTCGTGCGACTGGGCCATCCACGGGTCGCCGCCGGTCGGGCCGTTGAACGAGATGTACACGTCCACACCGCTGTCGCTGACCGCGATCGTCGGCTTGTCGTTCCACGACACGTTGCCGTAGGTGTTCACGGGCGTCGTCCAGTGGGCGCCGTGGTCCGTCGACTTCGTGAAGACGACGTTGAACCCGTTCATGTAGGCGGCATAGACTGCGCCGGCGTTCGTTCCCGGGCCTGGGACCACCTCGATGATCGGGTCGAACTGGCCGGATCCCTTGCACGCGCAGAGGGGCTTCGACGCGCCCCAGGTCGCGCCGCCGTCCGCGCTGACCCGCAGCGCCATGTACGGCGACGGGCAGTTGCCCGGACACGGCTTCGCGCCGTAGCGGGTCACCAGCGTGTAGACATATCCGGCGTTGGGGTCGGCCGCGACCGCCGGCTCCCAGTCGTCGAAGGCAGCATCGACCACTTGCTCGCCGGCCCAGCCGGCGGCCGGGGCCGCGGGGGCCGCCTGCGGGAGCGCCTTGCCGGCCGTCCGCTGCTCCTTGGCCTGCGCGAACGCCTCGTTCCGCTCCTGGGTGAGCTCGCCCTGCTCAGCCGCCTCGGGGTTCACGTCGGCTGCGGCGCCCGGACCACCTCGGGCCTGGGCCCCCGGCACGTCCGCGGCCGGGCCGGATCGGGGTCCGCCGACCAGGGCCACGGCGCCGATGAAGGCGACGCCAGCAGCCACGGTCAGGACGGTGCGGGTGGTGGCCGACAGCGGTCGGGCCGGGGTCGAACCGGTCATCGGGAAATCCTCCGGGTGTGGGCATCACGTTCGAGGAGATGGGGACCGACGGTTCGCGTTCGGGGACGGAACGTATGCCCGTCGCGATCGGCCGTCAACGGGCCGTTGCCGATTTCTCAGTCCCGCGATCGGAGGTTCACGACGAGCAGCAGGAACGAGGTCTCGAGCACGTCGACCCCGGCGATGACGAGGGCGACGACGAGCGGCAGCGGATGGCCGAGGAGCCAGCCGGCACCCGCCGCGAAGGCGGCGACCGCGAGGAAGACGAGGCGGACGCCGCGGATCATCGCGCCGACGTCGCGGCGGGCCGCGAGCGGCCGGGCTGCATCGTCCGGGTCGCCCGCGAGGCGCGCCAGGGCCGCCACGAGCAGCCAGATCCCGATCGCGACCGAGAGGCCGACCAGAGCGGCCCGGATCGGCGCCGGCGGGGTCACGACCGCGCCGAGCGCCGCGGAGTCCCACCCGAGCGCGGTGCCGCCCGCGATGGCCCCGGCGCCCGCGATCAGCCAGGCCAGCCGCCCCGTCCGGCCGTCGTTCATCGCCCGCCGGGCGCGGCCACGATCAGCTCGACCGGGTGGATCTCTCCCCCGACGATCCGGAAGGCGCCGAGCGCCGGCTCCTCGTGCTCCAGCGACACCAGCAGGTACAGGGCATCCGGATAGAACGCCAGGCCGAGGTCCGTGGGGCTCGGATAGGCCGCCGACCGGACGTGGCTGTGGACGATCGCCCAGAACGCCTCGTCGGCATCGTCGGTCTCGATCGTCAGCCGGAGCAGATCGTCGGGGTGGATCTCGTAGCGATACGGGCTCGCCGCCTTGTTCCGGGTAGGCACGTATCGGAGCGGCTGCCCGTCGTCGGCGGCGGGCCGATCTCCGATCACGAGCCCGCAGGCCTCGTTGGGGTCCTCGGCGCGGGCCTGCCGCACGATCGCCTCGACGATCTCCGCCGGGATCCGGACCGAGGCAGGCCCGGGATGCGCGGCGCTCACCGGCGGTTCACCACCAGCTGACGCCACCCTCGAGATCGTCCTTCATCTCGTCGAGGCTCCGCGTGAACGTGCCGGCGGAGAGGTACTTCCAGCCGCCGTCCGGGAGGAGGGCGACGATCGTCCCCGACGTCATCAGGCGCGCCTCGCGAGCGGCCGCGACGAGGACCGCGCCGCAGGACGGACCGCCGAAGATCCCTTCGCGCTCGACGAGGTCGCGCAGTGCGGCGACCGCGTCGGCGTTCGAGACGAGGTACTTCGCGTCGAGCATCGACGGGTCGAAGATCTCCGGGACGAAGCCCTCGTCGAGCGATCGCAGGCCCTGGACGAGCTCGCCGGGCAGCGGCTCGGCGGCGACGATCCGGACCCCGGGCTTCACCCGGCGCAGGAACCGCCCGACGCCCATCAGCGTGCCGCTCGTGCCGAGACCCGCCACGAACACGTCGATCTCGGGGCAGTCGGCGAGGATCTCGGGGCCGGTCGTCTCCTCGTGGGCGCGCGGGTTCGCCTCGTTCCCGTACTGGTACGGCATCACGAACCGCGGGTCCTTCGAGACCAGGTGCTTGGCGAGCGCGATCGCCCCGTTGCTGCCAAGCCGCCCGGGCGAGTCGATGACCTCGGCGCCGAACAGGGCGGCCATCTGGCGCCGCTCGTTCGTGACGTTGTCGGGCATGACGAGCGCGACCCGGTAGCCCTTCCGCCGGCCGATCATCGCGAGGGCGATCCCGGTGTTGCCGGACGTCGGCTCGAGGATGATCGAGTCGGCGGCGAGGAGCCCGCGGCGCTCGAGATCCTCGACGAGGTACTTGGCGATCCGGTCCTTCACGGAGCCCGTCGGGTTGACCATCTCGAGCTTGGCGTAGATCCGGACGGCCGGGTTCGGGGACATCCGGGGGATCTCCACGAGCGGCGTATGGCCGATCGCGTCGAGGATGTCGTCGTAGCGCCGGCCGTGCCTCGCGAGCGCAGGGTGGTCGTGACCGGTTGCGGGCGTCCGCACCTCGCTGCCGGCGCCCTCGAGCCCCGGCGAGCGGATGACGACCGGCTTGGGGAGGGCCACGTCAGCGCTCGCCCCGCGCGCCTCCGGCCATCGCCGGCAGGAGGCGGACCTCGTCGCGTTCGCCGACCGCGGTTGCCAACCCGTCGAGATACCGGACGTCCTGGCCGTTGACGTACACGTTGACGAACCGGTTGAGGCTGCCCTCGTCCGTCAGCAGCTGGCTCCGCAGCGACGGGTACTGGTCGGTCAGGGCGGTCACGAGGTCGCCGACCGTCGAGCCGCCCAGTTCGAGCTCCTTGTTGCCCCCGACCTGGGGCCGGAGGACCGTGGGGATCTTGACGACGCTCACGCGGGTCCTCCAAGGACGAAGGGCTGCTCCGCGGCCGGCGAGCCGAACGTCGGGACGGGCAGCGGCCGGCCCTCGGCCCGGGCGGCGACCGCCTCGGTCGAGCAGACCGGGCACTCCGGGTCGCGCCGGAGCTTGAGCTCGGTGAAGGTCGTGTCGAGCGCATCGAAGAGCAGCAGGCGGCCAGCGAGCGTCTCGCCGATCCCAAGCAGGACCTTGAGCGCCTCGTTCGCCTGGAGCATGCCCATGATCCCGGGCACGACGCCCAGCACGCCGGCGACGGAGCAGCCGGGCGCGAGCTCCGGCGGCGGCGGCGTCGGATAGAGGCAGCGGTAGCACGGCCCCTCGTAGGGGATGAACGTCGTCAGCTGGCCCTCGAAGCGGAAGACGCTGGCATGGATGACCGGGATGTTCTTCGCGACCGCGGCGTCATTGAGGAGGTAGCGGGTCTCGAACGTGTCGGTGCCGTCGATGATCACGTCGTAGCCGGCGATGATCCGGTCGACGTTGTCGGCGACGAGCATCTCCTCGTGGGTGATGACATTCACGTCCGGGTTCAGGGCGTTGATCGTCTTGCGCGCCGATTCGACCTTGCGCTCCCCCACCCGATCGTTCGTGTGGAGGATCTGCCGCTGGAGGTTCGACAGGTCGACGACGTCGAAGTCGACGATCCCGATCGTTCCGACGCCGGCGGCCGCGAGATAGAGGGCCGCCGGGGAACCGAGACCGCCGGCGCCGATGAACAGCGCCTTCGACTCGAGCAGGCGGGTCTGGCCGGCCGCGCCGACCTCGGGGATCAACAGATGGCGGCTGTAGCGCTGCTTCTGCTCGGGCGTGAGGATGACCGGCGCCTCCCACGGCAGCCCGGCCGACTTCCAGGCCTGGAACCCGCCCGACATCGAGGCGACGTTCGTGTAGCCGAGCTGCTCGAGCGTCTGGGCCGCGAACAGCGAGCGGACGCCGCCGGCGCAATAGAGGATCACCTCGCCGTCGCGGTCAGGCGCGGCCGCCTCGACCTGCTGCTCGACGTAGCTCTTGCTGATGTGGAGGGCGCCGGGCAGGTGTCCCTGCTCCCATTCGGACGCCTCCCGGACGTCGATCACGGTCGCGGAGCCCGGGGCGAGCGCATCGACCTGCTGGGGAGTGACCTCCCGGATCTGGGCGCGCGCCTCCTTGAGGAGGTCGGCATAGGTTCGTGGCATGTGGACAATGGCTCCGAGGACGACAGGCTGCCGGCTCGATGGGCGGCAGGGCGAAAGGGAGAAGGCTCGAGCGCGCCGGCTAAGCCGGCCGACGACACCTGCAGCAGCGCTCTCGGTCGATCGTCATGCCGGAGCCCCTTCGGGCTTGGCGGTCGTTCCGCCGGTCTCGGCAAGCGCCTTCTGGAGCGTCTCGTGGCTGAGCATCGCGCACTTCAGGCGGGCGGGGCTGATGTCGATCCCGAGCAGGTCGAGGAGATCGTCGGCGCGGAAGGCGGCCACGTCGGCCACGGGCTTGCCCTTGATCTCGTCGGTGAGAAGCGAGGCGCTGGCCTGGCTGATCGCGCAGCCGCGGCCCGTGAACCCGACGCGCTCGACGACGCCGTCGCGGACGCCGAGCTGCATCGTGATCCGGTCGCCGCAGAGGGGGTTGCTGCCCTCGAAGCTGGCCGTGGGCGCATCGATGACCCCGAAATTGTGGGGCCGTCGGTAGTGTTCGAGGATGTAGTCGCGGTAGAGATCGTCCATGGGTTCCGTGCAGTCTAGAGAAGGGCGAGGATCAGCCCGACGGTGACGAGCGCCAGGGTCATGAGCGCGAGCCCGAAGAGGCGCAGGCAACCGCTGTCCACGTCGCTCCCCTTCAATCCCGAGCGTTTTCGTCGGGATTGAATCTAGGGCCGCCGCCGAACGGCGTCAATCGTGGGGCGGAGGCGTTGACGGCCGAATGCGAACGTCGCACGCTGCCGGAACGTCCTTGCGAGACGTGGAGGTGATGCGTGGGCGCTCCAACCGGCGCTGCGGGCGGTTCCCCGATCGGGCGTGCGAACCTGGCGTCGATGGTGGGCGCGCCGCTCGTCATCCTGGCCATTGCGTATGGCCTGTGGTGGATCAGCGACCGCCTTCTCTACATCGGTCCGTTGGACCGGGCGGCGTTCGGCTGGGTGGTCGTCATTCCCGTGTGGGTGGCCGCGCCCATCGTCGCCGGGTTCGCCTGGCGCACGGCCGCGCCGACCGAACGTGCGATGGCGGCGGCTCTCGTCGGGAGCATCGTGACCGCGGCGGCCACCTCCCTGATCTGGCGGGCGATCGCGTATACCGATTGCGACACCGGTGCGCTCCGCTCGTCGATCGACTGGGCGGGTCCGTCGCTCATCGTCGGGATC
>DATLVO010000174.1:0-24270 GCA_035577485.1 Verrucomicrobiia bacterium
AGGAGGACAGCCCGATAGCCCGGCTTCGCGCGCAGCGCGGCTCGAACCTCGTCCGGGTCGGCCGCCCGGCCCCACTCGACCTCGATCTTCGTCACGTCGGCGTCGTAGACCCCGGCGATCTTCGCGAACCGGTCGCCGAAGCTGCCGATCGACACGCCGAGGACCCGATCGCCCGGCGAGAGCGTGTTCACGACGGCGGCCTCGAGGCCGCCCGAGCCGGCGCAGGTCAGCATCGCCACGTCCCCGGTCGTGCCGAAGAACGGCTTCATCCCCTCGAGAATCCGGCCGAGCATCGCCGCGAACTCGGGGCCGCGGTGGTTGATCATCTGGCGGCCGCCGGCCTCGCGGACCGATGGCGGGAGGGCGGTCGGGCCGGGGATCCGGAGGTTGGGCTCGAAGCGGTCCACGGGGTCTCCTGGCGCTGCGGACGTGGTCGTGACGGGCCTGACGATGGTCGCAGAACCATCGCGTTCTCGCCACCGGGTGACCGGTCGGTGGAGCGTTCGATCCGGCGTTCGCGACTACGATGAGCGGCGTTCGCGGCGATTCTCGATCGGGTCGTGCGTCGCAGGCGCGCGTCGTCGTTCGTCAACCAGCCGCCCCCAACCGCCCGGAGACCATCGGCTTGTCCCTCGAACGCGTCCGGATCGATCGCGATTCGCCCCACCTCCGCCGCCGGCGCACCAATGGCAGCCGCCGATCGCACGCCCTCCGGCTGATCCTCGCCGCGGCCATCGTCGGCACGGTCGGCGGGCTGGGCGCGGTCGCGACGAACACGCTCGGAGCGGGCAACCTGTACGACCGCCTCGTGGCGAAGGTCGAGCGGCTGATCATCGGTCCGCCGCCTGCGGATCGGGTGACGCTGCAAACCGTCACCGTGACGCCAAAGCCGGAGACGCCGCAACCGAGCCCGACGCAATCCGTCGGCCCTCTGCCGAGCGGCGCACCGACGCCGAAGCCGACCGCGACGCCGATCCCGCGCGTCGGGGTCGACGTCAATATCGTCCAGGACCCGAGGGCCGTCTTCGCCCACGAGATCAAGGACACCTGGTGCGCGCCGGCGGGCATCACGATCGTGCTCGCGATCCTGGGCCACGGGGACGCAACGGACGCGCGTGAGCGGGAGATCGCCGGGCGGGTCCACGAGTGGGACACCTGGGCCGACAGCCACAACTACGACTGGGGCCCGGCGGCGATGGCCCTCGCCCTCGACGCGTACGGCGCGAAGGGCTACCAGATCCGGGCCTACGACTCGCGAATCGACGCCCTGCGCGACTCGGCGAAGCAGATCTCGCTCACCCACTCGCCGGTCATCCTCCTCGCATGGCGGGGCGCCCACACCTGGGTGATGAGCGGCTACCGGGCCGACGCCGATCCGACCGTGTTCGACGACGCACGGGTCAGCGGCGCCTACATCCTCGACCCGTGGTACCCGTGGAACTCGTCGATCTGGGGCCAGTCGGACCCGCCGGGGACGTTCCAGGACGACTCGGAGATGGTCCGCAACTTCCGGCCGTGGAAGCGCCCCGAGGGCCTCTACCCCGACCGCGACGGCAAGTTCATCGTCGTGATGCCGACGATCCCCGCGGGCTAGCGGCCATCCCCGCGGGCTAGCGGCGAGCCGGCCGGCAGGAGCCGGAGCCGCTGCCGGACGAACACGGCGAGCAGCCCCGCCTTCAACGCCGTGCCGAGGGCGTAGCCCAGCGGGATCGCGGCGATCCCGACCGGGCCGCTGAGCAGCGCCGCCGCCACGACGAGGGTCGCGAAGCCCGCGATCGACGCCGCCACCTGGAGCAGGGTGTTGTGGCTCGCGTAGAGCGCCCGTGACAGCGGATAGGACAGGCTGTCGAACGGGATCGAGAGCGCGAACAGGGCGAGGACGAACGCGGTCCGGTCGACGTCCGCGGCACCGAAGCGGCCCCCGCCGTGAACGATCTGAATGATCGGGTGGGCGAGGATCGCGAGCGCGATCGCGGCGACGAGGGTCAGGAGGGCGACGGTCACAACGTTGCGCCGCAGGATCGCCCGGAATACCGGGCCGTCGCCTTCGTTCCACGCTGCGGCGAGAGACGGGAAGACCGCCAGCGAGAACGCCGACCCGATCAGGCTGACCGGCACGACCTGGTAGTCCGACGCGTAGTTGTACGAGGTCAGCGCGCCGACCCCGATCCCGGTCGCCAGTCGGGTGAAGAACGCGACCGTGAGCGGGTCGATCGGATGGCTGACCATCCGCGGCAGCATCAGCCGGACGAACTCCCGGAAGGCCGGCGTCCGGATCGCGAGACGCGGTCGCGGCCGGAACGGCGTCCGGGCGATGCCGAGGGTCCGGACGACGAGATGCGCCGCGGCTCCGGCAACGGCGCCGACGGCCGTGCCCGTGACGCCGAGGCGGCTGCCGAGGAGCACGGTCCCGGCGATGATCCCGCCCGTGTAGAGCAGGGGAGCCAGGGCGTACAGGAAGAACCGGCGATGGGCGACCAGGACCTCGCCGAGCACGAACGAGGCCGCGAAGAAGACCTGGGAGATGCAGGACAGCCGCAGGAGCGACACGTACAGCTCCCGCGTCGGCGCGCCGAAGTCGGGAGCGATCCACTCGACGGTCGTCGGGGCGATGACGACCAGGACGAGGGAGAGCGCCGCGATCACGAGGACGAGGACGGTCAGCACGGTCTGCCCGAACCGATCGGCGGCCCCAGCATCGCGCTCGCGCAGCCCGCTGAAGATCGGGACAAACGGGGCCGTCAGACCGGCCGCGACGACGACGTCGAACAGGATCTCGGGGATGCGGAACGCGGCGAGATACGCCTCGTACTCGGCGCTCGACCCGTAGGCGGTCGACAGCACCCGGTTCCGGACGAGCCCCAGCCCGAAGTAGGCGAACGTCAGGACCGACAGCGTCAGGGCGCCGCGCGGGAACACCCGATCGATCAGACGACGGACGAGCGCGAGCAGGGCGGGCATCGGCGCGTGGATGTCCTCGGGCTGGTGGGCTGCTGTCAGAGACGCGGATCCGACCGCGGATGGTACGGCTCCAAGTGTTACGCTCCGGGCCACCGGCGATGGCGTCCGCCGAGGCGCAACGATCGCGCCTGAACCGCCCCCCGCGGGCTGATGGCTCCTGGACTGTTCGGCAGCCAGGGGCCGTTTCCATTCCGGCCCCGCGGAGGTGATCGGTGGACAACGCATACCTGATCGCGGCCGAGTGGATCGGTCTGGCCCTGGTCGCGAGCCTCGTCTCGATCCGCGTGGGGATCTCGGTCGCGCTCATCGAGATCGTCCTCGGCGTGATCGGCGGCAACGTGCTCAGCCTCCACACGACGCCCTGGATCGACTTCCTGGCCGCCTTTGGGGCGGTCCTGCTCACGTTCCTCGCGGGGGCGGAAATCGACCCTGAGTCGCTTCGACGCCACCTGCGTCCCAGCCTGTCGATCGGCGCGGTCAGCTTCGCGGCCCCATTCGTCGCGGCGTTCGCCGTTGCATATTTCGGACTCCGCTGGTCGCTGGCGGCCTCGGAGATCGCGGGACTCGCTCTGTCGACGACCTCTGTGGCGGTCGTTTACGCCGTGATGATCGAGTCCGGCCTCGCCACCCGGGAGATCGGCAAGCTGATCCTCGCTGCGTGCTTCGTGACCGACCTCGGCACGGTGCTCTTCCTCGGGCTCCTCTTCGCCGACGTCAACCCGCTGCTCATCGGGTTTGCGGTGGCAACGGCCGTGGCCATCGTCCTGGTGCCCCGTCTGACGCGGCAGCTCGTGCAGCGCGTTCCCGGTCGTGTCTCGGAACCCGAGATCAAGTTCCTGTTCTTCGTCCTGTTCCTTCTCGGAGGGATTGCCCAGGTCGCCGGCAGCGAGGCCGTGCTGCCCGCCTACCTGATCGGGCTCGCGGTCGCCGGGGTCTTCGTGGCCGATCGCGCGCTCGTCCATCGGATGCGAGCCACGGCGTTTTCGCTCCTGACGCCCTTCTACTTCCTCAAGGCGGGCTCGCTCGTCTCGCTGCCGGCGATCGTCGCCGGGGCCGGCTTGATCGCCCTCTTCCTTGCCGTCAAGGTCGGCGCCAAGGTCGTCGGCGTCTGGCCGACGGCGCGGGCCTTCGGGCTGCCGACCCGCGACGCGAACTACACGACGCTGCTGATGTCGACCGGGCTGACCTTCGGCACGATCGCCGCGCTCTACGGGCTCACGAACGGCCACATCGACCAGGCGACGTACACGATCCTCGTGACGGTCGTCATCCTCAGCGCGATCGTGCCGACGCTGATCGCGACGACGTTCTTCGAGCCCGAGCCGGCCGGCGCGGAAGCGTTCGAGGACTTCGAGGCGGCCGAGGAGATCGACGCGGGACCGCTTCGGCTCCCGCCGCATGCGGCCGGCGCCGAGGAGGGCCTCGCCGGCCGCTAGATCAGCCGTCAGTCCGCGGCGTCGCGCTTCTCGGTGTCGGCCAGCTTCTTGCGATTGGCCTCGCGGGTCTTGAGGAGGCCGTCGCCGGCGTGGTGGGACGCCTCGGGCACGGGGTTGCGGTTGCGGGGCGTCTTGCCGGCCTCCTTCGCGGCCGCCCGCGCCTCGGCGCGGGCGGCCTGCCGGCCGGCGATCGTCGCCTCGTAGCCCTGGTCCGCAGGGAGGTAGTAGTGACGATCGGCGAGCTCGTCCGGGAGGTATTGCTGCTCGATGTCCGCGCCTTCGTAGTCCTGTGGGTAGTGATAGCCGACACCGATCCCGTGCTGCTTCATCGCCCGGTGCGCGGCGTTGCGGAGGTGGAGCGGCACGGGCAGCGACCCACGGCTCTCGACGTCGCCGACCGCCGCGAAGAACGCGAGCCCGGCCCGGTTCGACTTCGGCGCCGTCGCGATGTACGTCGTCGCCTGGGCGAGCGCGTATTGGGCCTCGGGCAGCCCGACGTGATCGAGCGCCTGGGCCGCGGCGACGGCGACCTGGAGGGCGCGCGGGTCGGCGTTGCCGACGTCCTCCGACGCGCTGATGATCAGCCGCCGGGCGATGAACCGCGGGTCCTCGCCCGCGGCGATCATCGCCGCGAGCCAGTAGAGGGCCCCGTCGGGATCGTTGCCGCGGAGGCTCTTGATGAACGCCGACACGGTGTCGTAATGGCCGTCGCCGGCACGATCGTAGGCGAGGATCTTCTGCTGCGCAGCCGTCTCGACGTCGTCGAGACGTGGTGACACATGGCCGGCCTTGTCCCGGATCCCCTCCGACTCCGCCAGCGCCACGGCGCCCTCGAGGACGTTCATCGCCGTCCTGGCATCGCCACCGGCCAGTGAGACGAGATGCTCGAAGGCATCGTCGGCGAGGGCCACGCCGCCGCTCGGGCCGAGGCTACCAGCGAGACCACGCTCGGCGTCGGCCAGGGCGCGACGAACGACGATGGCGACGTCCTCATCCGCCAGCGTGTCGAGCCGCCAGACCCGCATCCGCGAGAGGAGGGCGCTGTTGACCTCGAAGTAGGGGTTCTCGGTTGTCGTTCCCGTCAAGGTGATCGTGCCGTCCTCGACATAGGGGAGGAGGGCGTCCTGCTGGGCCTTGTTGAAGCGATGGATCTCATCGATGAACAGGACGGTCCGCTTGCCGTTCATCGCGAGTCCGTCCTGGGCCCGGGCGACCGCGCCGCGGACATCGGCCACGCCGGACGAGACCGCCGACAGGGCGATCATGTCGGCACCGATGGCATCGGCGAGGAGGCGGGCGAGGGTCGTCTTGCCCGTGCCCGGAGGGCCCCACAGGATGATCGAGGAGAGGTGCCCACGCGAGATGGATCGGCGCAGGGGCCCGCGCTCGCCGACCAGGTGCTCCTGGCCGACGAACTCATCGAGCGACCGCGGCCGCATCCGTGCGGCGAGCGGCTGCGCACCGGGCGGCGGCTGGAACAGCGGCTCGGGCTTGGCGCCTCCAGCCCGAGGACGTACGGATGGCATGCAGTCAGTCTAGATGCGCTCGACAGTCGCGCTCGGGTGGTTCATAGGCCGCTTTGCACATTCTCGACAGTGGGGCCACGCCGACTTGCGACTAAACGACTACTTCGTGGACGAGGACGACGAATATCTCGACTTCGAGTTGCTGGACCAACTCCGGGTCCGACCGGTCGCAGTCGCGAACTACACCGACGTGGAGGCAGCCCTTGCCCTCGCGGACCTCAGGGCGCAGGTATTCCTGCTCTACGGCACGGGCGGCGGGCAACACATTGACGATCAGAGCTCACGCGAGGGAATGCGGACGCTCGTCGCTCTGACGAAGCGGTCAATGTCGATTGGAAGCTGGACTTCCGAAACTTTGCGTCGTTCCACGGCCACTGGATGGCCACGACGGCCACGGAAGTTGGGCGCCCGTCGCACCATGGTCTGGGCCTGTTCAGCCCACTCCGTGAACGGCTCGAATTGATCGAGGACGAGGCGCTTGGCGAAGAACTGGTCACCCCTGTGTCCCCGCGGGGTCGGAACGGATGGGAAGCCGTTGACACCGAGGTCGCCGAACTGCGCCGACACTTCCACGGCGCATCGTCACCACACAACTACCGGAACATCGGCAACGATCTGGTGGTGGCACCGCAGGCTCTGAGCGCCGTCGCGTATGACCCAACGGGTCACCCGTCCGCGGGCGAGGTTGAGCCGCCCGCGGTCAAAGGCGAAGATCAGGCTCGCGCGTCGTGGGGCACGAGCCAGCCTGGGTCGGGAGCGACGAACTGACGAAGCTCGGAAGGGCGACGTCGAGGCGGCTCACGCCGTCAAGCACAACCTTGACGGTACTCGGATGCGCGCTGGGATCGCGGCGACGCCGCTATCCAGCTCGTCAAGACGGTCAGGCGCCTGCGGCCGGACTGACGCCCCCATTGCCCGCTGACCCAGCTGTCACTGTCGCAGTGCGCTGCAGAGTTGAGGCTGACGACCCGTGCCGCCGCTCCCTAGTGACGCTCGTAGGTGACCTCGTAGAGAAACTCGCCCGTGCCTGCGTCCACGAAGGCGACCGTGTCACAACTCACGGGGCTAGCACTTACCGACGGTATCGAGGGGTCGCCGAGCCCCCCTCCGCGAAAGCGGCATTCAATGTCGGACCAACTGATCGCCCAGACCAAACGTTTGTTCATCAACAGGGTGATCTTTCCGTTTGCGTCAGCCGTTCCAGGGCCGGCGTCGGTGGCAATAGCGAGGCGCGCCGCCGTCGGTGACGTCGGTGGACATGGGGCCCGACCGTTTGTGCAAACCGCGAAGGCGCCTTGAGCCTGTACCTTCGGAGCGAGGAGGCCAGGCGGATCAAGCGTCACGCCGCTGTTCCCGAGGTTCTCGCTGGCCAACAAGGGCTCGACCCGGTCCGCAGAGAGTGACGATCCGCCGGGTGCCGCAATACATCCTGCCGACGTTAGGCACAGCACCACAAGAAGGCCTCGAATCTTCATGGCGTCGCTGTCCACGATCGCGTGTCGTTGCAAGCTGGAGCATCAGCAGCGTACCGCGCGAGCGTGACATCCTTGAAAAGAGTGATCGTGCCGCAAGTACCGTGCCAAGTATTGTCAGTGAAGTACTGAATCTGCATTGAGCTCCACTCGCCCTTGGTAGCGCTCAACCCGGGAACGTCCGAGTGGGTATCTTGAGACTCGCCAAGATAATCGACCCACAGTGGCCTAGCGAAGGCACAAACACAGGAGTTCATCACATCGAGGCGAAGGCTATCAATCCATAACTCCGTGCGGGCAGGGTTCGGAATGTATTTCACAAGGGGAACGTGCACTTGGTTGAGGTTCGTACAGGGACCCTCTTTCGCGACCGTGCCCCCACCGTTGTTGTACTCCGAGAAGTGATGCCAGCAGTCGAACGCGTTTCCAAACATCCAGTAGCCAGACTGGACGTACCGGGTCGCCTGATTCTTTCCCTGAATCATCACCCAGGCTCCGCGGCCTTTGGAGCCGCCCACGGCCGCAGAGCAGCCGTCTCCATCGCGGTAGAGGAGGCTGGCCTTCACGCCTTCTGGTTCGTGGGCGGGCGCCGCACCGCCGGAATACCAGCCCGCGAACCAGCTTCCGCTGCCTGCGCATGGCCCGGCGGCCGAAACAGGCGTGCCTGCGGCCAGCAGAACCGATATCGCGAGCGCTGCCGCGCTCAGAAAGCTACTGACCAGACGCAATGCTGTTCGCGATGAGGTCCCCCCAAGCTGCCTTCGCTCACCCATAGGCCGATGAGGAAGGAATAGCAATAGTATTCTGCTCGGTCAACCTGGCGCCCTGTCAACACCTTTCGCGGCCGACCATTCCGCCGACTCACCGTATTGCGGCAATGCTCGGCCATTGCGCGGCGTGGTCAGGCGAACCCGACTGCACCTGTAGCTTAGGTAGGGGTCCTCGGTTGTCGTTCCCGTCAAGGTGATCGTGCCGTCCTCGACATAGGGGAGGAGGGCACCTTCCTGGGCCTTGTTGAAGCGATGGATCTCGTCGATGAACAGGACGGTCCGCTTGCCGTTCATCGCCAGCCCGTCCTGGGCCCAGGCGACGGCGCCGCGGACATCGGCCACGCCGGACGAGACGGCCGAGACGCTCGACGATGCTCGAAGTCCATGACCTACGAGCGCCGCGAGGCGACGCGGCCCCGTCGCGTCAGAGGGTAAAAAGGTGCATCCCGTTCACGAGGACCTCGAGGACCGCGAGGACGAGCAGGAGCGACCCGCCGACCAGCGTGATGCGCCGGATGTCGCGACGGACGTAGCCGTACTCCTCGGCCGCGCGCACGCCCAGCGGGACCGACGAGTAGTTGGCCCGCGCTGCGGCCTCGGGGACGGGCCGACGAGCTCGATCTCGCTGGCGGCGGGCCTCATCGGCCACCTCCTGCTCCGCCAGGATCGCCGCCTCGAGCTCGGCCGCGCGCGCCTCTTCCTCGGCGGTGACCGAGCCCTCGGGCCGGGACGGCCCCGAGCTCGCCGTTCGCGGGACGGTTCGCTGGAGCGGCCGTCGCTGGCCGGGTCGGGCGGCGACGCGTGAACGTTTGGCCATGTGGTCGGTGCGCTCCGCAACGGGTTCGATGGGTCGGGCGGAGGATAGCATCGGCCGCTCCACCGGTGATCGACCGGTAAGGACCACCTGCTAGACTCGGGCCGCCGCGGAGCCTTCCAGTCAGCTTCAGCACGACCCGTCGGGAGGATCGACCGATCGACCTGAACGCCCTCGTCGAGCCGGTTCTCGGCGCGGTGGTCATCGGCCTCGGCCTCGCCGTCCTCCTGCTGCTCTTGCTCGCCCTCGTGCAGGGCCGGCAGGTCCACCGGCTCCGGCGCCGGCTCGACGGGTTGACCCGCGGCGCGCACGGGTCGAGCCTCGACGGCGTCCTCGAAGCGCAGGTCGACAAGGTCTACGCCCTCGCCCGCGAGCTCGACGAGCTGTCCGCGCGATCGGCGATGCTCGAGTCGAGCGGCCGACGGGCGATCCAGCGCGTGGGGCTCGTCCGATTCAATCCGTTCGAGGACACCGGCGGCAACCAGAGCTTCGCCCTGGCCCTGACCGACGCCACGGGAAACGGGTTCGTCGTGAGCAGCCTCCACACCCGCACGGGCACGCGGGTCTATGCCAAGGCGATCGCCGACGGCCGGTCCGACGGAGCGTTGTCGGAGGAGGAGACGGAGGCGCTGCGTCGCGCGATGGCGGCGCCGAGTTCCGCTCCCAGCCCCGGACCGCGACGGGACCGGGCTCCGGGCGCGGTCTGACAGGCAAGCTGTCACGGGGCCTGGCGATGATCGGATCATGGCCCCAGATCATGTCTCCCTCGACGTTCCCATGACCCGCGCCCGAGCCCGTCGCGAGCCCGTTCCCCTCGAGCAGATCCCGGTATGGGACGGCTTCGTCGCGGACGGTCCGCTGGCGCTCGACGGCGACCCGCCCGCCGGCCTGGACGCCCTCCTCGGCGGGTTGAACCCGGAGCAGCTGCGGGCCGTGACCCACGGCGAGGGGCCGTTGCTGGTCGTCGCCGGCGCGGGGACCGGCAAGACGCAGGTGATCACCCGCCGGATCGCGTGGCTGATCGCGACCCGCCGCGCCCGGCCGTCGGAGATCCTCGGGTTGACCTTCACGGAGAAGGCCGCGGCGGAGATGCAGCTCCGCGTCGACCAGCTCGTCCCGTACGGCTACACGGACACGATGATCGGGACGTTCCACGCCTTCGGGGATCGGCTGATCCGGGAGTACGCCCTCGAGCTCGGACTGCCGAGCGACATCCGCGTGCTCAGCCGGCCGGAGGTCGTGATCTTCCTCCGCGAGCGGCTCTTCGCGTTCGACCTGGACGAGTACCGGCCGCTCGGCGATCCGACGCGGTTCCTCGGCTCGCTGGCGGGCCTGTTCAGCCGGTGCAAGGATGAGGACGTCTCTCCGGCGGCCTATCTGGCCTATGCGACGGCGCTCGCCGAGCGCGCGGCCGCCGATCCGATGGACGCCGCCCTGGCCGAAGAGGCACGCCGCCAGGGGGAGCTCGCCCGGGCGTACGCCCGGTACCAGGAGCTGCTCACCGGGAGCGGGTTCATCGACTTCGGCGACCAGGTCGCTTTCGCCCTGCACCTCGTGCGGACGTCGGCAGCGGCCCGCGCGGAGATCCAGGCCCGGTTCCGCTATGTCCTGGTCGACGAGTTCCAGGACACGAACCGCGCCCAGTCGGAGCTCGTGTCCGTCGTCGCCGAGCCGCACCGGAACCTGACGGTCGTGGGCGACGACGACCAGTCGATCTACCGCTTCAGGGGCGCCGCGATCAGCAACATCCTCGGGTTCCGGGATCGGTATCGGAGTGCCCGGACTGTGGTCCTCCGGCGCAACTACCGCTCGCGTCCGGCGATCCTCGAGGCCTCCCACCGCCTGATCCGGTTCAACGACCCGGATCGCCTCGAGGTCCGGGCGGGCATCTCGAAACGCCTCGTGGCCGAGCGGACTACCGATCCGGCCGGCCGAACCGTCCGCCTCGAAACACACCCCTCGGGCGGCGACGAGGCAGATCGAATCGCCGCCGAGATCGGGGAACGGATCGCCTCGGGCGTCCGGCCGCGTGACGTCGCGATCCTCGTCCGGGCCAACGGCCACGCTGATCCGATCCTGCGCAGCCTCGAGGCCGCCGGGATTCCGTGGCGGTTCTCCGGGACGTCGGGTCTGTACGCCCGCCCCGAGGTCCGCCGGCTGCTCGCATTCCTCCGGGCGATCGCCGACCTCGGATCGTCGACCGATGTGTACGCCCTCGCGACCGGCGAGCCGTATGGGCTCGGCGGCGAAGACCTCACGACGATCGTCACGACCGCGCGCCGCAGGAACCGGACCCTGTGGGATGTCCTGGACGAGCTCGATCGGCAGCCGGGCGTCCTCCGAATCGGACCGGCCACTCGAGCCGGCGTGGCCCGGCTCGTCGCCGACCTGCGGGCCCTCAGCACGCTTGCCCATGAGCGGCCCGCGGGCGAGGTCTTATACGCGTTCTTGCGGCGGACCGGGACGCTCGGGCGGTTGGCCGCGGAGGACGCGATCGGTGCCGAGGAGGCGCTCCGGAACATCGCCCGGTTCTTCGACATCATCCGGGCCCAGTCGAGCCTCCTGGCGGACGACCGCGCGGCCTTCGTCGCCCGGCATCTTCAGACGCTGATCGAGGCCGGCGACGACCCGGCCACCGCGGACCTGGATCCGGATGCCGACGCCGTGGCGGTCCTGACCGTCCACAAGGCGAAGGGCCTGGAGTTCCCGATCGTCTACCTGCCGGGTCTCGTCGCGGGCCGGTTCCCGACCCCGAACCGGCGGGACCCGCTGGCGATGCCCGCTGCGCTCGTGGATGAGCTCGACGTCGACGAGGAGGTCCAGCTGCGCGAAGAGCGGCGGCTCTTCTACGTGGCGATGACCCGGGCCCGCGACGAGCTGGTGCTCTCGTATGCCGCGGACTACGGCGGCAACGGCCTGCGCCGACCCTCGCCGTTCGTCGTCGAGGCAATGGACCTGCCACCGGCCAGCGTCGACCCGGCGATCCGTGCCTCGACGTCCCTGGAGCGGATCGAGGCCGCCGGGACGCCGCCGCCCCGCCCCGAGGCGCCGTCGGCGAGCCTCGGACCCATCGTGGAGCCGTTGACCCTGTCCTTCTCGGCGATCGACGACTACCTGAGCTGCCCGCTGAAGTACAAGCTGGGCCACGTGGTCCGGGTCCCGGTCCCACCGCATCACGCGATGATCTACGGGTCGGCGCTCCACAAGGTGGTCCAGGAGTTCCATCGCCGCCACGCCCGCGGCGACGTGATGACCGAGGAGGAGCTGTTCGCCTCGCTCGAGGCCGCGTGGACGAACGAGGGCTTCCTCTCGCGCGACCACGAGGAGGCACGTCTCGAGAACGGCCGCTCGACCCTTCGCCGCTTCCGCGCGGCGCAGCTCGAGCCCGGTGCGGTCATCCCTGCCTACGTGGAGCGCGAGTTCAGCTTCTCCCTCGGCGGCGATCGGGTCCGCGGCCGCTGGGACCGGGTCGACATCGAGCCTGCGGAGCCGGCGGGGCAGGCCGATGCCGGCACGAACGCCGTCGACGGGCCGCCCACCCCGGTCGCCACCACGCCGCACGCCGACGTCGTCGCGCCGACGCTCGAGCTCACCGGGCGCGAGCGGGTGACGATCACCGACTACAAGACGAGCGACGTCCGCGAGCCGGCCAAGGCGCGCCAGCGCGCCCGCGAATCCCTTCAGCTCCAGATCTACGCGATGGGCTACGAGGCGGTGACCGGCCGCCTGCCGGACGCGGTCCAGCTGCACTTCCTCGATACCGGGGTCACGGGACGAGCGGAGGTCGATCCGCGGCGCCTCGCGAAGGGCCGCGAACGGATCGCGACCGCAGCCGCCGGGATGCGCGCCCGGGACTACACGCCGAAGCCGGACCGGACGACCTGCGGGTACTGCCCGTTCCGGACGATCTGCCCGTCCAGCGTGGCCACGTGACCGCTCGCCTGGGCGGCATCCGGGCGATCACGTTCGACTTCGGCAACACGCTCGTCCCGGACGGCCGGGCGGCGCTGGCCCGAGTGGTCGAGGTGACTGCCGACGCGGTCGTCGCGCGGGTCCCGGGGATCGACCGGTCGGCGTTCGTCGCCGCCTGGGCCGAGGAGCGCGAGCGCCAGTTCCGGGAGGAGGTGCCGCAGTTCCGCGAGGTCGACATCGCCGAGCGGCTCGTTCGGGTCTTCGCCCGCCTCCGGGGCATGCCCTCGCCGCGGGTCGACGAGCGCTGGGACCAGGTCGCGGCTGCGCGGCTCTCCGAGCCGGCGGAGACCAATTGGGCGATCGAGGCGTACGGCCTTGCCTTCATCGAGGCGCTGCCACCGACACCCGGCGTGGGTGCGATGCTGCAGCGGCTCGCGGCGGACCGTACGCTCGCGATCCTCTCGAACTGGCCGCTCGCGGCCACGATCGACCGGTACGCCGAGGCCAACGGCTGGATGCCCTTCCTCGAAGCGATCGTCGTGAGCCAGCGGGTCGGCACGATCAAGCCGCACCCGGCGATCTTCGCCGCCACCCGACGCGCCCTCAGCGATGTCGATCCCGCGGCGATCCTGCATGTCGGAGACGACTGGGCCGCCGACGTCGCCGGTGCGGCGGCCGCGGGTTGGCGGACGGCCTGGCTGTCGGATCGCCCGGCCGACACGCCGCTGCCGACCAGCGAGCGCGACGACCGATTCCGGCCCGATCTCGAGCTGGCGAGCCTGGCCGAGCTCGAGGGTCGGCTCGCAGAGGCCCCGCCCCGAAACCACGCCGTCGGCCGATCCGCCGGTCGATCGGGCCGATAGGGCATTCGCCTCATTGGCTGGCCGCGAGTGCGGTGCAACGATGCACCGCCTCGCCAGGACCGGGGGCGACGATTCACTACTCTCTTGGGCACGGAGGTCGAGATCGCCGATGGCCGGTGGCGAGCAGCGCGAGCCTGTGCCCGGCGCGTCACACGCGCCGGGCCACGTCAGCGTGCTGGTCGTCGACGACGAGCCGGGCATCCGGGAATGGGTCTGCCGGGCCCTCGACCGGTCGGGGATCGAGGCGGTCGCCGCCGAGACCGGCCGCGAAGCGCTCCGCCTGGTCGCCGACGGCGCGGCCCACCCGTCGGTGTTGCTGACCGACCTCGAGATGCCGTCGATGGGCGGCGTCGAGCTGGCAGCCCGGATGGAGGCCCTTCGACCGGGGATCCGGATCGTGATGATGACCGGGAACGCCGAGCGCGCGGCCGCGGCGCGCGAGCGATCGCCGATGGTCGCCGCGGTCCTCGACAAGCCGATCCTGATCGCCGACCTCATCGCCGCCGTCCGGCCCGATCCGGAGCCCGCGAGGCGGTGACCGCTGGGGTCGCGGGCCCCCTAGACTCCCTCGTGATGGAAGCGCGCGACCGCCTCGCCAACCTCGGCTTCTTCGCATCGGCGGCTGTCGTGTGGGTCCTCGTCGCGCTCGTGGTGACGACCCGCGACCCGAAGATCGATGCGGGCGCGGGCTACATCGGGGCGCTGCTGATCGGCCTCGCGCTCGGCCTGACGATGATCCCGCTGTTCTGGCTCGCGATCTTCGGGCTGCACCGCCGGATCGCCTATCGTGGCGACTGGACGCGCGCGGTCCGGCGGGGGGCCTGGGTCGCCGTCGTCGTCGCCGTCTTCGTGATCCTCCGGCTGCAACAGGTGTTCCAGCCGCCGATCGCGTTGTTCATCCTCGCGCTCGTCGTCGTCGCCGAGGCCACGCTGTCCGTCGAACGCTGATCGGGCCGGCCGGACGGCGCCGAGCCATCCGCTCCAGGAGGTCCCGTTGGCCCGTTCGATCGCCGATATCACGCCGGCCGAGCCGCAGTCCGCCGCCAAGCATCGTCTTGCGGCCGCGATCGACGCCGCCCGCGACGAGATCCTCGACCTGTCCCATCGGATCCACGCCGATCCCGAGGTCGCGTTCGAGGAGGAGCATGCGGCCGGCTGGATCGCCGAGGTCCTGGCTCGTCACGGGTTCACGGTCGAGCGACCGGCCGGCCGGCTGGCCACGGCGATCCGAGCGATTCGGGCGGGTGGCCGCGGCGGCTCCGGGCCGCGCATCGGGATCCTCGCCGAGTACGACGCCCTGCCGGGTCTCGGCCACGGTTGCGGCCACAACACGATGGCCGCCTCCGGTGTCGGCGCCGCCATCGCCCTCGCGGCGATCGCGGACGAGCTGCCGGGAGAGATCGTGTTCCTCGGGACCCCGGCCGAGGAGCGCGGGAGCGGCAAGGCGATCATGATCGCGGACGGCCTGTTCGAGGGCATCGACGCCGCCCTGCTGTTCCACCCCTGCGACCGGAGCCACGTCCAGAGCTTCCCCCTCGCGTCCGAGGACGTCGAGGTGGTCTTCCACGGCCTCCAGGCGCACGCCGCCTCAGATCCGTGGATGGGCCGGAACGCGCTGGACGCGATGATCCTGCTGTTCAGCTCGGTCGGGCTGTGGCGCCAGCAGCTCCGGACGGACGCCCGCGTCCACGGGATCATCCAGGAGGGCGGCACCGCCGCGAACATCATCCCGGAGCGCACCCGTGCCTGGTTCATGCTGCGGAGCCCCGACCAGGCGTACTACGAGCACCTGAAGACGCGGTTCCGCGAGCTGGCCGAGGCCGCCGCCCTGGCGACCGCGACCACGGTCGAGATCACGTTCTCGGGCGGGGCCACGACGATGAAGCCGAACGGCACGCTCGAGCGGCGCTGGGTGGAGAACGCCGCCGCCTACGGGATCGTCGACCAGGGCCCGGACCCGAATTCCGGGAGCACGGATATGGGCAACGTCAGCTGGGTCTGCCCGACGATCCACCCCGAGCTGGCGATCGCGCCGGAGGGCACGCCGGGCCACTCGATCCTGTTCCGTGACGCCGCGGCGACGCCTCAGGCCGACGAGACGACCCTGCTGGCGGCCACGCTCGTTGCGCAGGTCGCGCTCGAGCTGTTCAGCGATCCGGCCCTGGTCGAGGAGGCCTGGCGCGACTTCCGCGGCGAGGCCTGAGGGCAGGTCGTCGCGGGCGGGCGCGACCTCAGGGCTTCGGCGTCCCGTCCATCCGGTACACGGCGCCGCCGCCCCGGTCCACGACGTACAGCTCACCGGCCTCGTCCTCGCCGAACGAGCTGATCGTCATCTCGGGGCTCGCGGTTGCGTCCCGGAGGAGCGTCGGCGTCGCCGGCGTCGCGGCCCCGATCGACACGATCCAGATCCGGCCCGAGCAGAAGTCGCCGAACAGGTAGCCGCCCGTCAGGACCGGCGACGCGGTCCCACGGTAGGAGAAGCCGCCGGTGATCGAGCAGTTGTCGGTGCCGGTCACGGCATGTCCGTAGACGACGAGAGGCATCTGCTTGCCCGCTGTCGAGCAGCCGGTCATCGGCTTGAAGCAGGCCCGGCCCTCCATCACGGCCCAGCCGTAGTTCGCGGCACGTCCGGCCGGCGTCGATCCCACCTTGTTCGAGCGGTCGACCTCCTCCCAGCGGTCCTGCCCGACGTCGCCGATCCAGAGCTGTCCGGTGAGCCGGTCGAACGACCAGCGCCACGGGTTGCGCAGCCCGCGCGACCAGATCAGGTCGTTGCCGAGCTTGCCGACGTACGGGTTGCTCGACGGGATCACGTAGTGGGTCGTGCGGGTCCCGTGATGGACGTCGAACCGGAGCATCTTGCCGAGCAGGGAGGTGATGTTCTGGGCGCGGTTCTGGGGATCGCCGCCGCTGCCGCCGTCGCCCATGCCGACATACAGGAAGCCGTCCGGCCCGAATGCGAGGTTGCCACCGTTGTGGTTGGCGTAGGGCTGGCCGATCGTGAGGATCCGGACGCCGCTGGACCGGACCGCGACGTTCGGGTTGGAGCCGATCGTGTATCGGCTGATCGCGGTGTTGCCGTTGCCGTCGGTGAAGTTGACGTAGATGTACGGAAATGCCGGGAACAGCGGGTCGAACGCCAGGCCGAGGAGTCCGCGCTCGCCACCGCTCGTGATCGCTCCGCGGAGGTCCAGCATCGGCGTGGCGAGCAGCGTGCCGCCGGAGATGACTCGGATGAGGCCCGCCTGCTCGACCACGAACAGGCGATTGCTGCCGTCGCCGGCGTTCGTCACGAGGACCGGATCGGTGAAGCCGCTCTTGACGAGGCTGAGGCCGAGGACGATGTTCGTCGGGTCGAAGGCGCTCGCGATCGCGGGGGTGTCTGTCGTTGGGCGGAGGGCCGCGACGGGGCGCGCGTCCGATCCCGGGGCGTCGGTCCGGCCGGTCGCGCCGGCAGGCGCCGGCTGACCCGAGCGACCGCCGGCCATCGTCGCCAGCGCGAGGATCGAGAGCCCGACGAGGACGACGGGGAACGGCGAGCGGCGTGAATCGACGGGCACGGGCGGCCTCCACGGGGACCGGGTCGGACGGTGCCTGGATGGACCCGGCTGTCGGTCCATCCTCGCACGAGCCGCAACCAGGGGCGCGACGGGCGGGTGCTACGATCGCCGCGGCGCGCCCCGCTGGACGCTCGGTGCGAACCGGCGGCGCCCCCAGAGAGACGGTTTCGATCCGCACGCAGGCATCCGTCGCCACCCGCGTGTGAACGTCTCCGGAGGAGCACGTGGCTCAGCGCCCCCAGGACATCCCGCCCGTCGGCGCGCCTGTCGGCGACATCGCCGCGGCCAACGGCTGGGACCGCGACTACGCCGTCTTCAGCGACTTCGACCTGCCGACGTACGTCGGACCGACCACGTTCATGAACCTGCCGTGGGTCACGGACCCCGAGGACCTGCGCGCCCGCAAGGTCGACGTCGCGATCATCGGGGCGCCGTTCGACGACGCGGTGAGCCACCGATCGGGTGCCCGGTTCGGACCGCGGGCCATCCGCGAGGCCCAGTACACCTCGGGCTCCGTCAACTCGCTCCAGCTCGGCATCGAGCCGTTCGAGCACCTGACCGTCGTGGACGCCGGCGACGCGAACATCATCCCGGCGTGGATCGAGCGGGCCCACGCCCTGATCTACCGCAAGGTCCGTGAGGTCGCGAGCACCGGCGCGATCCCGATCGTGCTCGGCGGCGACCACTCGATCACGTGGCCGAGCGCGACGGCCGTTGGCGAGGTCCGCCGGCCCGGCTCGATCGGGATCGTCCACTTCGACGCGCACGCGGACACGGCGAACGACGACTGGGGCGTGCTCGCCGGTCACGGCACGCCGATGCGGCGCCTGATCGAGTCCGGCGCGGTCGCCGGCCGGAACTTCGTCCAGGTCGGGCTGCGCGGCTACTGGCCGCCGGTCGACACGTTCGAATGGATGAAGGAGCACGGCCTGCGCTATCACTTCATGACCGAGGTCGAGGAGCGCGGCGCCGAGGCGGTCGTGGACGACGCGATCGAGGAGGCGCTCGACGGACCCGACGCGATCTACCTGAGCGTCGATATCGACGTCGTCGATCCGGGGCTCGCGCCCGGGACCGGCACGCCGGAGCCGGGTGGGTTCCTCAGCCGCGAGCTGCTCCGGGCGATCCGGCGGATCGTCGGCCGGGTCGAGCTCGCCGGCATGGACATCGTCGAGGTCTCACCGCCCTACGACCACGCCGAGACGACGGCGATGATCGCGAACCGGGCCGCCCTCGAGGCGATCAGCGCCCTCGCGGTCAAACGTCGCGACGGGACACCGGTCCGGTTCGACCCGGGGCGATGACTGCGTCCGTCGCGCCGACCGCCGTCGACCGGGCGCTGGCCCGGCTGTACGACCTCGACCTCTTCGAGGACCCGGGCGATCTCGACCTCTACCTCGCCCTCGCCAAGCGGTCCGGTGGCCCGATCCTCGAGCTCGCGGCCGGCACGGGCCGCATCGCGATCCCGCTCGCGGAGGCCGGTCACCGGGTCACGGCGGTCGACATCGACCCGGCGATGCTCGAACGGGCGAAGGACGCGATCGAGCGATCCCGGCCGGACGCGGGGGCTCAGATCGAGCTCGTCGAGGCGGACCTTCTCGGGTTCGCGCACCGCGACGCCGGCACGTTCCGGCTCGCGATCATCGCGCTGAACTCGCTGTTCCTCCTCGCGACACGGGATCGTCAGCGGGAAGCGATCCGGACCCTTGCGCGGAACCTCGCGCCGGGCGGGCTCGCGGTGGTCGACCTCTGGCTGCCCGGCGTCGAGGATCTCGCCCGCTTCGACGGCCGCCTGATCCTCGAATACGTCCGGACGGATCCCGAGACCGGCCGCGAGGTCACGAAGACCTCGGCTGCCCGGTTCGATCCCACGGGCGGGACCGTCGACCTGACCTCGATCTACGAGGAGGCCGCACCGGGCGACGCAACGATCCGCTGGATCCGTCGGGATGCGCTGCGTCTCGTCTCCCCCGACGAGCTCCGGGCATTCGCCGAAGAAGTGGGGCTGGTCGTCGAGGACCTGGCCAGCACGTACGACATGGAGCCCCTCGGGCCGGGCGACGAGCGGGCGATCCTGGTCGCGCGACGCCCGTGATCCGGCCGGTTGGCGCCAGCACGGCTGCGGCGGAACACGCCGGCCCACGATCTGCCCGCCTCGCCGGGACTTCCTGCCCGGGTGCCAGGGGCGATCGGCTTGCTACACTCGGTCGCAATGGCATCGAGTGACCAGACGCGCCTCCTGCTCGTCGAGGACGTCCCGCAGGTGGCCCAGTACATCCGCGGCCTGCTGAACTCCCAGAGCTCGGTCAAGCTGCTCGACGTCCTGAGCGACGGCAGCAAGGTCCTGCCCCAGGTCCAGCAGCTGCGCCCCGACATCGTCCTCGTGGACGCCCTGCTCCAGGGCCGGGTCAAGGGATTGCCGCTCGCCGAGCAGATCGCGAACTCCGGGCTCGGCATCCCGGTCATCGTCCTGACCGTGCCCCAGAACCCGGTCACGGCGGACCCCGCCAAGGGCGTCCACGGCGTGCTCGCGATGCCGTTCTCCGGCTTCGACCTCATGAACCGGATCGCCCAGGTGCGCAAGGACTTCGCCCAGCTCAGCACGACGGGCTCGTCCCGGATCTACTCGATCTTCGCCCCGAAGGGCGGCGTCGGGAAGACGACGCTCGCCTTCAACCTTGCGGTGGCTCTCGGCCAGGCCGACCAGCGGACCGTCCTGATCGACGGCAGCCTCCAGTTCGGCGACCTGCGGGCGCTCCTCAAGGTGCCGGTCGACGCCCCGTCGATCCTCGACCTGCCAACCGACCGCGTGGCCGAGTCGGATCTCCAGGACGTCCTCTGGCGCGACCCGTCGGGGATCGACATCCTCCTCGCCCCGCCACGGGTCGAGATGGCCGAGATGGTCACGAGCCGCGATATCGACAAGATCCTGTCGCTCCTCCGTCGCGTGTACGGCGCGATCGTCATCGACATGTCGTCGGCGCTGTCGGACATCAACCTCTCGTTCCTCGACCTGTCGGACACGATCCTCGAGATCGTGACGTACGACTCGACGACGATCCGGAACACGATCGCGGTCGCCGACGCGTTCCGGATGATCGGCTACCCGGCATCGAAGGTCCGGTATCTCGTGAACCGCGCCGATTCGCCCGGGGGCATTGATCCGGGCGATCTCGAGCGGGCCCTCGGACGCGTGCCGGAGCACCGCGTGGTCTCCGACGGGATGCTCGTCGTGACGTCGAACAACGAAGGCGTCCCGTTCGTCCTCGCGAACCCGTCCGCGCCGATCAGCCAGGACCTGACGCGGATCGCCGGCGAGCTCCTCGCGGCGAACGGCATCGTCCGGCCGGCGGCGGCCGGTCGGCGCTAGGACCGGCGTGTCCGACCCGCGACCCATCGGTGTCTTCGACTCCGGCGTGGGTGGGCTGACGGTCCTGCGCGAGATCCTTCGCCGCTCGCCGCACGAATCGACGATCTACCTGGGCGACAACCTCCGCGCGCCGTACGGCACCCGGTCGGACGACGAGGTCCGGGCGTTCTCCGCCGAGGCCCTCGACGAGCTGGCCGACCGCGACGTCAAGGCGATCGTCGTCGCCTGCAACACCTCGACCGCGGTCGCGCTCGGCGACCTCCGGCGTCGGTACGACCTGCCGATCCTCGGGGTCGTCCGGCCCGGGGCCGTGACCGCGTCGCTCACGACGCGCAACCGGCGGGTCGGCGTCATTGCCACTCCGGCAACCGTGCGATCACATGCCTATTTCAGCGCGATCAAGGACGAGAACCCCGCCGTCGAGGTCTACGAGCACGCGACGCCGGCACTCGTGCCGCTCGTCGAGGCCGGTCGCCTCACCGGCCCCGAGGTCGAGGCGATCGTCGGCGAGGCCCTGGCGCCGCTCCTTGGCGAGCGCGACGCGGCCGGGGACTTCGTCTTCCCGCTGCCCGCATCGGCCCGGATCGACACGCTGCTCCTCGGCTGCACCCACTACCCGCTGCTCCGGCCCGTGATCGCGGCAATCGCCGGGGAACGGGTGGCGATCGTGGACTCGGCGACGGCGACGGCGTCGGCGCTCGTCGAGCTGCTGGCGATCAACGGGCTCGAGGCGCCCGGGACGGCGGCGATCCCCGGCTCGGCCGGCCACGATCCGAGCGGGGACTCGATCGCCGAGCCGACTCATGTCCAGCTGACGACCGGCGACGTCGCCGCCTTCCGCGTGGTCGCCGAACGGATCTTCGGGGAGGCCTTCCCGGACGTCACCTCGATCGACGTCGCGGCGATCGCGTCCTGATGGAGTCGCGACGATGAGCACCAATCGCAGCCGCCGCCCCGGCTGGCGCGACGATCGGGTATGGCAGGCCGGGTTCCTCGTCGGGTCGGCGCTGGGTGCCGCCGCCACGGTCCTCGGCCGGCGAGCCGAGCGCGTTGCCCGGACGGGCCTCGTCGACTGGCCGGCCGCGGAGCGGTTCGCCCTGGAGCGGCTCAAGTCCACGCCGGGTGCCCTCACGTCCGACGAGCTGCGGGCGACGGAGCCGCTCTATGCCGCCGCGATGGAGCGGATCGTGCCCCGGCTCAGCGAGGCGCTCGGGACCGAGCTGCCCGGCGTCGTGGAGCGCTCCGCGGTCGTCGATCGGGCGGGCTGGGTCCACGCCAATGTCGCCACCTTCGCGTCGTTGATCGGCCAGCTCGAGCACGAGCTCCTCGACCAGGTCATCCCGCGCGGCAGCGGCCTCGCCAAGGCCACGATGGCCCTCGCCAACCGCTGGGTCACGACGCGCCAGCTCGGCTTCCTCCTCGGGTTCATGGGTTCCAAGGTCCTCGGCCAGTACGACCTGGCCCTCCTCACGGCCGAGGCCACGCCGGGCAAGCTCCTCTTCGTCGAGGAGAACATCCGCCAGACGGCGGCGATCCTGGACGTTCCGCTCGACCCGTTCCGGACGTGGATCGCGCTCCACGAGACGACACACGCATTCGAGTTCGAGGCCCATCCGTGGCTGCGACCCTATCTCGCGGAGCGGCTCGAGCGGCAGCTGTCGCTCTTCGGGCGCGAGGCGAGCGGCCTCGGGCGAGAGGCCCTGCGGGGCCTGGGCCGGGCGATCCGGGGCGACGGCGACGGCGTCGAGCACTGGATCGAGCGGCTGATGTCGGACGAGCAGCGCCGGCTGTTCCGGGAGACCCAGGCGGTGATGAGCCTGCTCGAGGGGTTCAGCGATTACATCATGGACGAGGTGGGTCGCGACCTCGTGCCGAACGTGGAGCGGATCAGCGCGAAGTTCCACGAGCGGCGCAACGCCCGTCGCTCGCCCTTCGAGCGGGCCGTGATGCGCCTGACCGGCATGGACGTGAAGCTCGAGCAGTACCGCAAGGGCGAGGCGTTCGTCTCGGCGATTGCCGCCGCCGGCGGACCAGAGGCCCTCAACCGGCTGTGGGCCGGGCCCGACATGCTGCCGCGCCACGGCGAGATCGACGCGCCCGAGCGATGGCTCGCCCGGACGGGCGCGGCGGCAGCGTCGTGACGGCCGCGCGATGGCCGGGAGGCCCGATGACGGGCGGCCACGGATGACGGAGGCTTCGTGACGGACGAGCACCGTCGAGCCGCGGGACCCGGCAGTGGCCAGGGCGGCGCGCCGACGGCGATTGCCCTGTCGCCGATCCTCTCGGCGCGCTACCGGTCGCGGGACCTCGACCGGATCCGCGAGGCCGCGCCCGGCGCCCGGATCGTGACCCTGTCGCGGGAAGGCCTGACCGACGAGCCGGTCGACGACGTCGAAGTGCTCCTCCGTGGCTGGCTGTCGTCCGACGCGTTCGACCGGCTGTTGGCGCGAGCGCCTCGGCTCAACTGGGTCCATTCGGCGTCGGCCGGGGTCGAGCGTGCCCTGACGCCCGCTGCCCGCGAGCGTGGCGTCGTGATCACGAACGCTCGCGGCGTGTTCTCGAGGCCGATCGCGGAGTACGTCCTGATGATGATCCTCGCCACGAGCCGGCGGCTGCCGGGTCTCCTCGAGCTCCAGCGGGAGCGGACGTGGCAGCCGCTCGAGGGCGTCGAGCTGCGGGACGTCACGGTCGGGATCGTCGGGCTGGGATCGATCGGCCGGGCGGTCGGGGCTCTGGCCACGGCATTCGGCTGTCGGGTCGTCGCCGTCCGGCGCCGCTCGGAGCAGGGGAGTGGCTCGTCCCACGCGGCCGACGCGGCAGGCAGGTCGGGGAGCGACTCCGGCGAGGAGCTCTCGTTCGGCGAGGTGATGCTCGACCGCGTCGGCGGCCCGGAGACGCTGCCCCAGCTGCTCGCCGAATCGGACTTCGTCGTCCTGGCAGCCCCGCTCACGCCCGAGACCGAGGACATGATCGACGCCGCTGCGCTCGCCGCGATGAAGCCGACTGGGTGGCTGATCAACGTCGCCCGCGGCCGGCTCATCGACGAGCGGGCGCTGCTCAACGCCCTCCGGGACGGCAGCATCGGGGGCGCGATCCTCGACACGTTCCGCGACGAGCCCCTGCAGCCGAACTCGCCGTTCTACGACCTCTCGAACGTGATCGTCACGCCGCACACGTCGTGGTCGAGCGGCCGCGTCCTCGATCGCAGCGTCGAGCTGTTCTGCGACAACCTCCGGCGCTACGCCGCCGGCGAGCGGCTGCTGAACGTGGTCGATCCCGCCGCCGGCTACTGAGCGGGGCTGGGGGCCACCCGCTGTCGCTCTGACACCCGCCCGCTGAACGCTGGGCGTTCAAACGGACGAGTGAGCGCGCGCAAGGGCCCCGTTCATCGCCGGATCGAACGCCCGGCGATCCAGGCAGCGCCCGACGATACCTGGCGTCCCGAAACCGGCCGTCCCGTTCGCTCGCAGGAACGCCCGGCGTTCAGACGACCGTGCCGCGAGGGCCGGAGACCGAGCGGGCGACCGCCGTCGGCGATACTTCGCCCATGCAGATCGCCATCGTCGGTCTTGCCGGATCGGGCAAG
>DATLVO010000175.1:0-8843 GCA_035577485.1 Verrucomicrobiia bacterium
TTCCCCGACGACGCGACGGCGGCACCCGGGCGCAGCGTCCGCAGCACGTACGGCAGCGTTGCCGCACCGACCGCGTCGACGGCGCCTGCCCAGCGGGCCGATTCCAGGGGCCGGGGGCTCGTGGCGACGATCTCGTCACGATCGATGATCCCGGCCGCGCCAAGCGCCCGGAGGCGGTCCTCCTCCCCCGCTTTGCCCGTTCCGGCCCAGACCTCGTAACCGCGTGCCGCGAGGATCGCGACGGCGATGCTGCCGACACCGCCGCTCGCGCCCGTGACGAGGACCGGCCCATCGCCGGGTCGGAGCCCATGCCGTTCCAGGGCGGCGATCGACATTCCCGCCGTGAAGCCGGCCGTCCCGATGGCCATCGCGTCTCGCGCGGACAGGCCGGACGGCAGCGGCACGACGTACCCGGCCGGCAGTCGCGTGTACGCCGCGTAGCCGCCGTGACGCGCCACACCGAGGTCGTAGCCGTGCGCGACGATCGGGTCGCCCGCCGCGAACGCCGGGTCGTCGGAGTCGACGACCACGCCCGCGAGGTCGATCCCCGGGATCAGCGGGCTGATCCGGGCGACCTTGCCGTCGGCGGTGGTGGCCAGCGCGTCCTTGTAGTTCACGCTCGACCAGTCGATGCGGACCGCGACCTCGCCGGTCGGCAGCTCCTCCGCCGCGAACGACCGGACCCCGCGCCTGACGCCGTCGTCGACACGCTCCGCGACATACGCGGGAAAGGTCGTCGGGATCGCCGTCATCGGCCCAGCCTAATCCGGGGGACAGCCGTCTGAGATTCGGTTGCGCTCGGTGGGCGCGGGACCGGGTGGACGTTACAACTGTCGTGCAACTCTCGGACGAGGGCTGCCGGAGGCCTTCCGTCGGGCGCCCGGGCGACGCATGCTCTGCGCGGACCCCCGACGCGAAACCGACCTGTCGCAGACCCACGCCGGACCCCTTGTCGGGCGGGCACGCCCCACTGGCGCCGCGGGCCGATTGGAGGCACTGCACATGCAGCATCGTCTGTCGCTGAACTGGACGGCCCTGGCCTTGCGGGGGATCGTCGCGATCGTCTTCGGGATCGTCGCGTTCCTCCTGCCGGGCTTGACGCTTGGCGCGCTGATCCTCCTGTTCGCGGCCTACGCGATCGTTGACGGCGCATCGCACATCGTCACCGGGATCCGCCAGCGCGAGGGCAACCGGCCCGACTGGCTGATGGTCGCGATCGGCATCGTCGGGATCGCGGTCGGCCTGATCGCCGCGATCCTGCCCGGGATCACCGCCCTCTTCCTGCTGTCCCTCATCGGGGCGTGGGCGATCGTGATCGGCGTGTTCGAGATCGTCGCTGCCTATCGGCTCCGCAAGGAGATCAGCGGCGAGTGGACGCTCGCCCTCGGTGGCATCGTGTCGGTCCTCTTCGGGATCTACGTCTGGGTGTTTCCGGGGGACGGCGCGATTACGCTCGTCTGGCTCATCGCCCTGTACGCGATCGTCTCCGGCGTGACGCTGCTGATGCTGGCCTTCCGGATGCGATCGCTCGCCGACCGTGTCCGCGACTTCCGAGGCGGGAGCACCGCGGCTTCGTAGCCCGGCGGCGCAATGGCCCGGCGGTTCCGTAGCCCTGCAGATCGCGGGCGCGCCGACCGTTTACGAGGCGCTGGCGCTCGGCTCGCTCGAGATCGACGGGACCGCCGTCGGCGCCGCGGTCGGCTTCGGCGTGGGTTTCGGGGTCGGCTTCGGCGTGGGCTTCGGGGTCGGCTTCGGCGGGTCGGCGCAGTTGCTGACGCCCGAGCCGGCGACGTGGCCGCTCACGGCCGGGACCTGGTAGCGCGCATCCGGGAGCATACCCGGCTCCGGGAACAGCGCCGTGGTGAGATTCCGGATCGCCACGAGGTCCGGGATCTGGATCGAGCCGCGAGCGTCGTTGCCCGGCTTGACGTATGGATGCCCGATGACCGCTCGGTACGTCTGGCGCCGGCCGACGCGCGCCGCGTCATCGGCCAGATCCGGAACGAGCGAGCGGGGGATGTTCGTCTCGACGGTCGCTCCGAGGGCCCGCAGCAGCCCGATCGGGTCGTTGAGGAAGCCGCCGCCCTTGATCCGGTCCCGGACCGCCGACAGCAGCTCCTGCTGCCGGGCGGCCCGCGTGAAGTCGCTCTCGCCGGCGGCCTTGCGGACGCGGGCGAAGGCCAGCGCCTGCTGCCCGTTGAGGTGGTGGAGGCCGGCGGTGATCGCGAACCCGTCGGGGTAGCCGTACTCGTGGTACGTGTTGTCGCAGAAGCCCTCGGACACGTCGACGTTCACGCCGCCGAGCGTGTCGACGACGCGGATGAACCCCGCGAGGTTGACCTGGGCGAAGTGGTCGATCTGGAGGTTCAGCAGCGTCCCGAGGGCGCCCATCAGGACATCGTGGCCGGAGCCGTCGGATCCCGGGAACTGGTCGGGATGATGCCGGGCCCAGGAGAGGAGGCTGTTGATCTTGCCCCGGAACTTGCGGCCGTCGGGCAGGGGCACGTCGACCATGTCGCGCGGGATCGACACCATCGAGACCGTCTCGCTGACGGGATCGAGCGAGACCACGATCATCGTGTCCGTCAGGAACGTGTTCCGGCCGACGCCCTGGTCCACGCCGATGATGAGGACGTTCTGGCGGGGAGTCGTCGGCGTCGCCGAGGGGCTCGGGTCGAGGCTCGGCGCGAACGACGGGAGCTCGAAGTCCGATGGATCGGGCTGTGGCGCGATCGACGTCGGTCGCCACGCGCCGGAGGTCAGCGGGTTGATCGGGATGACCCGATCGGCCTCCTCGCGAGCGACCTCGGTCGCGTAGCCCGCGTAGACGTGGGGCACGATCAGGATGACGCCGAGGATCGCCACCGGCAGGACGTCGCGCCGACCCAGGCGGGGGAAGCGGCCGTCGACGAGGCTCGAGCCGACGGCGGCGATGCGCCAGACGAGCACCAGCGCCTGGAGCCCGAAGACGACCACGACCGTCGCCGGATCGAGGGCGATCCCGATCAGGCCCGAGGTCGGGACGAGGACCAGGATCGCGACGATGCCGAAGAGCAGGGCCAGCGTCGGCAGTCCGAAAACGGCCGCCCGGTTGCGGCGGCCGGCCACGAGATGACCGAGCCCGGGGAAGATGGAATCGAGAAGGGCATGGAGGTGACGCGATCCCCTCCGCGGCGTGACGGCCGCTCCACCCTCCGAGGTGGGGTTCACAGTGGCGGACTGTACCAGACCGCACCGGCGCCTTCCCGCGAACCCGCCGGTGTCAGAATGGAGTTGACTGCTAAGGCGGGGGCGCTGGCGACACGGCGCACGGAGGGGGAACGTGGCGAACGAGAAGGGCTCACAAGGGACCGCTGAGGAGGACGGCCGCTACCGGGGTCTCCTCGAGGCGGCACCGGACGCGATGGTCGTCGTCGACCAGGCCGGCGAGATCGTGCTCCTGAACGTCCAGGCCGAGAAGCAGTTCGGCTACCTGCGCGACGAGCTCGTCGGCCAGCCCGTCACGAACATCATCCCCGAGGGCTTCGCGGAGCGGCTGATCGCCGACGACCTGCGATCCGCGGCCGAGGCCCTCGCCCAGCAGATCGGGACCGGGATCGAGCTGTCCGCCCGGCGCAAGGACGGCACCGAGTTCCCGATCGAGATCATGCTCAGCCCGCTCGAGAGCGCCGACGGCATCCTCGTCACTGCGGCGATCCGCGACATCACCGTCCGCCGGACGAGGGAGAGCGAGCTGCTGCAGGCGCAGAAGCTCGAGTCGATCGGCCGGCTCGCCGGCGGGATCGCCCACGATTTCAACAACCTGCTCTCGATCATCCACGGGTACGCGGACCTGCTCGGCCAGGACCTGTCCGTCGCCAATCGGGCCAACCTCGATGTCGATGGCGCCCTGCACAGCGCCCAGACCATCAAGGGCGCGGCCGATCGGGCGGCCGCCCTCACGTCACAGCTGCTGGCATTCAGCCGCCGGGAGGTCGTCAAGAGCCAGGTCCTCGACCTCAACGCCTCGATCGCCGCGCTCGAACCCATGTTGGGGCAGTTGATCGGACGGTCGGTCGATCTCGTCGTGAAGCTCGATCCGGCCGCCGGGAACATCCGGGCCGATGCCGGCCAGATCGACCAGATCGTCGTGAACCTCGTCGTCAACGCCCGGGACGCGATGCCCGACGGCGGCACCGTGACGATCGAGACGGCCCAGAGCGAAGGCTACGCGTCGCTGATCGTCTCGGACACGGGGCTCGGCATGGATCGCGCCACTCGCGAGCGTGCGTTCGAGCCGTTCTTCACCACGAAGGCCGTCGGAACGGGAACGGGCCTGGGGCTCGCGACGACACACGGGATCGTGACCCGGGCCGGCGGGCGGATCTCCCTCGAGTCCGAGCCCGGTCATGGCTCCACTTTCCGCCTGGCCTTCCCGAGCGTCGACGCCGCTCCGGACGCACCATCGCAGGTCCCGACGGCCGCGGACGAGGCGGGGGCCGGCAGGATCCTCCTGGTCGAGGTGGAGACGGAGCTCCGGGATCTGACGACACAGCTGCTGCAGCGGGCGGGATACGACGTGCTCGCAGTCGCGGACGGGGAACAGGCAGTGGCATTGGCCGCGCTCCCGGGGCATTTCGATGCCCTCGTGACCGACGTCGACCTGCCGAACCTGTCGGGGATCGAGCTGGCGGAATGGATGATGGCTCACGATCGAAGCGCGGGTGTCGTCCTCGTCTCGGGCTACAACGCCGAGGCCTTTGACATGGACCGGGTGATGGCGGCCGGCGCCACGTTCGCGCCGAAGCCGATCACCTCTGCGCGGCTCCTGGAAGCCGTTCGCGCGGCCGTCGCGCTGCGGGCCTCGGTCGAGGCGTGAGTCCAGGCGGGGTCGAAGGCGAGCGAGGCTGAACGAGACGACTCTCGGGTATCATCCGGCCCGTCACTGGCGAGTGGCCAAGCGGTAAGGCGCCTGACTCTGGAGACGAGTCTGGTGCTCGATGTCGCGTGTTCGACGACCTGCAGCGAGTCAGGTGCCTTCGCGCTCTGGACCTGTCCCAGCACGTCGCCTGATTCGGGCGTTGGTCTTCCTCTGAGTTGCGCGCGGCGTACGCGACCGACATCAAATGCGAAGGTGGAGCAGTACGCCTCCTCCCCAGCGAACCGGAGCTCAAACTCGAACCGGCGATCCGCGATGCCCCGACTCCGCCGCGGTACTGCACGAAGTAAGGAGTACGTCGCAGACATTCGGCGCGATCCCTCTATTCCAGGGGCAAGGAGGCGATCAGGGGGCCTGGCGACGGCGAGTGCCTCGCGTCCGAGGCTAATCGACGTCCTTATCAGCACGTTGCTCGTCGATCCAGACCGACCCGTACCACCAGAAGGATTCATTGTCCCGATCGATCCGTTGACGCTCGGCCTCCCGCTCCCACGCCGCGACAAGATCGTCGACCGCTGAGGGCGTAAGACGCCGATCATCGAGAAGACGCGTGCGAACGGCTTGGCGACCTGCAGCAAAGCGGCGATCAAGCTCGACTCGATTCGGCACGGAGTCAACGATACGGCCTGCGTCCGCGCCGGCGAAGTGCACCGACTGCCAAGCTCAGCGAGGGTGGGCGGCGTCCTCGGAGGTTCGAGGCTTGGTCTTGACCCTGCCGCCGCCCGATTTCGATGTCGCCGACTTCAGTGTGTCCAGCTCCCCCTTCCGGTTACGAGGTCGTAGCCGACGAGGCACGAGGCACCGTTATTACCGGACGTGATATCGCGGTAGGTGATGCTCGAGCCGTACACGTAGGTGCTGTTCACGACGACGCCAGCGTCGGCGGCCCTCGCGGCGATCATGGGCGACGATGCGCTTGTTCCGCCCACCTGCCACCAACCCTGCTGGCCCTGGTAGCGGGTGCTGTCGTAGACGGACACCCCGGAGTTGGGGTCGGCGTCGAGGGAGAGGTCCGGTGTTCCTCGACTGCTGCCGCAGTTGACCTGACCAAAGGTCGAGAAATTGGCCTGGGCGCTGGTCGCCGTTTCGTACTGGCTGCAGCCGCCGCCCGATCCGCTCCAGCCGGTCTCGGACGTGAAGTTGCCGCCACTGAAGTTGAGCGTCGTCCCGCCGACCGAGATGACGTTTGGCGAGGCCGACGGATATTCGGCCGGCGTTCCGGCGTCGCCCGATGAGACGAAGAAACTGACGCCGGCTTGGACGAAGTGGCTGTCGTAGGCCGTCTCGCCACTGAACTCCGAACCACCCCAACTATTGGAGACGTACTGGGCATGGGCCTTGGCGTAGTCCTCAGCCGCAAGCAGGTTGGTGAAGCTGTTCGTCGTCGCCTCGACGAGCAGGATCCGGGCGCCGGGCGCGATGGCGTGGGCCCACTGGATGTCGAGGCTGATCTCGAGCGCCCAGCCGGCGTTCGCCCGCGGATAGCTGGATCCGCCCGTCTGGTTGACCTTGCTGAAGCACCCATTGGCCGTCGTGCAGGCCGGCAATCCGTACTGGCTGCTGAAGACGCCGAGGTCGGCCTCGGCGGTTGGGTCGTCGTAGGCGTCAACGATCGCGATCGTTTTGTCGGCCCCCGCGGTCAGACTGGTCGGGAAGCTGTACACGCTCTTGATCGTCGCCGGCGACAGGCCGGTCGGCGACCTCGACGCGCTCGGCTTCACATGAAGCGGATGATTCGCGTAATGCTCGTGCGTCGAGCTGGCCGCGACGGCCGCCGGGCCAGCGAGAGCCAGCGCCAGTAGCAGGCCGACGGCCGCTGCGCGATAACGTCGCACCTCGTCTCCTCCTGTCGGAACATCGTCCCCGCAAGTTCGCCGATCGTACGGCACCGGGGGCGGCGGGGCTATACCCATCGGTGCCTGACCACACCGGCTCTTGAACCGAGTTCTTGGTTGGCGAATGACCGAACCGGCTACGGGACCGGCGGCGACGGCGTTGGATGGGGCGGCGGAGTACGGCCGGGGCTGGGTAGCGGCGTCGGATGTGCGGTCGGCGTAGGAATCGGGACCGGCGGGCTCGGCCGCGGCGTCGGAGTAGCGAGCGGCGTCGGCGTCGCGGCAGGAGGCGGAACAGGGGTGGCGGGCGGAGTTGTCGCTGGCGGGCCGGTGGGGCGCGGCGTCCCTCCGCCCGAAGGCAGTGGGGTGGCCGTGGTCCCGGCGGAAGTCGGAGTCGGCGTGGCCGAGGGCTCATTGGACGAAGACGGCGACGTCAGGCTCGTCGGCGCAGGAGTCGGCCGGTTGCCGAGAGCTCCGATCGGGCCGCCCGGGACCTCGTTGAATGGCAGGGCCGCCACGGGAGGACGTCCGCTTTCGAGTACCGCGACGCTGAGGAGGATGATGGCGAGCAGACCGGCCCCCACCGCCCCCGCTCGGGCTGGACGCGATGCCGTGAGGCGGCCGACCCGCGGTGCAATCTCGAGCCGTGCCTTCGCCCGCAGCGATGCACCGACCGGGGCACGGGTGGGATCTCCAAGCGCGTAGCTCGTCGCCGACGCGTAGATCAGCGTCGACCAGGCAAAAAGCGCGGCGAGCGTCAGGCCGACCACCGAGAAGCCGGCCTCCAAGATCACGGCAACGAGCAGCAATCCGCCGGTGGTTGCGATCAGCGTCTCGACCCACACCAGCCTGATCTCTCTGATCGCCGCCGCTCCGCGGAATTTCGGAGTCCGCAGGAAGACGCCGCGTTCCTGGGTGAGTCCGCGCAGGCAGGCCAGAGCGATCACCCAGGAAAGGCTCAGGTTCACGCGCAGGGCGGCCATCGCGAGGGCGGGGCTTGCGCCGGTCGTCGCTCGAAGCGCCCAGAGGTACCGGATCAGGTTCAGGAGGATGAAGGCGATCGGCAGGACCAACCCGATCCCCGACAGGCGCTGGACGACGAATGGCCGACCGGCAATCGCACCCAGCGCGGCTGCCCCGACGAAGGCCGCGAAGCCAAGGGTCAAGGCGTCGTTGAACCACCATAGGCCGCCGATGAGATGGTCGTAGCGCTGGCCGAGGGAAAGTCCGGAGCCGGGGAGCAGCAGCGCTCGCCAGTGGCGGCGCAGGATCTGGATGCCACCGAAGGCCCAGCGGTAGCGCTGCTTGCGGAGGCCCTCGTAGGTCAGGGGCATGATCCCCTTGCCGAATGGCGTCGCGAGGTAGATGGCTCGGTGCCCGTTGGCGAGAATCCGCAGACTTGCCTCGGCGTCTTCGGTGATGATCCGCTCGTCCCAGCCGCCGATCTGCTCGAGGACCGAGCGGCGGACGAGACCCATCGTGCCGGCGAAGATGATCGAGTTCCGACGTGCCCGGCTGACCATGCCAACTTTGAAGAAATAGGCGAAGCCGACGTAGCAGGCGCGGTAGAACGCCGACGTCTCCCAGGCGCGGTAATCCTGGGGCGTCTGGACGAAGCCGACGTCCGGGGCCGCGAAGTACGGGATCGTCCGCCGGAGCCAGTCGGGTTCGACGATGTAGTCGGCGTCGACGATGCCGATGATCTCGACGCCCGGGTCCAGGTGGGCGAGGCCCCAATTCAGCGCGCCTGCCTTGTATCCGGGCCATTCCGGCAGGTGCACGAATTCGACCTGCCGGCCCTCCCTTCGGAGGTTGACGCAGGCTGCCTCGACGGGACGCCACAGGTCCTCATCCACGGTGTTGTTGTCGATGACCTGGATCCGCAGGGCCGGGTAGTCAAGTCCAACGAGCGAGCGGATCGTCTCGATGACCAAAACCGGTGGTTCGTTGTAGGTCGGAACCTGGAGGCAGACGACCGGCCAGGATGGGGGTGTCACCAGCAGCGGTACATCAGACGGTGGGGTGCAGAGACCGTCGACCATCTCGAACGCGCTCGACGCGAGCAGGCCCATCGCTCCGATCTCGAGGAC
>DATLVO010000176.1:0-2336 GCA_035577485.1 Verrucomicrobiia bacterium
ATGGATGATCCGCGCGACGAGCGGGATCTCGTCACCGAGCAGGCCGTCGGGATAGCCCCGGCCGTCCATGCGCTCGTGGTGGTGGCGGATGCCCGGAACGACCTCGTCGAGGTAGCCGAGCCGCTCGATGATCCGCGCGCCCTCCTCCGCATGGCTGCGCATCACGACCCATTCGGCCGCCGTGAGCGGGCCTTCCTTGAGGAGCACCGCGTCGGGGACGCCGATCTTGCCGATGTCGTGCAGGAGGGCCGCCTGGTCGACGAGGTCGAGCTCGGCATCCGAGAGGCCGAGCTCCCGCGCGATCACCATCGCCGTAGCGGCGACGCGGCGCGAATGGCCGGCCGTGTACGTGTCGCGCGCGTCGACCGTCGCCGACAGCGCCTCGAGCGCCGCCGTCGAGCGCTCGATCACCGCGCGATGAGCGTCCTCGAGCGACGCGTTCTGCTCGACGATGGTCTCGCTCGCCTCCTCCAGCCGCAGCACGGCGCGCTGCGTGAAGTGGATGAGGAACAGCGGCGCGAGCGCGAGGGCTGCGAGGGGCAGGCTGTCGTTCCAGAAGTGCGCGAGGGGCACGGCCATCAGCGCGAGGACGAGCTCGATCGTCACGTCCTCCCCGTCGAGCAGCCCGGTCTCGCGCGGCTTCAGGCCACGGCCGAGGTAGAGCATCGGCAGCAGCAGGACGCGGTTCGCGACGACGAACGTGAGGGCGGCGCATGCGCCGGCCGCCGCCTCGCGGCCGGGCGACGCCGGGAAACCGATCGCCTGTGCCACCGCCCACGCGGCGACTCCCGAGGCCACGTAGTTCGCGATGTTGAAGGTCTGGATGTACCAGGGGTAGCGCTGCTTGAGCCAGTCGGGCACGCAGTGGACGACGATGAGCAGGATCATCAGCTCGGGCGTCAGCAGCAGGGCGCCGGCGACGATGAAGACAATCGCCGGATGGAAGACGCGCCGGCGGTTGAGGTGGAACGAGAGGAGCTGCGAGACCGACGCGAGCACGGCGAGGGCCAGGAAGCGGCGCCAGTCGATCGTCTCGACATGGTCGGCCGAGACGACGATCCCGAGCGCGGCCGGGACGACGACCGCCGCCCAGTACAGCCACGCCGCCGACGTCATCCCGCCGATCAGCGTCCCGCGCAGCCGCATCGGCCGGCGGCCTGTCTCGACCGCTGCGGCGCTCACGGCCCGTCGGGGGGGACGTCCGCCAGCGCGGCCGAGCCCCAGGCGGCAGATCCCCAGGCCGCATTGCCGGAAGCGAGTTGCTGGGCGAGTGTGGAGGAGCCCCACGCGGCGGAGCCCCAGGCGGCCGAGCCCCAGGCTGCTGCATCCCAGGCCTCGGCGTTCCCGGTCTGCGAGTCCCAGTTCGGGTTCTTCAGCGCCGCCGCCTGCCAGGCGGACGAGTCGAAGGCCTGGATCGGGCCGGCGCCGGGAACCGGGCGGACGAACGTGTCGAGGGCCGCGTTCGGGTTCGGCGGCTTCGAGACCTCTCCGGAGTCGGCGACGTCCACGAGACCGAGGCCCGAGAGCTGCTCGTAGCCGGGAGCGGCCATCGAGCCTGGCCGGGTCGTCGCAAGGGTGGAGTCGTCGGGGACGGGGCCGACCATGTAGCGACCGGGCGCCGAGATCTCGGGCTTGGCGAAGCCGTCGAGTGTGTAGCCCCAGGCCGAGAAGGGCGCCGCCTTGTCGTTCCCCGGGCGGCGGGTGTCGCCGATGTCGTCGGCGCCTACCGTGATCGCGAAGGGGTCGTTGCCCGGCGCGTAGAGGACGCCGCTCGGCCGGTCGCCGGTGCCGTCGACGATCGCGATCGCGGGCGGAGTCGGCAGCTTGCCCCTCGCCGCCTGGTGCCGGCCCCGCTCGGCCTCGACCGCGTAGGGCCACTGCTGGTTGCTCGAGCAGCCGCCGCGGCCGTCTTCGCTGTCGTCGGTCAGGCGGACGGGACGATCGAGCGTGATCGCGGCGACCCCCTGTGCCGCGGCCAGCTGCAGGAGTTGCCGGCCGGTGACGGCCGCCGACGCTCCCGCGATCGTCCCCAGCCTGTGACCGACGCTCACGCCGTGCGTGCGGACGGCCGTGACGACCCGGGTCTCGCCGCCCGCCCCCGCGCCCTGGAGAATGACGCGGAAGACACGGCTCGGACTCGTCCGGGCCGCCGAGAGCAGCTGGGCCGGAACGTACGCACTGGGCGATGCACTGGGCGATGCACTGGGCGGTGCACTGGGCGATGCGTGCGGGGAAGGGTTCCCCATGGCGGTCGCGGCACGAGCGGCGGCGCAGGCGGTGCCGGTCAGCACAACGAGCAGTCGCCGGCTCTTCGGGGAGGGGTTAAGCCGCAGAAG
>DATLVO010000177.1:0-3031 GCA_035577485.1 Verrucomicrobiia bacterium
AGCCCGCGGGAGTCCGGATGGATGTCGCCGAAGGGATCGGTCAGCAGGTACAGGTTGCCGTGCTTCAGCACCTGGACGCTGCCGAGGTCGGTCGCCTTCTGGATCGGGATCGTCAGGGGCTCGACGAACGCGACGCCGCCCGCATCGGCGGCTGCCGCGGCCGAGCGGGTCGCGCCGGTGCGCGGCGCCTTGGATCGCGATGACGTGCCGGTCGACGCCGTGCGGCGGCGAGCGGGGGCATCGCTGGCCGGCGTCGTCGTTGCCGGGGTCGGTGTCGGGGGCGCGTCAGCTCGCCTTGTCATCGTCACCTCCGGTGAGGGTCGCGAGGCGGTCGGCCTGATCGGCCGTCGCGAGCGCATCGATCAACCGATCGATGTCGCCGTCCATGACTCGGGGCAGGGCGGACAGGTCGAGCCCGATCCGGTGATCGGTCAGGCGGTCCTGGGGGAAGTTGTACGTCCGGATCTTCTCCGAGCGGTCGCCGCCGCCGACCATCGATCGCCGAGCCGCCGAATCCGCCTCGCGCTGCTTGGCCAGCTCCAAGTCGTAGAGCCGGGAGCGGAGGACCGACATCGCCTTGGCCTTGTTCTTGTGCTGGCTCTTCTCGTCCTGGATCTCGACGACGAGACCCGTCGGGAGGTGGGTGATCCGGACGGCCGAGTCGGTCGTGTTCACCGACTGCCCGCCCGGCCCGGACGAGCGCTTGACGTCGATCCGGAGGTCCTTCTCCTCGTCGATGTCGATCGCGATGTCGTCGACCTCGGGCATGACGACGACCGTCGCCGTCGAGGTGTGGATCCGACCCGACGACTCGGTCGCCGGGATCCGCTGGACGCGATGGACGCCACCCTCGAACTTGAGCCGGCTGTAGGCGCCGTCGCCGTGGATCTGGACGATCGCCTCCTTGACGCCCTCGATCCCGGTCGCGTTGACGCTGAGGATCTCGGGCTTGAAGCGATGCTTCTCGGCGTAGCGCGTGTACATCCGGAGGAGCTCTGCGGCGAAGAGGGCCGCCTCGTCGCCTCCGGCGCCGGCGCGGATCTCCATGATCACGTCGCGGTCGTCGTTCGGGTCGCGCGGCAAGAGGAGGACCTTCAGCTCGTCGACCAGCCGCGCCTCCTCGCCGGTGAGCCGCTCGTATTCGTCGGAGACCATCGTCTTCAAGTCGGCGTCGCCGTCGCTCGCGTCGCGCATCTCGCGGACGCCGGCGAGCTCCTTGCGCGTCGCCTCGAGGCTGCGGAACGCCTCGACCACCGGCTCGAGCCGGGCCAGCTCCTGGCCGAGACGGCGGATCGCATCGGGATCCCGGCTGGTCTCGGGTTTCGCCAGGTCGGCCTGGACCTCGTCGTACTGTCGGGCAACGTCGGCGAGGCGGGCGTCGAGACCGGTTCGATCCGCGACGCTCATGCTCCCGGGACGGGCGGGTCGATCGAGACGGGCGCGGCCGCCTCCCCCTTCACGACCGATCCCGGAAGCTCCAGGAGGTCGCGTGGGAGGCTTCCAGATCCGAGAGGCAGCTCTTCGCCGTCGGCCTTGAGCGCCTGCTCCATCGACACGATGGCGACCTCGATCATGTCGACGCTGGGCTGGCGGGTCGTGATCATCTGGACGAGGATCCCGGGATACATGATCGCCCGGACGATCGGGTTGCCGCGGTGCTTCGCGCCCCACTTCAGGATCTCGTAGCCGACCGCCGCGATCACCGGGATCAGCGCGATCCGGCTGCCGATCATGATCGCCGGGTCCTGTCGCCCGACGAGGCTGAACGCCACGATCGACAGGGCGATGACGACGACGAGGAACTCCGTGCCGCAGCGGGGGTGGGCCGTCGGGTACTTGCGGACGTTGTCGACGACGAGCGGATCGCCGGCCTCGAGGGCGTGGATCGTCATGTGCTCGGCGCCGTGGTACTGGAACACGCGGCGGACGTCGCCGGCCTGGGCGATGAGCAGCAGGTAGCCGAGGAAGATCCCGACCCGGATCAGGCCCTCGACGAGGTGCTGGACGAGGCCGTTCTGGATGTTCGAGGTCGTCGCGCTCGCGATGAGCAGCGGCAGTAGGAAGAAGATCCCGACCCCCGCGACGAGCGTCAGCCCGAGCATGAGCGCGATCGAGCCCTTGCCGAGCTCGACGCCCTCCTCGCCGTCCTCGCCGCTCCCGGCCGCCTGGAGCGACGCCGACCGGACGAGCCAGCGCGTCCCGACGATCAGCGTCTCGTACAGGACGACGAGACCCCGGAGGAACGGCAGCTTGGACCAGCGGCTGCCGTGGAAGCCGGCATCGAGCCGCTCGGTTGCGTAAACGATCCGGCCGTCGGGGTGGCGGAGCGCGACGGCGATCGCGTCTCGGCCGCGCATCAGCACGCCCTCGATCAGGGCCTGGCCGCCATATGAGTAGCGAGGCATTCGGGAAGTCTAGCGGGTGCGGTCGATCGCGCCCCCGGCCGGGCTTGACGTCTGATCAGTTGCGCTCAGGATCGTCATGCCTGATATCCGGCACGGCAGCGCGAATCCATTGCCCGCAGGATCGTCATGCCTGCTATTCCGAGCCGCGGCGCGAATCCATTGCCCTCAGGACTCACTTGCCTGGGAGGATGAGGCTCGCAACCCCGCTCACGCAGCCGGCCGCGCGGCGGCAGATTTCTCAGGAATACGAGGATCCACGCGCCTACACGCAACAGACCGGCCAGGACGAACCCGGGGAACCAGGCTCAGACCGCGGCGGCGGCGACCTCGGCGGCCTCGAGGCGACGGCGGGCGGCGGCGACGTAGCCCTCCTCGAGCTCGATCCCGATGAACCGGCGACCCAGCTCGAGCGCAGCGACGCCGGTCGAGCCGACGCCCATGAACGGATCGAGCACGAGGTCGCCGGGACGCGAGCCCCATTCGATCAGCTGGCGGAGCACCCGGAGCGGCTTCTGGGTCGGGTGGATCGGGTCCTTGACGCGCTCCCGGCCGGCGCAGATCGGCGCCTCGATGAAGTTGTGCATGTCCCGCTGCCGCCCGAAGTTCCACGTATGGCCCTTGTCCCA
>DATLVO010000178.1:0-4776 GCA_035577485.1 Verrucomicrobiia bacterium
CTACCCCCGGTGGTAGATGGCCGTGACCTCCGCCCGGAGTGGCCGATCGAGGAACGCGGCGATCCGGTCCACCTCCGATTCGAGCTCGCGCCGCACACCGCCCCGCCACCGCCCGAACGGCCGGACCACGACCGTACCCGCGCTGCCAGTTCCGTTCTCGATCTCCCACGTCCCACCGACCCGGCCGTCGACGACGACGATCGGGGACACCCAGCCGGCGGTCCGATGGACGCGGTCGTGGTGGCGATCCCCGAGCACGGCATCGACCCGGCGCGGCAGCTCGTTCGTGAACGGATCGAAGCCCGGCAGGAGCCGCGGCGCGTGCTGCGGTGAAACGACGGCGAGCGCGTCGAGATCCTCCTCGCGAACGAGACCTCGCGTCCCCTCGACGTCGATCTCCGCGAGCGGGACCCCGATCGCCTTCAGCGCCCGGGTGACCGCGGTCACCCGCCCGCCGCCCCACCACCGGGCAATCATGTCCCGGCTCGACCCCGGGAAGACAGCGAGATACCGGCCGATCAGCCGGCCGAGGGCCTCGTCGGCGTCTGCCGGGTCGTCGCTCCTGGCAATCCGCCGATCGAGCCACGCGGAGGGATTGACGAACGCGACGTTCCGGCCCTCGGAGGGCCCGAAGACCAGCTGGCCGCGCTGGGCGGCCGGGCCGAGGAACGTCCCCCAGCCCGTCAGCATGCTCTCGCGCAGGTGCGGCTGCCGGACCCGCTTCACGACGGCGTCCACGACTTCGATCCTGGTCATGCGGCGGTCGGACAGGACCGCGCCGATCGCCTCGATGACCTCGGACACGCCCGTCTCGGTCAGCTTGAAGTAGCGCAGCCAGGCCGGCGTGTGCCAGCGCTCCAGGCTTCGCGCCGCGATCACGAACTCCGCGAGATCGTCAGGCGCCAGCAGGTGGAGGGTCTGCCGGAATGCCCAGGTCTTGACGAGCGCCCGGCGCGTCCAGAGCGCCTCCCGGACGTCGGTCGCACGCAGCCCGTCGATGCGGGCCGCCGCCTGGAGCTCGGCGGAGCTCATCACCTGGGCGTGGAGACCGACCAGCCGCTCGACGACTTCGACGAGCCCGTCGGGCCCGGCCCGCTCCAGGAGACCCTGACGGGCCAGTCGAAGGGCGAGGACCCGGGACCAGTCGGTGGACAGGACGGGCGGGGTCACGGACGTCGGCACGACCGCGATGATGCATGCCACGCACGACAGCTGCTGTCAGGTACGGGCGCGGATGAGGCGGAACCCGCGTCGATGCGCGACACTAGGCGCCGAACGAGACGACGGCGGGGCCCGATCCCGCCCCGGCGACCCGGAGGAACAGACCAGTGGCCAAGGTGACGATGCCCCAGCTCGGCGAGAGCGTTGCCGAGGGGACGATCGGCAAGTGGCTCAAGCAGCCGGGCGACACCGTCGAGAAGTACGAGCCGCTTCTCGAGGTGATCACCGACAAGGTGAATGCCGAGGTCCCGTCGCCGTTCGCCGGCGTTCTGAAGGAGATCCTCGTCGAGGAAGGGGCCACGGTCCCCAACAACGCCGAGATCGCGGTCATCGAGACGGCCGAGGAGGGCGCGTCCGCCGGGGCGGCCGCCGACGAGCCGAAGGCGCCTGCGCCGGCCGTGACGGAGCCCAAGGCGGCGCCGACGACGGCCGCGCCAGCCGAACGGGCAAGCCCGACGTCCGATGCGACCGCCTCGAACGGGGCGCCCGCCCCGGCCCGCCCCGCCTTCACCCCGGCCGAGGGACCGGCCGGCTCGGACGAGCGGCCGGAACGCGTCGCGGCGAGCGCGACCCCGGCCCCGACGGCCGTCGCGGCCGAGACGGCCGAGGCTCCCGGCAGTGCCGATGCCCGGATGACCCCGGCCGTCCGACGCCTCCTCCGCGAGCACGGCCTGACGGCGGCCCAGATCGTCGGGACCGGTGGTGGCGGCCGGATCACCCGCGAGGACGTCACGAACTACGTCGAGTCGCAGCGGACGGGCCAGCCCGTCGGCGGCCAGGCGGTCGCCGGATCCGGGGCGGCTTCGCCGGCGCCGGCGGCAGCCGCGGCCTCGTCCAACGGATCCGCCGCGGCGCCGAGCGCGCCGGCCCCAAGCGCCGCGGCCCCGATTGCGCCAACGCCGTCGGCCCCAACGCCGGTCGCGCCGTCGGTGGCACCGGCCGCAGCCGCGACCTCCGCACCGGGCGTCTCGTTCCCCGCCGGCACGGACGAGGTCCTCGTCCCGATGACCCAGATGCGCAAGGGCATCGCGGCGCAGATGACCAGGGCGCTCCAGGCGCCCCACGCCTACGTCCAGATGGAGGTCGACGTCACGCGGCTCGTCGCCTTCCGCGAGAAGAACAAGCGCGAGTACCAGGCCCGCGAGGGCATCGGTCTCAGCTTCGTCCCCTTCGTCGTCAAGGCCGCCGCGGACGCGCTCAAGCGCAACCCGACGTTCAACGCCCACTGGACCGAGCAGGGGCTGCTCGCGAAGCGGCGGATCAACATCGGGGTGGCCGTGGCCGTCGACGAGGGTCTGATCGTCCCGGTCATCCGGGACGCCGACCAGCTGTCGATCCACGGCCTGAACGCCGCGATCGCCGACGTCGCCAGCCGGGCGAAGGCCGGCAAGTTCAAGGTCGACGACTTCGGCGGCGGCACGTTCACCGTCGACAACACCGGCTATCTCGGGACGAACCTGGTGATGCCGATCCTCAACGTCCCGGAGGTCGGGATCGTGACGATGGAGGCGATCACGAAACGGCCCGTCGTCGTCGCGACGCCCGATGGCGACGTGATCGCGATCCGGCCGGTGATGAACATGGTCCTCGGCGTTGACCATCGGGCCAACGACGGTGCGGGCGGGGCGGCCCTGCTCCGCGACATCAAGGCATGGCTTGAGCGAGTCGGGCCGGACACGGCGATCTACTAGGCGGGCCTCGCCGCCGGCCAAGGCCGATCCCGCACCGCCCCGGCAGCCGCTCCGGGTCGTCGTCACCGGCGGTGCCGGGCTCGTGGGCCGGGCCGTCGTCAAGGTCCTCCGCGAGCGCGGCGACACCGTGGTCGCCCTCGTCCGCGATCCGCGCCGGGCGGCGTTCCTTGCCGAGCTCGGCGCAGAGCTCGTCGAGAGCGATCTCTCCGACATCGGTGCCCTGACCGAGGACCTCCGCGGTGCCGACGCGCTGATCCACGCGGCCGGCAGCTACCGCATCGGGATCCCGAAGTCCGAGCGTGGCGCGATGTGGGACGCCAACGTCGGGACGACGACCCGGCTGCTGGACGCGGCCGAGGCCGCCGGGACGCCGCGGATCGTGTACGTGTCGACCGGCAACGTCTACGGCAACACGCACGGTCGAACCGTCGACGAGACCTATCGGCGCGACCTCGCCGAGGGCTTCCTCAGCTGGTACGACGAGACGAAGTACGGCGCCCACGAGGTCGCCGAGCAGCGGATCGCCGGCGGCGCCCCGATCGTGATCGTCCTTCCGAGCCAGGTGTACGGGCCGGGCGACCGTTCCGGTTTCGGGGAGCAGGTCCGGCTCGCCCACGACGGCAAGCTGCCGTATCGGGCGCTGACCGGGGTCCGGATCGGCCTCGTCCATGCCGACGATCTGGCCCGGGGGATCGTCGCGGCGCTCGACCGTGGCGGTGCCGGCGAGCGCTACAACATGAGCGGCCCCGAGATCTCCCTCGCGGAGGCCGAGGCGATGGCGGCGAGCCTCGGCGGTCGTCGGCTGCCCTGGCTTCATCTGCCCGACGGACTCCTGAAGGCGCTGGCGCCCCTCGGCCGGCTCGTCGGCGAGCCGAACCTCCGGGAGGTCGTGGCGGCGTCGTCCGGGGTCACGTACCTGCTGTCGGCGGCGAAGGCGGAGGCGGAGCTGGACTTCGAGGCTCGCGACGTCGAGAGCGGCATGCGCGACACGTTCGGCGCGGCCTGACTACACTCGATCGATGGCCCGCGAGCTCCCGATGTTCGAACCGATCGGCGCCGGCGCCCACCACGGCGCGCTGGCGCCCGACACGATCGCCGTTGGCGGGATCGGCCCGTCGGTCCTGACCCCGCTCCGCCGCCACCCCGACTGGATCAAGGCCCGGATGCCGTCGGGCGAGAACTACCATGACCTCAAGGGCCTGTTGCGCGGCCTGAACCTCAACACGGTCTGCGAGGAGGCCCACTGCCCGAACATCGGGGAGTGCTGGGACCAGCGGACCGCGACGATCATGATCCTCGGCGACACGTGCACCCGGGCCTGCGGGTTCTGCGCGGTGAAGACCGGCCGGCCGACCTGGTTCGACGACGATGAGCCGCGTCGCGTCGCCGAGGCGGTCGGGGCGATGCGCCTCGAGCACGTCGTCGTGACGAGCGTCGCCCGCGACGACCTGCCCGACGGCGGGGCGCGGATCTTCGCCGAGACGATCCGGGCGATGCGCGAGACCAGCCCCGGCATGGGCATCGAGGTCCTCATCCCGGATTTCGACGGCGCCGACGACCGGCTGCGGACCGTCATGGACGCCCGGCCCGATATCCTCAATCACAATCTCGAGACCGTGAGGCGGCTCCAGAAGCCGGTCCGCAAGCGCGCCCGCTGGGATCGCTCGCTGTACGTCCTGCGCCGGGCCAAGGAGATGTCGGTCGAGATCGGCTACGCGGCCCACACGAAGAGCTCGCTCATGGTCGGCCTCGGCGAGAACCGCGACGAGCTGACCGAGGCCTTCGCGGCCCTCCGGGCGGTCGACGTCGACATCCTCACGATCGGGCAGTACCTACGGCCGTCGATGCAGCACCTGCCGCTCGA
>DATLVO010000179.1:0-2889 GCA_035577485.1 Verrucomicrobiia bacterium
CGGTGATCGCGGCCGCCCTCGGCGACCACGTCCTCTCCCACTACGTCGCCGCGAAGCGAACCGAGTGGGATGCGTATCGGACCCAGGTCTCGAGCTGGGAGCTCGATCAATACCTCGAGAAGTTCTAGGCGACGACCAAGCGACCGACCACAAACCACCAAGCGCACGATCGACAGGGAGTGATATGACCACCGCACGCGAAACGGCCATCTCGGCGATCTCGAACCATCGGGTCGCGCAGACCCAGAACTACCTGGAGCACGCCGGCCAGGCGATCTACGGCCAGTACGTGTTCCACGAGAGCGCCCAGCGCGAGTACCTCGCCAAGCCGATCTTCAAGCGGCTGCGGCGCACGATCGAGGGACTCGAGCCGTTCGACGAGGTCATCGCGGACGCGGTGGCCCACGGCGTGAAGGAATGGGCGATGGCCCACGGGGCCACGCACTACACCCACTGGTTCGTGCCGATGACCGGCTCGACCGCCGAGAAGCACGACTCGTTCCTGAACCCGACCGGCGACGGCCAGACGATCGCCGAGTTCTCCGGCAAGAACCTGATCCAGGGCGAGCCCGACGCGAGCTCGTTCCCGTCCGGCGGGATCCGGGCCACCTTCGAGGCCCGCGGCTACACGGCCTGGGACGTCACGAGCCCGATCTTCCTCCAGGTCGAGCCGAACGGCGTCACGATGACGATCCCGACCGCGTTCGTCTCCTATACCGGCGAGGCGCTCGACCACAAGATCCCGCTCCTCCGGTCGCAGGAGGCGCTGGGCAAGCAGGCCCTGCGCGTCCTGCGCTGGTTCGGCAACACCTCCGCCGCCCGGGTGTTCACGAGCATCGGGCCGGAGCAGGAGTACTTCCTCGTCGACCGGCGTCTGGCCGGGCAGCGGCCCGACCTCGTCCTCACCGGCCGAACGCTCTTCGGCGCTCCCTCGGCCAAGGGCCAGGAGCTCGACGACCAGTACTTCGGCTCGATCCGCGAGCGGATCCTCGCATTCATGATGGATCTCGATCGCGAGCTCTGGCGCCTCGGGATCCCGGCGAAGACCCGCCACAACGAGGTGGCCCCGGGCCAGTTCGAGATGGCCCCGGTCTACGAAGCGACCTCGGTCGGCTCCGACCACAACATGGTCGTCATGAGCATGATGCGGAAGCTCGCCCTGCAGCACGGGCTGATGTTCCTGATCCATGAGAAGCCGTTCGCCGGGATCAACGGCTCGGGCAAGCACAACAACTGGTCGATGGGCACGGACGAGGGCGAGAACCTCCTCGACCCGGGGAACGACCCCCATGCCAACGCCCAGTTCCTCGCGTTCCTCGTCGCGGTGATCCGCGCGGTCAACGTCCACGCCGACCTGCTCCGAGCGAGCATCGCGGACGCGGGCCAGGACCACCGGCTCGGGGCGAACGAGGCGCCGCCCGCGATCATGTCGATCTTCCTCGGCTCACAGCTCGAGGACGTCATCGAGCAGCTGGCGAAGGGCGCGACCTCGGGGTCCAAGAAGGGCGGCTCCGCGAACCTCGGCGTGACGTCCCTGCCGGTCCTCCCGAAGGACGCCACGGACCGCAACCGGACCTCGCCGTTCGCCTTCACCGGCAACAAGTTCGAGTTCCGGGCGGTGGGCTCCTCGGCCCCGATCTACTGGCCGCAGACGGTCCTCAACACGGCCGTCGCCGACTCCCTCAAGCAGATCGCGGACGAGCTCGAGAAGCTCAAGAGCGGCGACTTCGCCGGGCTGACGCGAATCCTGTCCGGGATCGTCGAGTCGAACAAGCAGGTCCTCTTCGAGGGCAACGGCTATTCCGAAGAGTGGCATGCCGAAGCGGCGAAGCGCGGCCTGCCGAACAACCGGACGACGGTCGACGCGCTGCCGTCGCTGACGACCCCCAAGGCCAAGAAGCTCTTCGCCGCCTTCGATGTCCTGTCGGAGCGCGAGCTCGAGGCTCGCGTCGAGATCTACTGGGAGCGCTACGTCAAGGTCAGCAACATCGAGGCGAACTGCGCCCTGGATATCGCCCGGACGATGATCCTGCCCGCGACGGTCGCCTACCTCGGCGAGCTCTCGAGGAGCTCGTCCGCGTCGCGAGGGATCAACGAGACCTGCGAGAAGGTCGCCGGTCTTGCGGACGGCCTGGTCGACGCGATCAACGCCCTCGAGCACGCTCAGCACGAGGCGCACGGGGCGGGCTCGGTCGAGAAGGAGGCCCGGGCGTTCGTCGATCACGTGATCCCCGCGCAGGGCGCCCTCCGCGAGGTCGCCGACGAGCTCGAGACCGTCGTGTCCGATGAGCTCTGGCCCTTGCCGAAGTACCGCGAGCTGCTGTTCGCCTACTGATCGTCGAGGCCCCGGCGGGCGCTCGTCGGGTCTCGTCGCCATTCCGGGACGCGCGGCGGGCGCGGCGTGCGAGCCGCGCTGCCGCGGCTCGGTCGCATCCGTCACGATGGCGGGGATGACCGCCGACTCGCCCGCCGCCGCCGTCGAGCGGATCCATCCGGATCGGACGCTCTGGCTGCTCTCGATCGCCCACGCCGTCAACCACGCGCAGGCCGTCCTGCTGCCGCTCGTCTACGTCCGGATCATCGCCGAGTTCGGGGTCTCGCCGGCCGAGGTCGCCTACCTGGCCTCCGCCGGCGCCTTCGCGAGCGGCGCCGTCCAGCTCAGCTACGCCAAGCTCACCCGGATCATCTCGCGTCGGAAGCTGCTCGCGGCCGGGGGCGTGCTCTTCGGCGGCGGGTTCGCCGCTCAGGCGATCGCGCCCAGCTTCCTGTCGTTCGCGGTCGTGAACATCGTGTCGCGGATCGGAGGCTCGCCGCAGCATCCGGTCGGCAACGCGCTGCTGGCCGAGCAGTTCCCCGAGTCCCGACGAGGCTTCGCGATCAGCGCCCACA
>DATLVO010000180.1:0-2381 GCA_035577485.1 Verrucomicrobiia bacterium
CCGCTCGGCGAGCGTCCCGTCGACGATCCCGTCGGGAGTGACGACACCGGCCAGGAAGAGCTCGGCGATCGCCTCGACGATCCCGTCGGGGGTGACAACGCCGGCGAGGAAGAGCTCGGCGATCGCCTCCACGATCCCCGATCCGCAGATGCCGGTGATCCCGGTCTGGACGGTCGCCTCCTCGAAGCCGGCCTCGTCGGACCAGAGCTCCGAGCCGATCACGCGGAAGCGGGGCTCGAGGGTCGTCCGATCGATCCGGACGCGCTCGATCGCTCCGGGCGCAGCGCGCTGGCCCGAGGAGATCTGAGCGCCCTCGAAGGCGGGTCCGGTCGGGCTCGACGCCGCGAGCAGGAAGTAGCGATTGCCGAGGACGATCTCCGCGTTCGTCCCGACGTCCACGACGAGCTCGACCACCTCCGACTCGTGAGGCGCCTCGGCCAGGATCACGCCGGCCGTGTCGGCGCCCACGTGCCCGGCGATGCACGGAAGCAGGTACACGCGCGCCCCGGGGTGCGTCACGAGATCCAGCTCCGACGCCTGGACGGTGACCGCGCGATCCGTCGCGAGGGCGAACGGGGCGGAGCCAAGGGGGACGGGGTCGATGCCGAGGACCAGGTGGTGCATGATCGGGTTGCCGACGACCGCGAGCTCCAGGATCGCTTCGCGCTTGATGCCGGCCCGCATCGCGAGCTGGGCGAGCAGACCGTTGAGCGCGGAGCGGACCGTCGTCGTCATCTCCGCCGCGCCGCCCGGGTTCATCATCGCGTAGCTGACCCGGCTCATCAGGTCCTCGCCGAACCGGATCTGGGGGTTCATCACGCCGGCGCTGGCGAGGACGGCGCCGTCGCCCATGTTCGCGAGATGGCCGGCGATCGTCGTCGAGCCGACGTCGATCGCGACCCCGTACGCGGTCTCGTGGAGACCGGGCCAGACCCCGGTGATCGTCCGGCCCGCGTGGACAGCCACCGTCACCGCCCACTTCCCCGCCTCGAGCGCGGGCTGCAGCGCGCGGATCACCTGGAGGTCGGTTTCGAGATCGTGGAGGTCCCACTCCTTCTCGAGCGCGGCCTGGAGACGGATCAGGTCGCCGGACGGCGACGCGAGCTGGGGCGGCTCGACCTCCACGTAGTGGAGCCGGACGACGGGGTCGAGATGGAAGTCGCGGACGTCGAGGCCCTTCCGGACCACCTGTCGGTAGACCTGGCTCTCGGGTGGGACATCGATCACGACATCGCCACGGATATGGGCGACGCAGCCGAGCCGGCGCTCGTGGGCGAGGCCCTTGTGCTCGCGGTACTCGGCCTCGACCGCCCCGAACGGGGTCAGGTGATCGCGGGCTGACGTGATCCCGTGCTTTGCGAACTCGCCGACGCTCTGCTCGACCTGGCAGCGGCCGCAGATCCCGCGGCCACCGCAGACGGAGTCGATGTCGACGCCCAGCCGCCGGGCGGCGTCGAGGACCGTCGTCCCCGCCTCGAACCGGCCACGCCGGCCCGAAGGGGTGAAGATGACGAGCGGGTCGGCAGGCATGTCGCCGGGTCGCGCGTCGGTCAGCCGCGGGCCGCCGTGACGGCCTCGGTTCCGGCGATCCGCTGCGGCGGCTCGACGCCGGCACGCCGCCGGTTGACCCGGCGACCGCCCGCCTCGCCCTCCGCCGGGACGACCCGATGGGTCCGGATCCAGCGCGCCGCGTCCTGGTCGTTGCCCATGAGCACGTCGGCAGCCATGACGGCCTCGCGAACGCCCGCCGCGATCGGGTTCGTGATCGCCGACGTCAGGCCGCTCGCGATGGCCATCGCGAGGAACGCGCCGTTGATCCCCTCGCGATGGGGCAGGCCGAAGCTCACGTTGCTCGCCCCGCACGTCGAGTTGACGCCGAGCTCGTCGCGCAGCCGGCCCAGGATCCTGAAGACCTGGCGTCCGGCCTGGGGCAGCGCCCCGATCGGCATGAGCAGCGGGTCCACGACGACGTCCTCGCGTGGGATGCCGTGGTCCAGGGCGCGCTCCACGATCCGCCGGGCGACCGCGAACCGGACGTCGGGATCCATGCTGATCCCGGTCTCGTCGTTCGAGATCGCCACGACCGCCGCGCCGTACTTCTTCACGAGGGGCAGCACCCGCTCGAGCCGCTCGTCCTCGCCGGTCACGCTGTTCACGAGCGCCTTGCCGCGGTACACCGCGAGACCCGCCTCGAGGGCCTCGACGATCGAGCTGTCGATCGAGAGGGGCAGGTCGGTCATCGACTGGACGAGCTGGATCGTCCGGGCCAGGATCGCCGGCTCGTCGGCAAGCGGGATCCCGGCGTTGACGTCGAGCATGTGGGCGCCGGCCTCGACCTGGGCGAGCGTGTCGCGCTCGACTCGGCTGAAGTCGCCGGCCTT
>DATLVO010000181.1:0-11516 GCA_035577485.1 Verrucomicrobiia bacterium
ACCGCAATGCCTCGCTGGCGATCCTGACCGGCATGGCGATCCGGGAGCGACGCATGGACATCGGTCTCGCGCGTGGCCGAGAGCTGGTCTCGACCACCACACGCGAGCTCGGTAGCGCGCGGCGCAACGCGGCCTTGTCGCAGGCAGTCGTCGCCCATCGAGTGGGCATCTCGCCGTCCCAATACAGCCGGATCGAGCGTGGACTGTCGCCCAATGTCCCGATCCCGAAGCTGGCGATGATCGCCGCGATCCTTGGTTTGGACCTGTCGATCCGGCTCTACCCGGCGGGCGATGCCGTCCGGGACGCGGCGCAGATCGCCCTGCTCGAGCGATTTCGTCGTCGACTTCACCCGTCCCTCGTGTGCCGAACGGAAGTGCCACTCCCCGGCCCCGCCGATCTTCGGGCATGGGATGCGGTCGTTCGCGGGTTCAGGATCCCTGAGGGTCGAGGCAGCGTGCGAGGAGCCGTCGAAGCGGAAACTCGCCCACGCGACGTGCAAGCGCTCGAGCGGCGGTTGGCCCTCAAGCAGCGCGACGGTGGCGTGGACTGGCTGATCCTCCTCCTTGCCGACACGCGCCACAATCGGACATTCGTCGCGGGACCGGGATCGACGCTGCGCGCTCGGTTCCCGCTTGACGGTCGCCGCGCACTGGAGCTCCTCGAAGCGGGCGTCGACCCGGCTCGGAATTCGATCGTCCTGCTCTAGAACCGCGGGGCCGATTGCGTCAGATGAGCGAACGCGACCGAACTGGCCGCGTGGGCGCACCCGACGTGCTCGAACTCCGGCGCCCGACGCACAAACGCGGCCTCAGAGGGTCACGCCGGGCGCATCAACCGCCAAGCGGGCTGTCGAGCGCGACGCCACCGGTCGCATTCAACCACTGGATGCACGCGGCGGCGCGTTCTTGCATCTGATTCCAGATCGCCGACCGGCCCGCCGCGACCCCGACGCCGAGCTACTCCAGGTAGTCCTTGAGCTTCCGCGAGCGGCTCGGGTGGCGCAGCTTCCGGAGCGCCTTCGCCTCGATCTGGCGGATCCGCTCTCTGGTCACGTTGAACTCGCGGCCGACCTCCTCGAGCGTCCGGGCTCGGCCGTCCTCCAGCCCGAACCGGAGCTGGAGCACCCGCCGCTCGCGGCCGGTGAGCGAGTCCAGGACGGCCTCGACCTGCTCCTTGAGGAGCTGGTGCGACGCCGCCTCCGCGGGCGCGAGCGCACCGCGATCCTCGATGAAATCGCCGAGGTGGGAGTCCTCTTCCTCGCCGATCGGGGTCTCGAGCGAGACCGGCTCCTGCGAGACCTTGATGATCTCCCGGACCTTCTCCGGGGTGACCTGGACCTCCTGGCCCTTCGACATCGCCTCGGCGATCTCCTCGACCGTCGGCTCGCGCCCGAGCTCCTGCAGGAGCTGCCGCGAGACGCGGATCAGCCGGTTGATCGTCTCGACCATGTGGACCGGGATGCGGATCGTCCGGGCCTGGTCGGCGATCGCCCGGGTGATCGCCTGGCGGATCCACCACGTCGCGTAGGTCGAGAACTTGAAGCCCTTCTCGAAGTCGAACTTCTCGACCGCGCGGATCAGGCCGATGTTGCCCTCCTGGATCAGGTCGAGGAACGACATCCCACGGCCGATGTACTTCTTCGCGATCGAGACGACGAGCCGGAGGTTCGCCGAGGTCAGCTGCTCGCGCGCGTCGCGCCCGATCCGGACGAGCTCGCCCTTGCGGTGGGCCAGCTTCGTGTTGAGCGGCACCTCCGGGTCGAAGCCCATCTTCTTGAGCAGGTCGGCGTCGTTGCCGGCCGTGATCCAGCGCTCGAGCGCCGGGAACGCGACCTCGTCGCGGGTCCAGTCGTAGATCGCCCGCAGCCCGATGTTGTCGCGCGAGTCGAGGTCCCCGTTATGGACGGCGAGGTAGGCCCAGTCGAGGAGCGTGAGGAACGACTCGGCGTCGAGCTTCTCGTTGTAGACGCTCGTCAGCTTGCGGGCCTCCTTGAGGAGGTCCTTCGTGCCGTCGGACTGGGCATCGCGACCGGCCTTGATCAGGTGGAAGTCGGGTGTCGCGACGAGCAGGTCGGCAGCCGGCTTTGACGTCACGGCCTCGCGGACGAGCCGGTGCGCCTCGTCGCCGAGCGGCAGCCGGTGCTGCGGCTTCGTCGTCCGGGTCTTGCGCTCCGTGTCGTGGAGCGTCCACTCGTGGAGGGAGACCACGCCCTTCCACGGCTCCTCGACCAGCTGCTCGCCGAGCTCGATCGCCTTCGCGAGGACGACCTCCTCCTCGGCCGTCAGGAGGGCGACCTTACCGATTTCCTTGAGGTACATGCGGACCGGGTCGTCGATCCCGATCATGTCGGCGGAGATCGCCTCGAGGTCCTCGGCCGACGGCTCCTCGAGCTCGGCCGCGTCGAGCTTGGCGGGGGCCTCGGTCGGCAGCTTGTTGTCGACCGCCGCGCCGTCCTCGCCGACGACCTCGACCCCGACGTCGCCGGCCTCGACCTCCACGACGCCGTCGGTCCCGGGCTCAGCGCCGAGCTCGAGATCGTCGTCGTCGTCGTCCTCGTCGCTGGCAACGGCCGGCAGCGCGACCTTCGCCGCGCGCAGGTTGCGGGTCGCGAGGCGCGCCTCCTCCACGTCGGCCTTCGCCCGGCGCGGACGGGTCAGGACGGCTTCCACGAGTTGCTTGTCCAGGGGATCAGCCATTCAAATGCCTCCTAGTCAACGGCTGTCGGGCCTGGACGCCGCTGGACTGCGTTGACCCCTGTGTTCCTCGCTCACGGGCCTTGAAGCCCGCTCGCTCCGGTACTCGGGGTCGCCTTGCCAGCGACGCCCAACCGCGACGAACGCAGTCGGGTGTAGACGTGAAGTCGTCGGTTGGTTCAAGCGCGCACCAATACCGTGGCCTGTTCGATCTGGCGATCGACGGCACGACGGGATTCGTTGTTCTGGCGCTGAAGGTCGACGAGCCGGACGACCGACTCGCGATCGCCATGGCTCTCGGCCGCGAGCAGCTCGGCGGCGACCCAGTCGGCCCGCTCGTCGAGACGCAGGCGCTCGAGCTGCAGCAGGCAGCGGTCGACCGCGTAGACGATCCGCTCGGACGAGATCAGGACGAGGTCCGGCGAGGGCTTGGCGAGGATCGCCTGGGCGGTCGCCCGGGTCTCGTCGTCGAGACCGGCCATCAGCGCCGCCATCGAGAAGGGCGGGTGGACGCCGTGATCGTCGGCCTCGCGCTGCCGGACGATCGCCCGGAACAGCTCCCGGGCCGGCGTCGACGGCAGCTGGTCGGGACCGATCTCATCGCCCGCCCGGAGCTGCTGATCGGGCACGAGCAGGATCAACCGGAGCAGCTCCTCTTCGACCGGCGTGATCGCGTCGAGGATCCGGTCCACCGGCAGGGCGTCCGCCGCGCCGATGACGGCATCCGCGGTGATCCGGCCCTGGACCGCGACGGCCTCGGGTCGCTGGTGGAGGACCTCGAGGACCGTCCGCTCCTCGACACCCGAGACGCGATGGATCGTCTGGAGGTAGGCGTCGCGCATGACCGGCGGGATGACCCGAAGGGTCGGCACCATCGCGTTGACGAACCGCGTCTTGCCGCCGGGCGTCTTGAGATCGAACGCCTTTGCATGCTGGTCGATCAGGTAGTCGACGATCGGCTGGGCCGTCCGGACCTCCTCGCGCCAGCGGTCCGGGGTCTCCCGGACGACCTCGTCGGGATCCTTGCCGTCCGGGAGCCGGACGACCCGGACCTCGTCGAGCTCCACCCCCGAGCCCTCCGTGGCCAGATCGGGAATGATCCCTTCCAGCGCATTGACCCCGAACGTCCCGGCCTTCTCGCCCGCGGCGTCGACGTCGTAGGCGAGGGCGATCCGCTTGCCATAGCGCGTCAGGACCGCGATCTGGCCCGGCGTGAGGGCGGTCCCGAGCGACGCGACGACGTTCTCGAAGCCCGCCTGATGGGCCATCAGGGCATCCGTGTAGCCCTCGACGATCACCGCCTGGTTCGTCTTGCGGATCGAGGCCTTTGCCCGGTCGATCAGGTATAGCGTCCGACTCTTGTCGAAGAGCGGTGTGGCGGGCGAGTTGAGGTATTTCGGACCGTGGTCGCGGTCGTCGCCGGTGGCCGCGGCGGTCGCGAGGATCCGGCCGCCCAGGCCCACCGGACCGCCGTTCATGTCGCGGATCGGGAAGATCACCCGCTCGCGGAACCGGTCGTAGACGCCGCCCCGAGCCGACTGCCGGACCTGGGCGAGCCCGACCTCGACGAGGTCGTCGGCGCGGACCTGGCGCTTCGCGGCCAGCTGGCGGGCGAGCGTGTCCCAGCCGCCGGGTGCGTAGCCGAGCTGCTGCTTCTGAATCGTCTCGTCGGCGAAGCCCCGGCCGCGGAGGTAGTCGAGCGCAGCCTGGCCGGTCTTCGATCCGGTCAGGACCGCGTGATAGAAGGCAATCGCGCTCTCGAGCACGTCCCGCAGCCGCGCCTTGTGGGCGTCCTCGCGGCTCGTGCGCTCGTCGAGCTCGACGCCGGCCTTGGTGGCCAGGACCTTGAGCGCCTCCGGGAACGACAGGCCGTCGCGCTTCATCACGAAGCTGAAGATGTCGCCGCCCTCGCCGCAGCCGAAGCACTTCCACGTGTCACGGCCCGGGGTGACCGTGAACGACGGGGTCTTCTCGCCGTGGAACGGGCACAGGCCCTTGAAGGTCGTGCCGGCCTTTTTCAGCTGCACCGTCTCGCCGACGACGTCGACGACGCTGAGCTTGTTCTTGACCTCGGCTGCGACGCCGACCGCCAAATCGACCTCCCGCCCGATCGCGTCGGGCTCCATTCGCGCGGGGTCCCGCACTCCCGCGCCAGACCGTTCCTCCCACGACCGACCGGACCTGAGGAGGGGCTTGTCAAGTCTTGACAAGCCGTACGACGCCATCCTACCACGCACGTGTCAATACTGACCCCGGGTATTGACACATCGTGTGCAGCCGGGCTGCGCTGCGTCGTTTTCGGGCTTCTCGCCTACCCTTGGCGACGATGCCCTCGGTCCGCTTCCCGATCCGGGTCGGTCGCCGTTCGTGGCCGGTCCTGATGTTCTTCGGCGTCCGCCGCGACAACGCGTGGGTCGATCTGGACGGCGATCTCGACGTCCGCTTCGGCTGGTACCGGTTCCGGACGCCCGTCGCGAACCTGGCAAGCTGGCGGATCGAGGGTCCGTGGCTGTGGATCACGGCGATCGGTGTCCGGCGCAGCAACCGCCACGGCGACGTGACGTTCGGCGGCAGCCCCCATGGCGGCGTCCGCGTCGACTTCCGCGAGCGCGTGCGGTGGGGCCCGTTCCGGGTTCCGGCCGTCTACCTGCCGGCCGACGACCTCGAGGCCCTCGCCGCCGAGCTCGAGCGGCGTGGCATTCCGGGCACGGACGCCCGTCGCCGCTCCTGAGGCCGATCCGTCACGACGCTCGCGCGTGGGACGGTCGAGAGCCGACGGTCCACTAATTCCAATCTCATGCCGTATCCTTGCCGCGCCGGCCGGTCAACGGCCGCACTCGACAGGGAGGACCGGAAGCTGACGAATCGCCTGCCGCGCCGATCGATCGCGCCGACGGGCGTGCCGGCGAGACCGGTGGCGTCCGCCCCGACGGACGCTGGCCCCGAGGAGATCGCTCCAGACCTTGACCGCGCCGAGGAGCTCCTTGCCTCGCTGCGGGGGATCGGCGCGATGCTCTTCGTCACCTCCGAGCGCCTGATCCTGGCGCGCGACGGCCAGGAGCGCCGCCCACGCAGCGGACTGCAGTCATTCCCCCTCGAGCTCGTCAGCCACATCCGGCTCGAGCCTGGCGTCCCGCCGTCGGGTCGGATCGCGATCTGGGTCGGCGGCCAGGAGGCCGTGAGCATGTTCTTCGACGCACGATCGCGGGACCGGGCCCAGGAGATCGTGGATCTCGCCCGTCCCTTGACCGCGCGACGGCGGCGGGAGCGGGCGGCGTTGTCGAGGCGGGTCAGCGGATGATCGAGGCGGATCCCTCGAGGCGTCGGTCCTCGCGGCTGCGGCGGCCGAGCGAGCGGGCGACGTGGGAAGCCGTCGCGATCCTCATCGTGCTGGCGGTCGTCCTGGTGGTGGCAGCCGAGGGCGCGGGCCTGATCTCGCGCTGAGTCAGAGCCTGCGACGCACCGGGGCGCGCTGATCCTCGAGCCTCGGGCCGGGCTGATGTTGGACTGGGGGTCTCTGGGTCCGGGGGGCTCGGTCCCTTACCTCGGGATGGGCCCTGGTCCGCCGCCGTCGGCAAGGACGGTTGCGACCGATACCAGGAGGGCGGTAGCCGCGAACGCGATTGACGCAAGGAAGGCACGGGCTCGGTGGATTCGCACTGGAGGTGCTCCTTTCGGCCCGAGCCCGAGGCACGAGGAAGCACCGCTCATGGTAGAGACGGTGGCGCAATGCGCAAGTATTGATAAACCCGTTCGTCACGAGTGACACGCCCGAAGACGCCGCCCAGGAGCGGACCGCGCCGCGGACTGAGTCAATTGCGGCTTGTACGAACGCGTATGATCCGCGCGACATGCCGACCACGACCCGTACCCGTCGGAGCCTCGCGGCCGAGGATCTCGATCTCGCTCGACAAGTGGGGGCCCGGCTGAAGGCCGCGAGAACGCGGGCGGGCCTCACACAACGGGAGCTGGCGGAGCCGCGCTACACGAAGGCCTACATCAGCGCCCTCGAGAACGGTCTCATCAAGCCCTCGATGGCCGCCCTCCGCTTCCTGGCCCGACGGCTCGGCACGGTCCCTGGCGAGTTCCTCGCGGACGAGGACACCCATTGGCGAAGGATCGAGGCGGAGCTGCGCCTGGCGAGCGGCGACTGGCAGGCGGCCGCCGATCGGTTCCAGTCGATCCTCGACGACGGACCCGCCGGCCTCGAGCGCGGCATGTCGATGCTTGGACTCGCGGAGGCGATGCATCGCCTCGGTCGGCCGTTGGAGACGATCACGGCCGCGACGGAGGCCCAGGCCCTGCTCGAGGCCAGCAACCGTCATCTCGAGGCGCGCCGCGCGACGTATTGGCTGGCGGCCGGACACCACACCGCCGACGATCCGATCCGGGCTCGAGCGCTCCTGGAGGAGCTCCTCGCGGCTCAGGCCGGCGTTGACGCCGATCCCGACCTGCGTGTGCGAACCCTGATCGCCCTGGCGGCGGTCGCAACGCATGCCGGCGACCCGACGACGGCGATCGGCCTGCTCGAGGAGGCCCGGGCGCTCGGGGTCGACCTCGACGATCGGCGGCGGGCGACCCTCCTCCATTCGCTCGCCTATGCGCATCGGCTCGCCGGCGACCTGGAGATCGCGATTCGGACCGGGATCGAGAGCCTGAGTCTGTTCCGGGCGATCGATGCTCGCGGCGAAGCCGCCGCGATCGAGGGCGAGCTGGCGATGACCTATCTCGGGCTCGGCAACCTCGGCGAAGCCGCGCGACACGCGGCGACGGCACGCTCGGGTCTCGAAGCCGTCGGCGACACCTTCCGGCTGCCCCACATCGGGGACACCGAGGCCCAGATCGCCCTCAGCCGCGACGACCATGAGCGAGCAGCGACGCTCGCGGCCGACGCCGCCGACGAGGCGCATCGCGTCGGGAACACGCGCGCTGAGCTGTCGGCGCTCCTGACGGGGGCCCGGGCCGCTCGCCGGCGGGGCGACGCGGCGACGGCCACGACGCTGCTCGAGAACGCAACGGAGCTCGCCGAGCAGGGTCCCACGAGCCGGCTCCGCGAGGTCCTCACCGAGTGGAGCGAGCTTGCGGCCGAAGCCGGCGACCACGCCCGCGCGTACGAGCTCAGCCGCCGGGCGCTCGCCCTCCACTGATTCGGCGACGACGCAGCGCCGCTCACCGAGAATCGATGAGGCCCGGCCTGCCGGCCGGGCCTCGATTCCGTCATCGCGACCCGTGGGTCACTTGTAGAAGTCGGTGACGACGCGCGTCCGGCTGCCGTAGCGCCAGACCCCGATCCCGATCCAGTAATAGGCCGGGTTCTTGATGTTCTTCCAATGGCCCCCGTTGGTCGCCTTCTCGGCCTGCATGTAGAGGTGCGAGGCGAGGACCGCAGCCTTCGCGCTCGAGTACCCGTCGCGACAGCCGATGTTCTCGCCCCACGTCCAGTGGAGGAAGCCCGCTCGGCGAAGACGGTACCCGGGGTCGTGATCGGCGAAATGCGAGCACAGGTTCCGCACGGCGAGCAGCTTCGCGTACGGGCGGCTGACGCGGTCGGAGATGGCCATCGAGCGCACGAGCGGGCGGACATACGCGCTGTAGCGGCCGCTGCCGTACCCGCTGCACGTCCCGTCCTTCAGCACCCAGCCACCGGTGCGAGTGCAGTTGACGAGGGCGAGCTCAAACGTTTCGACGGAGAGCCACGGCCGATCGATGGTGGTCGTCGTCAGAGTCGTGACGGCCGGGATCCGGACGGTGCCGGCGGTGGTGGCGGCGACGGACGGGGCCGCGGCGAGGGACCCGAGGACGGTGCCGGCGAGGACAAGCGCCGTGAGGGATCGGAGATGGGAGCGGCGGGACGCCCGCTGGGCGCCGTTCGATGAACCGAGCAAGACTCATGCCTCCTGTCTGCCGGACGTCGCGCTGACCACGCGACGACGACGATCGACACAGCCGGGTCCGGGCAGAGCAAGGCGCAGGGTGGAGTCGCGGATGCGAGGCGGTTTGCGGTGAGCGCAAGCCGAGCGGGTCGGGGCTCTCTGCCTGGGGGGCGGCGTCTGGGATTGAGCTTCCGGTGACGGACCTCGCGACCAAAGTATCACCCGGAAGGCAAGTGCCGTCATCCCCCGGATCGACCATCCCGGATCCGGCGACGGTCCTGCGTGACGCCGACCTCCCGCGGCCGATCCTCCGCGGTCTCTCCGCGCCGTCCACACATTCGCTCCACAACCGGGTCCGAGGATGAAGCCATCGATCCACGGAGCCAACCAAAGGAGAACGAATTCACATGAACGGACGATCGGTCGCCCGAATCTTCCTCGCCATCGTCGTGATCGGCGCCATCGTCGGCATCGGCGTGATGGCCTACGACGCGGGCGTCAGCACCGGCCTCGCCCAGACCGGCAATGTCGTCGTCACGCCCGGCGGCTACCCCGTCGCCCCGTATGTCGGGTACGGCTGGGGCTTCGGTCACGGCTTCTTCGGCTTCTTCGGGACCCTGCTGTTCCTGTTCCTCGTCTTCGCCCTCATCCGGGCGGCGTTCGGCGGACGGCGCGGCTGGGGACCGGGCGGCTACGGCCACGGCCGCGGCGAGGGCCACGGCGACTGGCGCGGCAGCCCCTGGGAGAGCCGGGCGCGGGAGATCCACGACGAATGGCACAAGGGCCAGGCCGGGAGCGGCGACAAGCCGACCGGAAGCTGAGCTCGCACGGGAGAGGCGCAGCAACCGCGCCTCTCCCTCTCCGTCCCTGACGCGACCCCGCGACCCGTAGGATGAACGGCGATGAAGACGATCCTCGTCGTCGACGATGAGCCCAAGATCGTCGACCTGGCCCGCGACTACCTCGAGCACGCGGGTTTCGCGGTGCGGACGGCCGCGGACGGCGAGGCGGCGCTCGGCGTCGTCCGACGCGAGCAACCGGACCTCGTCGTCCTCGACCTCGGACTCCCCGGCCTCGACGGTCTCGACGTCACCCGCCGGATCCGGCGGGACTCGAACCTGCCGGTGATCATGCTCACGGCCCGCGACGATGAGCTCGACAAGCTGCTCGGGCTCGAGCTCGGGGCGGACGACTACCTGACCAAGCCGTTCAGCCCACGCGAGCTGGTCGCCCGCGTCCGGGCGGTCCTTCGCCGCGCCGACACGCGTGGCGAGCCGTCAACGGACGAGATCGTCCGGGCCGGCGAGCTGATCCTCGACGTGCCGAGGATGCGGGCCGATCTCGGCGGCCGGACCATCGACCTCACCCCGACGGAGTTCCAGCTCCTCGCGGCTCTGGCCCGCCAGCCCGGCCGGATCTTCACCCGATCACAGCTCCTCGACGCGGTCCATGGCGTCGCCTTCGACTCGTACGAGCGGGCGATCGACACCCACATCAAGAACATCCGCCGCAAGCTCGAGCCGGATCCGCGCCGGCCCGAGCATGTCCTGACCGTCTACGGCGTGGGCTACCGCTTCGTCGACGACCGCCCGTGATGCGGCGGCGACGCCGGTATGGCGGCTGGGGACCGCCGCCCGACGGCCCACGTCCACCGTGGTGGCCCGAGGACGAGGCGTGGCCGCCGACCGGCCGGCGGGCGCCGTGGCGGGGCTTCGGCTGCCTCTTCGGCCTGGTGTTCCTCATCGGCTTCATCGGGCTCGCCTCGCTGGCGACCCACTTCGTCGGCGGGATCCTGACGGCCGGTGGTCCGGCCGGGGCGTTCATCCGGGTCGTCGCGATCGCCGTCGGCCTCGCGATCGTGTGGACGCTCGTCCACACCGCGCGCTCGGTCGGCCGCTCGGGCGCCGTCCTCGACGAGCTCGTCGACGTGGCCTCGCGCCTCGAGGCCGGCGACTACTCGGCCCGGGTCCGGCAACCCGTCCGCGGACCGCGACCGGTCCGCGACCTCGTCCGGGCGTTCGACACGATGGCTGCCCGCCTCGAGACGGACGAGGCCCAGCGGCGGAGCCTGCTGGCCGACGTGACCCATGAGCTGCGGACGCCGCTCGCCGTCGTCCAGGGCAATGTCGAGGCGATCATCGACGGGGTCCACCCGGCCGACGAGACGCACCTCACGGCGATCCTCGACGAGACGAAGGTCCTGACCCGGCTCGTCGAGGACCTCCGGACCCTGGCGCTGTCCGAAGCCGGGTCGCTGTCCCTCCACCGGGAGCCCACGGATCTCGCGATCCTCGCGACGGACGTGGCGACGGCGTTCGAGCCGGCCGCCGGGTCTGCCGGCGTCGCCGTCCACGCGGACGTCGATGACGGAGTCCCCCTCCTCGACATCGATCCGGTCCGGATCCGGGAGGTCCTCGGCAACCTCGTCGGCAACGCGATCCGCCACACGCCGGCCGGTGGCACGATCCGGATCACGGGCCGCCTCGATGGGTCGTGGGTGGAGCTCGTGGTGGCCGACACGGGAACCGGTATCGAGCCGGAGCTGCTCCCGCACGTCTTCGAGCGGTTCAGCAGCTCGACCACGACGGGCGGCACCGGGCTCGGCCTCGCGATCGCCCGCGGCCTCGTCGAGCTCCACGGCGGGACGATCGCGGCCACGAGTCCGCCGGGCCAGGGGACGCGGATCGAAGTCCGGCTGCCGGTCACGGTCGGCTGAGCGAGCGCCCGACACGACACCGGACGGCCACCGGACCTGCTGGCCCCTTCGTACTGCACTCGCGCGCTCCCTCGTGGGGTTGCATCCGGTCACCGGCCCGTCCACCCTACCGGCATGATCGGACGACTGCGCGCCTCCCGTCCCCTCCTGGCTCTCGCGTCGCTGCTGGCGGCGACCCTGCTCGCGTTCTCGGCGGCGCCCGCCGCGGCCGCGGACTTCCCGCCGAAGGATTC
>DATLVO010000182.1:0-3095 GCA_035577485.1 Verrucomicrobiia bacterium
CCCGCCATCCGGCGCGAACGGCTGACGCGGCCATGGCCACGCTCGACGAGCTCCGCGCGGCCGTCCTCCCGAGCGCCCGTCCCGTGGACGTGGGTGGCGGATCCGGCCGGCGGATCGTCAGCTCGCGGGACCTCGCCTGGGTCCGGTTGATGCGGGCCCGGGTGCCGGCCTTCGACGCCCTCGAGCCGGGCGATGTCGCGATCGTCCCGCTGGCGGCCCTGGCCGTCGTCGCCCCGGATCGCGACGGGGTTACGGCGCTCGTCCGCGGGTGCGTCGAGGCGGAGATCGCCGGGCTGATCGTCGTGGGCGATGCCACTGCCGGGCCGGCCGCCGCGGCGGGGTTGCGCGAGATCGCGGCCACGGCCGGGCTGCCGGTTCTCGACGCGGGCGTGGGCGATCCGGGCGCGATCGAACGCAGCGTGATCGGCTTCCTGGTGAACCACCGCGCCGAGCTCGAGCGCCAAGCGACGCTGCTCGAGAGCCGCCTGGAGCAGGTCGCCCTCGGTGGTGGCGGACCGGATGGGCTGGCCGCGGCGATCGCCGGGTTCCTCGGGCGGGCGATCGCCATCGAGGGACGGCGCGGCGCGACCCTCGCCGTCCACGCGCCACCCGGCGTTGCCGACGCCGCCGCGGCGGCGGCCGCGTATCACGGTCGGCGGCGAACCGCATCGGCCCGGGTGACCCTGCCGATGCCCGGCGGCGAGCCGGACGCCGCGGGCGCGCTGGCGCTGCTCGGAGACCGGCCGGCGACCGAGCTCGAGCGGGTCGCCACGGCCCGGATCGCCGGGTTCGTCGCCCTCGAGCTGGCTCGTGACGAGGCCCTCGGCAGGGCGATCGAGGGAGCGCGACGCGAGGTGCTCCCGGCGGATGGGCCGCCCTGGGTCGTGATCGTTGCCCGCCAGGCCCCACCCGATCCGGAGGAGGTGATCGCCGCCTCGGTTCCGGGGAGCGACGCCGCTCGTCGCGAGGCCGACCGCCGGGAGGCGCTTCGCCGCGATCTCCGCTCGCTGGCCCCGGCTCGCCGGCTGAGCCTCCGCGGCGACGTCCAGAGCGTCGAGCTCCGGGTCGTCGCCGCGCTCGACGCCGCGGACCCCGACGGCGTCGCCCTCGCCGGGCGGATCGGCGGGCTGCTCGGCCGCATCGTCGCGGTCTCCCGCCCGTTCGCGGAGGCCGGCGGCCGGTCGGCCGCGGAGGCTGACGCCCGGGCCACGCTCGAGGCCGCGGAGGCGCTCAACGAGCCGCCGGCGGTTGCCCGCGCCGGCCGTCTGCCGGCTTATCGGCTGCTGGGCAACCTGCACAACTTGCCGGACGGCGCCCGCCAGGCACGGGCCCTCCTGGCGCCGTTGCTGCGCGGCCGCCCCGACGTCCGGCGCGAGCGCCTGGCCACGCTCCGGGCGGTGCTGGACCAGCCCGGGTTGGCCGAGGCAGCCGACGAGCTCGGCGTCCACCGCAACACCGTCGCGTACCGCGTCCGCCGGATCGAGGAGGTGACCGGCTGGCGGCTCGCCGATCCCGAGCTCCGGTTGCCGCTCGCCCTCGCCCTTAGACTTGTGCAAGATGAATAACTTCAACCCACCGCCGCAACCTTCACCGCCGTCCAGCTCCGCGGTATCCTGACGACACCCCGTCCGGCGACCGGGACTCGTGCGTCACGCACAAGACCGGCCGCGAATGACCGTCAGGACGCCCGACAGGACCGAGGAGGCACGATCGGTGGTGATCGCGCGCGAGGAAGTCGACGGAGCCGAGAAGATCGCCGCGGCGCGGGAGAGCGGCATCCGGTTCGTCCAGCTCCAGTTCACCGACATCCTCGGCCTCGTCAAGGCGGTCACGATCCCGATCCACCAGCTCGAGGGCTCGGTTCGCCACGGGACGTGGTTCGACGGCAGCTCGATCGAGGGCTTCACCCGGATCGCCGAGAGCGACCAGTACCTGATGCCGGACATGTCCACGTTCGCCGAGATCCCGTGGCAGGCGGCTGCGGGCCCGCGGGGCACGGCCCGGGTCATCTGCGACGTGTTCACCCCGAATGGCGAGCCGTTCGTCGGCGACCCGCGGGGCGTCCTCCGTCGCCAGGTCGAGCGGGCACGGAAGCTCGGCTACGTCGTCAACACCGGCCCTGAGCTCGAGTTCTTCCTGTTCCGGCGTGACGAGACCGGCGGAATCGCGCCGTTGCCCCATGACGAGGCCGGCTATTTCGACTTCTCGACCGATCTCGCCCAGGAGGTCCGCCAGGACATGGTCGACGCCCTCGAGGCGTTCGGGATTCGCGTCGAAGCCGCCCACCACGAGGTCGCCGCCGGCCAGCACGAGATCGACTTCGAGTACGCCGATGCGCTGAAGACCGCGGACAACGCGATCACGTTCAAGTTCGCCCTGAAGGCGATCGCCCAGCAGCACGGCCTCTACGCCACGTTCATGCCGAAGCCGATCCATGGAATCAACGGCTCCGGCATGCACACGCACCAGAGCCTGTGGTCCATCGACGAGTCGCGGAACGCGTTCGCCGACCCGGACAACAAGTACGGCCTGTCCGAGGTGGCCCGCTCCTACATGGCCGGTATCCTCGCCCACGCCCGCGGGATGATCGCGATCCTGGCGCCGCTCGTGAACAGCTACAAGCGGCTCGTGCCCGGCTACGAGGCGCCGACGTACCTGACCTGGGGTCGGACGAACCGCTCGGCCCTGATCCGGGTCCCGAAGGTATCGCCGGGCAAGTCGATCGAGGGGACGCGGATCGAGGTCCGCTGCCCGGATCCCTCGTCGAACACCTACCTCGCCTTCGCCGCGATGATCGCGGCGGGCCTCGACGGCGTGGAGCGGGGCCTGAGCCTCGGCGAGCCTGTCGAGGAGAGCCTGTTCGAGATGGACGCCGCCCGGATCGCCGAGAAGGGGATCCGCGAGCTGCCGGGCACGCTCGGCGAGGCGATCGACGAACTCGAGGCGGATTCCGTCATCGGCGCCGCGCTCGGCGATCACGTCCTCTCGCACTACGTCTCCGCGAAGCGGGCGGAGTGGGACGAGTACCGGACCCAGGTCAGCTCGTGGGAGCTGTCGCGCTATCTCGAAACCTACTGAAACCGTCCCGACCCAGC
>DATLVO010000183.1:0-3173 GCA_035577485.1 Verrucomicrobiia bacterium
GGGTCTGGCCGCTTGCCGGCCGCCTGGGCGAAGCCGCCCCGAAGGGGAACGTGCCGGGCAACCGATCGCGGATGGGTGGGACGATCTGACGATCGCGTCCTCGACCGCGAGCACGAGCGCGACGGAGCGTCAGCCGGCCGCCTGACGCAGCGTCCGACCGATCCGTCCCGCGGCGGTCACAACATGGCGCCCGACCCCTGCCGCCCGGCCGGGCGGCGGGAAGCGATAGGACGGGCCGTGGACGTGGACTGCGGCGACGACCTCGCCCGAGGTGTCGGCGATCCCGGCCGCGACCGACGAGATCCCTTCGGCAAACTCGTCGTGGACCCAGGAGAAGCCGCCCAGCGCCACGATCCGGAGGCGCTCGCGGAGGGCCTCCGGATCGACGATCGTCTGCGGGGTCATCGCTGCGAGCGGTTCCGCGAGGTATCGATCGAGGACGGCGGCCGACGCGTTCGCGAGGAACACCTGCCCCGAGGAGACCGCGTGCATCGGGATCCGCGAGCCGGTCCAGTCGCGGATCGCGACGGGGTTCGCGGTGTCGACCTGGTCGACGTAGTGGACGTCGCGGCCGTCGGGGATCGAGAGGCCGGCCGCCTCGCCGATCGAGGCCGCGAGCTCCACGAGATGGGGCCGGGCGACCGCCACGAGGCTGCGCGTGGCGACGACACCGGTTGCAAGCGACTCGATCCGTGGCCCGAGCCGGTAGCGGGTCCCGCCCGGGACCTGCTCGACAGCGCCCTCGCGGGCGAGGGACGCGAGCATCCGGGCGGCTGTCGACTTCGGCAGCTCGGCCCGGTCGGCGACCTCCGTCACTCCGATGGGGCCGTCTGTCAACGCCGCGAGGACGGCGAACGCTCGCTCGATCGATTGGACTCTGGACACGCGGCGCCTCGTGGGCTAGATTCTCGGCCTGCGTTCCATCATACGGCACCGTTCCACGATGTGGAACCCCCCGTTTGGCCGTTCTCGTCAGGGAGCACCGATGTGGCGGACTACGAGGAGATCGATCTCTCCGCTCTGAGCGACGACGAGCTCGTCGAGCAGATGCACAACGACCTGTACGACGGCATGCGCGACGAGATCGTGGAGGGGACGAACATCCTGCTCCAGCGCGGGTTCACCGCGACGAAGGTCCTCGACGACGCGCTCGTGGCGGGGATGAAGATCGTCGGCATCGACTTCCGCGACGGGATCCTGTTCGTGCCCGAGGTCCTGCTTGCCGCGAACGCGATGAAGGCCGGGATGGAGATCCTGCGGCCGCTCCTCGCCGAGACGGGCGCCGAGCCGGTCGGGAAGGTCGTCATCGGCACGGTCAAGGGCGACATCCACGACATCGGCAAGAACCTCGTCGGGATGATGCTCGAGGGCGCCGGGTTCGAGGTCGTCGACCTCGGGATCAACACCGACGCCGAGAAGTTCATCGCCGCGCTCGAGCTGCACAAGCCCGACATCCTGGGCATGAGCGCCCTCCTCACGACGACGATGCCGTACATGAAGGTCGTCATCCAGACCCTCAAGGACCGTGGGATGCGCGAGGACTACATCGTCCTCGTCGGCGGCGCGCCACTCAACGAGGAGTTCGGGATGGCCGTCGGCGCCGACGCCTATTGCCGCGACGCCGGCGTGGCCGCCGAGACGGCCCGCCGCCTCATCGACGAGCGTCGTGCCGCGGCGTAGTCGCGTCTCCTCGGTCGCCTCCCAAACGCGGCGGATATCGATGCCATTGCTATCCGGGCGGGTTGGGCGGCCGCAAGGCGGCTCGCAGGCGACCCACGCTGCCTGGCCCACGCTCGACGATGCGCCGAGCTCATCCAACCAGTCGAGCAAACGCGCCGCGACCCGCCGAAATAACGATGGTGTCGATATCGAGACGCCAAAGCCGCGGGGCGTCAAGCGAGGAACCGCTCTGGTCATCGGCTGCGGCGCGCTCGCGCGCGAGCTCGTCGAGGTGACCGCGACGCTGCCCGGCGTCGACGTCGCCTGCCTCTCGCCCGACCTCCACAATCGGCCCGGCGGGATCCCCGCTGCCGTTCGCGCGCGGATCCACGAGGCGCGGCGCGACGGCTACGAGCGGATCTTCGTCGCCTACGCCGACTGCGGGACGGGCGGCCTGCTCGATCCGGTCCTCGCGTCCGAGGGCGTCGAGCGGCTGCCGGGCGCCCATTGCTACGAGTTCTTTGCCGGCTCGCCGGTCTTCGCCGCGATGGCGGCGGAGGAGCCGGGCACGTTCTGGCTGACCGACTTCCTCGCCCGCAACTTCGAGCGACTGGTGATCCGCGGCCTGGGCATCGATCGACACCCGGAGCTGGAGGCGGTCTACTTCGCGAACTACACACGCGTCGTGTACCTCGCCCAGACCGACGACCCGCATCTCCTGGCCATGGCCCGCCGGGCGGCCGAGCGGCTCGGGCTCGCGTTCGAGCATCGCCCGACCGGGACGATCGGCCTCGCGGCGCCGATCGTGGCGTTCGCCACGTCCGCGACACGCGCAACGGGAGAGCCCAACTGATGGCCAGCCTGACCGTGATCTGGTGGCGCGACATCCCGGCCCAGGTCCTCGCCCGTGAGGGCCGGCGTGCGAGCAAGGTCCAGCTCCATCCCCGGTTCCAGGTCGCGATCGACAAGGCCGCCAGCCGGGCCGGCAAGCGCGCCTACAACGACTACATCGAGGAGTGGCGGAAGGTCGCGCGGGCCTGCGGCGAGGATCTCGAGGCCGAGGTCAACGCCGAGGTCGAGCGGCTCGAAGCCGAGTACGACAAGCACCGCCTCGCCGAGCTGATCCAGAGCGGCGGCGTCGCCGGCGGGCCGTCCCTGGCGCCGGCCCACGACGAGACGCCCGGTGCCCGGAACGGCGGCGCGACTGCCGGCGCAGCAGCGCCTGCGACCGGCACGGCCGCCGAGGCCGACGCATGACCCTGACGGTCGTGGGCTCGGCCACACGCGATGTGGTCATCGGCGACGACCGCCCGTTCGTGATCATCGGCGAGCGGATCAACCCCACCGGCCGGAAGCTCCTGGCCGAGGAGATGAAGGCCGGCGACTTCAGCCGAGTCGAGCGCGACACGCTCGCCCAGGTCGAGGCCGGCGCCCACATGCTCGACGTCAACGCCGGGATCCCGCTTGCCGACGAGCCGGCGATCCTGGCCCGGACGATCCAGCTCGTCCAGTCG
>DATLVO010000184.1:0-4419 GCA_035577485.1 Verrucomicrobiia bacterium
GATCTGCGTCTGGACGTTCACACCGGGTGCCGGCATGAAGGAGTAGTGGCCGACCGTCCTGGGGAACGACAGGGGCGGGCCGCCATCGCCGAGGACGACGTTGTAATAGAGGTTGTTCGGATCGGTCGCGAAGGCGAGCCCCTGTGGCCCGGTGCTCGGCCACCACGTGATCTCACCTCGGATCGAGCCGGCTCCGCCACTGCCGGCCCGGTCATGGCCGCAGCCTGCGCCGGCAATGTCGCCGGTGCCGCCGGTGTCGATCTCGATCCACAGCCAGACCCCGCCGAGGCCGAAGCCGGCCGGGGGCGGAGCGCACAGGGGGTAGCTCGGGTTGTTGCAGTTCGCGGAGAATTCGATCTGGGCCAGCGGGCCGTCAGAGCGGCCATAGGCCGCCACCCCGCTCGTCATCGCTCCCAGCGTGGCGATGGCGAGCGCTCCTGCAGCGAGCAAGACGCGCAATTTCATGAGTCGCATCCCGGATCCTCCCATCTCTCCGGCATCGACCCTCGGCGGAACAAGAATCGTACCCCTCGTGAAAAGCCCCTCGCGCCCGGTCGCACCCGACAAGGTCGAGGGCAGAACGCCGGCGTCTGGGCTGGGTAGACTCCCGGAGTGACGTTCCCGGTCCAGGTCGGCGCGCCGGCAATCACGATCAACCGGGACGACCGGTTCCTCGTCTGCCAGCCCGACGGACGGATCCTCGGCGGGCCCGACGACGGCTTCTTCACCCGCGACACGCGGATGATCTCGGGCTGGGACCTGTGGATCAACGGCGGGCGGCCACTCCTCCTGAGCTCCGCGCCGATCCAGTTCTTCTCGGCGCGGTTCGAGTACACGAACGACGCGTTCATCGACGACGTCGGCCCGGTCGACCGGCAGACGCTCTCGATCCGGCTCGATCGGACGGTCGCCGAAGGCGTCCACGAGGACCTCGACATCGTCAACTACGCGCGCCGGCCGGTCCGGCTGACGATCGAGGTCGCGATCGACTCCGACTTCGCCGACATCTTCGACGTCCGCAGCAATCGGCTCGTCCGCCGCGGCGAGCTCAACACCCGCTGGTTCCGATCGCGCGGCGAGCTCCGCGCGACCTACGTGAACTCGACCTTCGTCCGCCACCTCGTCGTCGCCGTCGAGAAAGCCGGTTCCCCCGTTCAGTACGCGAACGGCCGCCTTGTCTTCGTCGCGAAGATCGCGCCGAAGGGCGTCTGGCACACCTGCCTGAAATGGCTTCCGTACACCGGCGCCGACGGCCGCACGTCGGGTCGCCGGCGACCGGCAACCCTGCCCTGCAACGCCGTCGATATCGGCCAGCCGAAGGATCGGCCGAGGCTCCCGACAGTCTCGATCGAGACGCCGAACTGGACCGTCCGCCGGACCTGGGAGCAGGCGATCCGCGATCTCGACGCGCTCCGCCTCGAGGACCCGACCTTCGAACGTGGCGTGGTCATCCCGGCGGCCGGCGTGCCGTGGTTCGTGACCCTGTTCGGCCGGGACACGCTCGTCGTGTCGATGCAGTCGATCTCCGGCTACCCGGAGTTCGCGTCGGGCGCCTTGCGCCGGCTCAGCGCGCTCCAAGCAACCGACGATGAGGCTGAGCGGGACATGGAGCCCGGCAAGATCCCGCACGAGGTGCGCCACGGCGAGCTGACCCAGCTCGGGCTGTTGCCGTACACGCCCTACTACGGGACCCACGACGCGACGAGCCTGTTCATCATCGTCCTGTCCTACCTGCACCAGTGGCTCGGCGACGAGTCGATCCTGCGGCGCTACCTCGACAACGCGGAGGCGGCCCTGCGCTGGATCGACCGCTACGGGGATCGCGACCGGGACGGGTTCCAGGAGTACAAGACCCGCTCGACCCACGGCTACTACAACCAGGGCTGGAAGGACGCAGGCGACGCGATCCCGATGGCCGACGGCAGGCTTGCAAGCCTGCCAATCGCGACCTGCGAGCTCCAGGGCTACGTCTACGACGCGAAGCTCCGGATGGGCGACATCTACGAGATCCTCGGCCGGCCGAAGGATGCCCGCCGTTTGCGGCGCGAGGCGCGCGTCCTGTTCGAGCGGGTCAATGAGCGGATGTGGTGGGAGGCGGAGGGGACGTACGCCCTCGGCCTCGACGGGTCGAAGAAGCAGATTCGTTCGGTGGCCTCGAACGCCGGCCACCTCCTCCAGTCCGGGATCGTCCCGCCCGAGCGCGCCGGCCGAGTCGTCAAACGGCTGCTGGCCGATGACATGTGGTCGGGCTGGGGCGTCAGGACGCTCTCGTCGGACCATCCGGCGTACAACCCGTTCAGCTACCAGACCGGGAGCGTCTGGCCGCACGACAATGCGATGATCGCCGGCGGCTTCCGGCGCTACGGGTTCGACACCGAGGCGGCGAAGGTCGCGAAGGGCACGTTCGACGCCGCGGATCGGCTGTCCGGCTACCGCCTGCCGGAGCTCTTCGCAGGCCTCCCAAAGTCCGAGGCGAGCTTCCCGGTCCAGTACCCCGGCGCGAACGTCCCCCAGGCGTGGGCGGCAGGTTCCGTGATCCGACTGATCGCGATCCTCGCCGGCATCCACGCGACCACGGACGCGAGCGGCTCGCGGATCTACGTCAACCCGGCGCTGCCGTCCTGGCTGCCGGCGCTGACGATCCGCAACCTCCGCGCGGGCGGCGGGTCGCTCGACCTGGTCCTCCGCGACGGGGAGATGGACGTGCCGACGAACACGACCAAGTTCGAGGTGATCCACGGGCCGGCGCCGCACCCGAAGGCCCCGGACACTCGGGCCTGAGGGACGAGCCCGAGCCGGGCCGCGCCGGTCGGAGGTCGCAAACCGCGGCCGGCGACTCTGGCGTACGGTAATCAACGGCGGTGCCGCGAGCCCCGCCCGCACCGCCGGGCCTGTACGCAGGGAGGAGTGACCCATGCGCACCCGTCGATTGCTCGGTCCCGCGCTCGTCATCACGGTGCTCGCCGTCGGCCTCTTCGTGGCATCGCCGGTCCTTGCCGGAGGACGTCCGTTCACGACCGCCCTGGCCGGGGCGGCCGAGGTGCCGACCGGCGATCCCGATGCATCCGGAACGGCCACGGTCTGGGTCAACCCGGGCACGGGCACGGTCTGCTACAGCTGGTCTGTGACCGGGGCCGCGACCCCGATCTTCGCAGCCCACATCCATCACGCCGTTGCGGGCGTGGCCGGCCCGGTCGTCGTTCCACTGCCGCCGACCGGTCCCTCGAGCGGGTCCGGTTGCGTGACCGGCGTGGCGCGGAGCCTCGCGCTGGACATCATCGAGCACCCGTCCGACTACTACGTGAACACCCACAACGCCGAGTTCCCGACGGGCGCGGCTCGAGGCCAGCTCTCGCGAACTCCGTAGCGCCGCCGTCGACCCACGGCACATGTTCGCGGTCGAGGAGCCCATGCCCCTCGACCGCGATGACCGGATCCTGCCTCGCTCGCACCGCCGCAAGCTACCGTCCGCCGTGGCGATTCCATCGGTCCTGCTCGAGTACGCTGGAGGCGGGCTGGTCCGCGACGGCGCCGTACTCAGATCGGAACGCGGCGCCATCGAGATCGGTCCCTGGCGCCAGCGGGCCGTGCTGGGCTCGGAACCCGGCGGCATCGTAGGCTCCGGCCGGTTGCGCCTCACCGATGGCGGCGGGGCCTGGACCGTTCGAGCCGAGCTGCTTCGTGACTCCCGCGCCGATCACGGCCCCACCCAGGAGCGTCGCGGCAAGCAGCGCCGCGAGCGCCGCCGGAGCGACCGTCACGTTGGCCAGTCGTCGCGTGCTCTGTCCTGCGGTCATCGGAATGTCTCCTTCCTTCGTCTCGGGTCGTGAGCCATTCGGCTCATCCACGCCGGACGGTATCGACCGCGGGGGACGCGATTCATCGGTGAACTCCCGCATTTGCGACGCGCGGCGGGTTCAGAGGGAGGGGTAGATCTCCCTCAGCCGGTGAGCGAGCTCGGTCCGATTCCGGGCGCCGACCTTCGCCAGCGCGTTCGAGACGTGGCGCTCCACGGTCTTGCGCGAGAGGTAGAGCTGCGCGGCGATCTCGGGGTTGCTCGCCCCCTGGATGACCAGGCGAGCGACTTCGAATTCACGCTCCGACAAAGGGTTTCCTGACCCGCCACCCGGGTCCGCCTTCCGGGCGCTGGCGCGTCCACGGCCCCAGGTCCGGACCCCCAGCTCGCGGAGCCGATGGTCGGCAAGTCGCTGGAGGGCCATTGAGCCCGCCTCGCGTGCATCGGCTGCGGCCGCAGAGAACTGCTGTGCGGCTGCCGATCGATCGAACGCTGACAGGACGCGCCCGATGTCGAGACGGAGAGCGATCGCCTCCGTCTTGCGTCCCTGCCGCTCGATCTCGGTCAATGCCGTCGTTAGCCGCTCGGCAGCCGCGGCCGGATCCGACTCCCTGGCGGTCAGG
>DATLVO010000185.1:0-2914 GCA_035577485.1 Verrucomicrobiia bacterium
GCGAACTCCGGATCGGCGAGGGCCGCATCGATCGCAAGCGCGGGCGAGAGCGGCGCCGGGGCACCGCCGCCCGTGCCGGCAGCAGGAACCACGACCGCGGTGTCGATGGCCACCTTGATCGGCTTCGTCGCGGTGATGTCCTCGCTGCCCTCCCCGACGATCCCGATGAACTCGAAGGATGCCGTCACAGTGGCAGGCCCGGCCGGCGCCGGAGCAGGCCCGCCGAGCGTTCCATTCCAGCCCGCCCGGATCGCAAGGCTCGCGCCGGCCGCGAGCTGATTGACATGCAGGTTGGCGTGGCACCCGATCGGGATCTGGTCCGCCGGCCGGATCCGCGACTGCTCCTCGTACCCGATGTTCGTGGGACCGCCGCCGCCCGCGCCGAGCGCCACCGCCTTGAACCGCCCCAGGAGGCCCGGCCAGGGCCGGCCCGGGTCGAATGCCCGGGCGAACTCGATGAAGATCCCGACCGGGTCGTTGCATCCGCCACCAGACCAGCGGACCGCTTTCGGCCCCAGGTTGTCGACCCGGCCGTCAGCCCACGACACCTGTCCCGCGAGCGGCGGGCCCTCGAGGGCCAGCGAGACGCGGACCGAGTCCCGGAGGGTCGTGGCGGTCAGCGGCGAGCCCGCTGGCTCCGACGACGGCGCGGCCGTCGAGCAGGCGGCAGCCACGATGACGAGGAGCCCCGCGACGGTGGCGCGGGCACGGTCGGTGCGCATCGGCGATGCCCCAGCTGGACGTCGCCTCAGGCTACTCGCCGATGACCGACCAGATGAAGCCCATCATGATGAAGAAGCCGGTGAACATGCCGATCAGGCCGAGGCCGCCGTACGGCGAGTTGGCGCCCTCGTGGGGGACGAGCTGGAGCCCGATCCCGAACGTGACGGCCCAGGCGAGGAACAGGAAGCCGAAGACGAACTTGCTCGTCGGCCGTGCCATCATCCGGCCGAGACGGGACGGGCCTTCGGCCGACATCGCCGACCGGAGCAGGATCAGGAGCATCACGACGGTGATCGCCGTCGCGATTCCGAACTCGACCGGCCGCTGGAAGAAGATGACGAAGAGCTGCACCGGGGCCCTCGCTGGCGACTGGCAGGGATGCCCGCTGATGCTAGCAGAACCCGTGCCCCGCTCGACCGAAGTCGGCGTGTCGGGGAAGCCGGGGCGGGCGTTCAGCGAGCCCGACGGCGTCGGTCAGGCGGCCGGCGGATCGACCTCCGCGTCGTCGTCGCGGCCGGGCATCTCATCGATCGCCGCCGTCGCGAGCCCCGATAACCGTTCGTAGTCGGCGATCGTGAAGGCGGACATCCACGGGGCCTCGACATTGATCACGCCCACGACACCCTCGTTCGACGCGATCGGCACCGTCAGCGACGACCGCGAGCGCCCGCCCGGGAACGGAAGATAGTCGGGATCGAGCGCGACGTCCGCGGCCAGGGCGGCCGCTCCGGTCCGGTACACCCGGCCGCAGACCGAGCCCTCGAGCGGAACGAGCCAATCGCCCACGACGACCTCGCCGATGTCCTCGCCCGCGCCCCAGACCTGGCCGACGAGACGCAGCGCCCCGGCGTCCGGGTCATGGACGAGAACGGCGACGTGCTGGGTTGGCTGGTCGAAGGCGACGCGGGCCGCGAGCGCCTGGGCCCACGTGGCCATGGCCTCCCACGGAGACCGGCCGGTCGACGCTGATGGATGGATCGGATCGGCGCGAGCTCCGGCCGTGATGGACGTCTCCCTGGGGCCCCCCATCGGACCCTTAGGTCGTATCCGTGTATAGCATGAACACGACGTGACCACCTCCCCAAAACCGCGTACGCGTGCGTTCGCGCCCAACGTGTTCGCGCGGCTCGGGCGGTTCGCCGTTCGGCGGCGTTGGGCGATCGTCGTCGTCTGGGCGGTCGTGCTGCTCGCCGCGATCCCCCTGGCCCCACAGGTCGTCGGCCAGCTGCGGGCCGGCGGGTTCATCCTCGATGATCTCGAATCCGCCCGGGCGAAGGCGCTCCTGCAGCAGGAGCTGGGCGCGCCACCATCGGCGGTCGTCGTCGTCCTGCACAGCGACACGGCGCTCGCAGGCACCCCGGCGTTCGAAGCGGCGGCGGCAGACGCGATCCGGCACGTCCCCGAGGCGAAGTACGTTGTCCGGATCCTGCCGCATACCCTCGCCCCGCGACAGGTCTCGCAGGATCGGCACACGGCCTACGACGTCGTGTTCCTGTCGATCGCCCCGGACGACTCGCCGGCGGCGTTGCCGGGGATCCGCTCGGCCCTCGGCCATCCCGCCGGGCTCGAGGTCCAGCTCGCCGGCGGGCCCGCCTTCTACGGCGACGTCCAGTCCGTATCGGAGTCCGACCTCCGTCGGAGCGAGGTCGTGTCGCTGCCGCTTGCGGCGATCGCGCTCCTGTTCGTATTCGGGTCGGTCGTCGCGGCGGCGATCCCGCTCATCGTCGGCGGATCGGCGGTGATCGTCGCGCTGGCCGCGATCTTCGTCGTCGCGAGCCTGACCCCGATGAGCATCTTCGTCCTGAACCTCGCGACCCTGCTGGGGCTGGGGCTCGGCGTCGACTACTCCCTCCTGATGACGAGCCGCTTTCGCGAGGAGATGGCGGCACGGGTCGGGGAGCCGGCCGGAGAGCGCGTCGCCGCAGCGGTCGAGGCGACGGTTGCGACCGCGGGCCGGGCCGTCTTCTTCTCCGGCCTGACCGTGCTCCTCGGGCTCGCCGGGCTCGTGCTCTTCGAGTTCATGATCCTGCGCTCGGTCGGGATCGCGGGCGCTGTCGTGGTGGGGCTGGCGGTCGCGTCCGCGCTGACGCTCCAGCCGGCGATCCTGACGGTGGTCGGTGGCCGAATCGACCGATTCGCCGTCCGCCGTGTGAGCGCGACGCCGGGCACCGACGGACCGTGGGCCGGCCTC
>DATLVO010000186.1:0-12679 GCA_035577485.1 Verrucomicrobiia bacterium
TCCTCGACAAGATCATCGAGAGCCGCATCGGGCGCAAGAGCATCGGCTTCAAAGCCGAGATCGGCTCGGCCAAGGAGAAGGATCACGCCGAGCTCCTGAGTCACCTTCTGCCCGAGGACCTCCTGAAGTTCGGCCTGATCCCCGAGTTCATCGGGCGACTGCCCGTGATCGTGACGCTCTCGGCGCTGACGGCGGAGGACCTCGTGCGAGTCCTGACCGAGCCGAAGAACGCGGTCACCCGCCAGTTCCAGAAGTTCCTCGGCCTCGACAAGGTCGAGCTGGTCTTTACGGACGGCGCGCTGGTCGCCGCCGCCGACGTCGCGCTCGAGCGGAAGACCGGCGCCCGCGCCCTGCGCTCCATCGTGGAGGAGGCGCTCCTCGAGGTGATGTACGACATCCCGGAGCGATCCGACGTCCGGAAATGCATCATCACCGAGGAGACGATCCGGGAAGGCCGGCTGCCACTCCTCCTGACGAAGACCGAGGTCGACAAGGGCGTCGACGAGACGAACTACGCGGAGTGGCTGGCGGAGCGCGGCGAGACCGCGTAGTTGCGCCGCCGCCGCGGCCACGCCGCCGCCGCGGCCACGCCCTGCTCCGTGCAAATCCGTCCCGCGCACACCGAGTGAGCATTTCGGGGCCTGTGGCCGCCTTTGGGGCAGCATCCACGCCTAATCGCCCGCACGAGGCGGCCTAATCCAGCTTGGTGCTCACCGAATGAGCAAGCCCATCCGGAAGGGGCCTCCGCGATCGAGTAAGGCCCCGTGAAGCCCTGGAATTGATCATGGCGCGATCATGGCGAGGGTCAGGCGCGCCGCCCTCATGGTCGAGGCGGAGCGGCGCATGCGCGAGCAGTTGGCGCGCCTCGGCGCCGAGTTCCGCCGCGCGCGATCTCAGCGGGGCTTGACCCAGCAGCAGCTGGCGGATCTCGCGGGCGTCGGTCGGATGGTCGTCTCACGGGCCGAGCGCGGCGTCGGAGGGTTGACCGTCGACGCCCTCCAGCGCGTCGCCTTGGCCGTGGGTCGTCCGCTGGTCCTCGATCTCCAGCGCGACGTGCTGGGTCAGACTGCCGACGCCGGTCACCTGGCGATCCAGGAGCTGATCCTCGGAATTGGTCGACGCGCCGGCTTCGTCGGCCGATTTGAGCTTGCGACGCGGCCGGCCGAACCGTGGCGATCGTCAGACGTCGGCCTCATTGACGACGGTACCCGGACACTGCTGGTCGTGGAGTGCTGGAACACGATCGGTGACGTGGGCGCCGCGGCGCGGTCTTCATCGCGGAAGCTGGCGGAGGCATCGGCGCTTGCCATGGCTCGGTGGGGCTTGGGGCCGATCACGGTCGGTCTCGTCTGGGTCGTCCGCGCCACCGCCCGCAATCGAGCCATCGTCGCCCGCTATCCGGAAGTGTTCGCCTCGCGCTTTCCGGGCTCCTCCGCGGGTTGGGTCGGAACGCTCACCAGAGGAACGCCACCTCCCGCGCAAGAAGGCCTTGTTTGGAGCGATCTCGCTGCGACTCGTCTCATCGCCTGGCGACGACGATCGACGTAGCCTGAGCGGATGGACCACGCCGATCACGTTGGGCTGATCCGAGCGGGTCTCGAGGGCGCCGGGCCGCGCTGGCTCGAGCTCGGGGCAGGGGAGGGGGCGTTCACCCTCGCTCTCGCTGACCTGTTGGGGGCTGGGGGCGAGATCGTCGCCCTCGACCGCGACGCCGGAGCCCTGCGGCGGGCCGCGGACGAGGTTTCGCGGCGCTTTCCGGCCAGCCGGCTGCGAACGGCGGTTGGCGATTTCCGGCAACCCCTGCCGGACGGGCCGTTCGACGGGATCCTGGCGGCGAACAGCCTCCACTTCGTGACCGACCCCGCGAGCGTGCTGCGCGCCGCGGGGGTTGACCTTCGGCCCGGCGGCCGCCTGGTCGTCGTGGAGTACGACGCGGACCGGGGCAATCCGTGGGTGCCGCATCCGTTCTCGTTCACCCGGTTCGTCGACCTCGCCGGGCAGGCGGGCTTCGTCGACGTCCGCGAGATCGGACGGGTCCCGAGCCGGTTCCTCGGAGCCATCTACGCCGCCGCGGCCGAGCGTCCCGCGCCAGGGCCCGTGCTACACTCCCGGCCTCACGGCGTGGACCGAGAGGAGTAGCGCCTCCACGGCCCCGGAGCGAGCGCGGGATGGTGCGAGCCGCGCCGGCACGAAGGCGTGAACGTCACTCGCGAGCCGTGCGGTCGACGCCCGTTAGCGCGTCACGAGGAGGGCCGGAAGCGGGCGGCCGCGATGAACGGATCGCCCCGGGCCTCGAACCAGCAGGTGGTACCACGACCCCGTTCGTCCGCTGGACGAGCGGGTCGTTCGATTCTCAGGGGTCTGCGATGACGGACACGACTGACACGACGAAGAAGATGGCGGAGCTGCCGAAGGCCTACCAGCCGGCCGAGGTCGAGGGCGCGATCTACGAGCGCTGGCTCGCGGCGGACGTGTTCGCGCCCGACGGGGCCGGGTCCCGGGCGGACGACGGGGCGGAGCCGTTTGCGATCATCGAGCCGTTCACGATCATCCAGCCGCCGCCGAACATCACGGGCTCGCTTCACCTCGGCCATGCCCAGCGGGCGACGGTCGAGGACCTGATGATCCGGCACGCGCGGATGACCGGCCGCCCGGCCCTGTTCCTGCCCGGTCTCGACCACGCCTCGATCGCCGCCCAGTTCGTCCTCGATCGGATCATTGCCGAGGAGGGGGAAACCCGCCAGAGCCTCGGCCGCGAGCGCTACCTCGAGCGGATGCAGGCGTTCGTCGCCGACACGCGGGCGATCATGCTCGGCCAGGAGCGCCGCCTCGGCGCGTCGTTCGACTGGAGCCGTCTCCGGTACACGATGGACGACGGCTCCGCGAAGGCCGTCCGGGTGGCCTTCAAGACGCTGTTCGATCGGGACCTCGCCTATCGCACCGAGGCGCTCGTCAACTGGTGTCCCGGCTGTCGGACCAGCGTCAGCGACCTCGAGGTGGTCTCGACGCCCGAGACCGGCACGCTCTGGTCGGTCCGCTATCACCTGATCGACGAGGCAACCGGCGAGCCGGACGCCGATCGGACGATCACGGTCGCAACCACCCGGCCCGAGACGATCCTCGGTGACACCGCCGTCGCGGTCCATCCCGACGACGAGCGGTACCGCGACCTGGTCGGCCGGCAAGTTCGGATCCCCTTCGTCGAGCGGGACGTGCCCGTGATCGCCGACGCGGTCGTCGACCGGTCCTTCGGCACGGGCGCGGTGAAGATCACGCCAGCCCACGATCACGACGACCACGAGACCGGTCTCCGTCACGGGCTGCCGATGCCGACGATCCTCGACGACGCGGCGGCGATCACGGGAACCGGCACGGCCTTCGACGGGCTGGACCGCTATGAGGCCCGGACACGGATCCTGGCCGACCTCGCAGCGCGAGGCGACCTCGCCGGGGAGAAGCCCCACGAGATGGTCCTCGGGCGCTGCCAGCGCTCCAACGACGTGATCGAGCCCATGCTCAAGACCCAGTGGTTCGTGCGGACGGCCCCGCTCGCCGCGGCGGCCCTGGAGGCGACCCGGAGCGGGGCGGTCCGGATCGTGCCCGAGCGCTTCGACAAGACGTGGGAGCACTGGCTGACGACCATCCGGGACTGGAACGTCTCGCGCCAGCTGTGGTGGGGCCATCGGATCCCGGCCTGGTACTGCCCGGACGGCCACGTGAGCGTCAGCGCGGATCCGGCGGGGCCGGCCGCGTGCGACGTCTGCGGGCGACCCGCCGCGGAGCTGCGCCAGGATCCGGACATCTTCGACACCTGGTTCAGCTCGGGGCTGTGGCCGTTCTCGACGCTCGGCTGGCCGGACGAGACCGACGACTACCGGCGCTTCTATCCGACGTCGGTCATGGAGACGGGGTACGACATCATCTTCTTCTGGGTCGCCCGGATGGTGATGCTCGGGATCGAGCTGACCGGCAAGCCGCCGTTCCACACGATCTCGCTGTCGGGCCTGATCCGGGATCCGCTCGGCAAGAAGATGTCGAAGACAACCGGCAACGTCGTCGACCCGCTGGCGGTCATGGAGGAGTCCGGCGCCGACGCGTTGCGGTTCGGCCTGATCCACGGCGCGGCCGCCGGCCAGGACCAGCGGTTCGGGCAGCAGAAGCTGGAGCTCGCCCGCAACTTCGCGAACAAGCTCTGGAACGCCGCGCGGTTCGTCATCGGTGCCCGGCCCCTGGCGATCCCCACCGACGCGCGGTGGGTCGAGCCCGACGCGCGGCTCCTCGGCCCGGCGGAGCGCTGGATCCGGTCCCGCGTGGCCGCCACGACCGCAGAGGCCGACCGCGGCATCGCGGAGTTCCAGTTCGGCGAGGTCACCCGCGCGCTCCACGACGGGATCTGGACGGAGTTCTGCGACTGGGGTCTCGAGCTCGCCAAGGTCCGCCTCGCCGACGAAGGGCTCCCGGCCGCGGATCGGGCGGCGACGTGGTGGACGCTGGTGGACGCGCTCGACCGATACCTGCGCCTGCTCCACCCGGTGATGCCGTTCGTGACCGAGGCGATCTGGGCGAGCCTGCCCCACCGCCCGGACGACCCGGCGCTGCTGATCGTGGCCCGCTGGCCGAGCGACGTCGCCCGCGACGAGATCGTCGAGGGCCAGGTCGGCGCCCTGGTCGAGCTGGTCCGGGGGATCCGCAACGCCCGCGCCGAGGCGCGGATCGAGCCGGGCCTCTGGCTACCCGTCGATATCGTCATGGGCCAGGCGCTCGGCGACACGTTCGAGGCGCTCCGCCCGGCGCTCGCCCGGCTCGCCCGGGCGAAGCCCCTGCGGCGGCACCTCACGACCGACGCGCTGCACGCGGCGACGACGCACGACCATCCGTCCGGTACGCCGGGGCTCGCGGTGATCGTGGGCGAGATCGAGGCGGTCGTGGGCCGGCCGACCGATGGTGGTGGCGGCGGCGTGGGCGCCGGCGTCGGAGTCGATACGGCCGCTGCCGAACGGGCGCGTCTCGAGAAGGAGCTCGCCGAGGCCGAGGGCTACCTCGAGGCCGCGCAGGCCCGGCTCGCGAACGAGGCGTTCACGTCCAAGGCGCCGGAGGGAGTCGTGGAGGGCGCCCGCGCCCGGTTGAACGAGCTCACGGAGCAGGTCGGGCGGCTGCGGGCGCGTCTCGGCCGCTGACCTGCTCGGGCGACTTCGCGGGCGCCCCGAGGCCCTGTCAGCCGGCCGGCGCGCTCCCGATCCCGAGGTCGGCGACGACGGGCAGATGATCCGACGCGTCGCCCGCCTCGCCGGCGACACGGCATGCGACGACCGTCAGCCCGCGCGTCAGGAGATGATCGATCGAAGCCGACCCGGAGGTCCGTCGCCGTGGGTCGTCACGGGCCACGCCGGCGGTCGCGAACGCGTCGTCGAAGGCGTCGGCGAGCGGGGCGACCTCCGGCGCGTCAAGCTGAGCGTTGAAGTCGCCCGCCACGATCACGGGACCCGTCGATCGGAGGGCGGAACCCCCCGCGATCTTCGCCACGGCCGCCGCCTGTGCCGCCCGCTGGGCGCGGCCGATGTAGGTGAGATGGGTCGTGACCACGGCGATCTCCTCGTGATCGGCCGTCGTCAGCCGACCCCCGACCGCGCAGCGTGCCTCGCGATGACCGGGCTCCGCATCCGCGTAGCGGACGCCGGCGAGCGGATGATCCGCGTCGGCGGGTTCGACGAGATCCTCGTCCGCGGCCCGCGGCAGACCCGTCACGAACCGGTCCGCGAGCGGCTGCCGCGAGAGGATCGCGTTGCCCCACCGCGCCGAGCCGATCGATCGCCCCGTCTCCGGCTCCACCAGCGGGAAAGCGTGGACAGCGCCGTACGTCGCGTGGAGCCCGGTCAGGCGGGCAAGGTCGGCCGGCTGGTCGCGGACGTGCCCGTCCACGTTCATGATCGTGACCTCCTGGAGCATCACGACGTCCGGCTCCAGGGCCGCCAGGATAGCCGCGATCCGCTCGAGACGGTCGCGCCGGACGTGCCGCCACCAGGCCGGCGGAAAGGGCTCGCCGGGGCCGATCGCGGCGCGGATGTTCCAGGTGACCGCGCGCAGCGGCCGTGGATCGCCGGACGGCGGCGCGGCGGACGGCATGCGTTGCCGCCGTCCGCCGTCGCGACCTACTTGACCGAACCGGCGAGCAGGCCCTGGACGAAGAACCGCTGGAGGCTGAAGAAGACGATCAGCGGGACGACCATCAGGAGGAACGCGCTGGCCGCGAGCAGATGCCACTCCGAGCCGTACTGGCCGAGCAGGGAGGAGATCTGGCGCGTCATCGGGTTGTTCGACGCGTTCTGGACGAAGACCAGGGCCATCAACAGGTCGTTCCAGACCCAGAGGAACTGGAAGATGCCGTAGGCCGCGATCGCGGGCACCGACAGGGGCACGACGATCGTCCGGAAGATCCCGATCGTCGACGCGCCGTCGATCCGGGCCGCCTCGATCAGGTCCTTGGGCAGCGTGATGAAGAAGTTCCGGAGCAGGAAGATCCCGAAGGGGAGGGCGAACGCGGTGTGGGCCAGCCAGATCGGCACGAAGCCGGTCAGGAGGTTGCCCGTGATCGGGGCGACGGCCTGGAACAGCTGGAGCACGGGGATGAAGGCGACCTGGGCGGGCACCATCATCAGCCCGACGATCACGAGGAACATCGTGTCGCGCAACGGGAACCGGATCCACGAGAACGCGAACGCCGCGAGCGAGGCGATCGTCACGGGCAGGAGCGTCGACGGGATCGAGATGATCAGGTTGTTGACGAACGAACGGAGCATCCCCTGGGAGTTCAGGACCGACGCGTAGTTGTCGGCCGTGAACCGGAGGGTCCCGAGCGTCTGCCACCAGCCGGTCGCCTGGATGTCGGCCTGCGGCCGGAACGAGGTGACCAGCAGGCCGATCGTCGGCGCGAGCCAGATGACCGCGACGATGCCGAGCATGATGTGGATCGGGGTCTTGTTCAGCGATTGGAGGATCCGGCCGCTGAGGGTCGTCGGCCGGGCCTGGATCGCGGGGCCGGCGAGGACGTCGGGGGTCGTGCTCACGTGACCGACTCCGTTCGGAAGCGACGGATATTGAAGACCATCACCGGGATCAGGATCACGAGCATGACGACGGCTACGGCCGCGCCCTTGCCGAACTGACCGGACGGGAACGACTCCTGGTACATCGTGAAGGCGATCACCCGGCTCGACGTGCCCGGTCCGCCACTGGTCATCACGAAGATCAGGTCGAAGAGCTTGATCACGTTGACGATCAGGGTCACCGCCAGCACGGAGATCGGCAGGCTCACCATCGGCACGATGATCCGCCGGAAGATCTGGATCTCATTGGCCCCGTCGCAACGGGCGGCCTCGATCACCTCCGTGGAGATGCTCTTGATGGCTGCCGAGAGGATCACCGTCGCGAACCCGACAGATCCCCAGATCCCCGCCGCGATCAGCGACGCGTTGACGAAACCGGGATCGCCCAGCCACGAGATCGGGCCGACGTGGGCGACGCCGAGGATGGCGTTGAGGAGTCCCGTCTGCGGGCTCGGGTCATAGACGAACCGCCAGATGACCGCGAGGGCGGTCGCCGCGATCGCCATCGGCAGGAAGACGATCGCCTTGATGATCGACTCGTACCGGACGCGCGACGCGAGGACCGCGATGATCAGCCCGAGGAAGATGACGATCGACGTGTAGAAGACCAGCCACAGGACGTTGTTGAACAGGGCGCCCGATGGCGGGAAGTGCGAGAAGTCGATGAAGTTCGGGTCCTTCGTGAACAGGTTCACGTAGTTGTCGAACCCGACGAACTGGGTGAACTGGCCTCGCCGCCCACGATCGAAGCTGAGGGCGATCGTGTAGATCGTCGGGTAGACGACGAACACGAGGAGCAGAAAGGCAGTCGGCAGGAGGAAGAAGAACGCGGCCTTGAGGTTCGAGCCCTCGTTCTCGTTCGCCTTCGGCTTGCGGGCCTTGCGGCCCGTCTCGGCTGGCTCGGCTGCCGGAGCGGCCGGTGTGAAACCCACCTCTACCTCTCCTTGCGGGCGTCGTGTCGGGAGGGCCCGGTGGGCCCTCCCGCACGTCTCACATCGACAGGGTTGGTGCCGTTACTCGTTGCCCCACGCGGTCTTGACCTGGGTCTGGAACGATGCCCAGTCCACGGTCTGACCCTGGATGGCCTTCTGCAGCTCGGCGCCCAGGTCGGGCGCACCGGCCGGCAGGAGGTCGGAGCCGTCGTAGCGGACCGCGGTGGCGTTGGCCACCTGGGCCGCCTCGCGCTTGGCAAGGTCGTTGGGATACACGGAGTCCGGAACGCCCTTGACCGGCGAGATGATCGCGCCGGTGCCAGCCCAGACCCCGCCCGCGTCGGCCGTGGTCATGTACTGGATGAACTCCTTGACGCCGGGGTTCTTGGTCAGCGGGGCGATGACGTCACCACCGATGGTGACGGCGTTGCCGCCGTTGATCGACGGGAAGTCGAACCAGTTGATCGAGTCGACCGGCTTGAGCGCCTTGTTCGCCCCGATCGCGAGGCCACCGACGAAACCGCCCTCGTAGTACATGTCCGCGGTCGGATTGGTCGAGAACACCTGGGCCATGCCGTCGAGGAACTTGCGGCCAAGAGCCGCCTTGATACCACCGTCGACGTTGGCGTCCGTGAGGACATCGGTCATCGTCTTGACGGCGGTCGCGACGGTCGGATCTGTCCAGTCACCATCGGCGCTGAACAGCTTGCTGTAGGCATCGGGGCCGGCCTGCCGGACGTAGATGCTCTCGAACCAGTCGGTCAGGGTCCACGAGTCGCCCGCGCCGAGGCCGAGCGGCTTGTCACCCTTGGCCTTGAGGGTGTTGATCGCGGCCGTGAATGCGTCCCAGTCCTTGGGGATCTGGACGCCGGCGGCCGTGAGCTTGTCAGGTCGATACCAGACGGTGCTCTTGCTGTTGAACTTGACCATGATCCCGTACAGGTCGCCGCCGACCGTGCCGACGTCGAGGATGCCGGGAGCGTAGTTGGCCTGGAGCGACGCCGGATCGATGCCGAGGTCGGCGATCTTCACGATCGAGCCGTCCTTGGCGAAGTGCCGCAGGAAGCCGATGCCCGGCATGATCGCGACGTCCGGCGGGTTGCCACCGGAGATCCGGGTCTGGAGCGCGGTCGCGTAGTTGTCGCGGACCGACTCGTACTTGGCGGTGATGCCCGTCTTCGCCTGGAAGGCGTCGAGGACCTTCTGGAACGACGCCTGCTCACTGCCGCCCCACAGGGAGGTGACGGTGATGGATCCGCCCGTCACGGCCGAGCCGCTGGGTGCGGTGCTTTCCGTGCCGGTGCTGCCGGCCGGGGCGGACGCGCCGCTGCTCGGCGAAGGGGTTGCGCTGCTACCGCAGGCGCTGAGGATCAGCATCGCCGCGATGGGCAACGTGATCAGACGCGGGAACTTGGCCATTGGCCTCCTCCTCTGCTGACGGTGGCGTCGGCATCGCCGACGCCACGATCCGGGATTGCGCCCGGATGGTTCGTCAAACGGTGTCCCCACGAGGGGAATGATCCCGGCGGCGCCGGGTCGCTGGTCGACGAAGTTCGGTCGTCCGCTGATCTCCTCGAGGCCCCAAGCGGCGGGCGGCGGAGTGCCGTCCCGGGTCGCGGGGCAACGTCAGCGGTTGATCGAGCGCGTCGCCGTGCCGGATCGTGTCATCCACGGCCGAGACTACCGGCGCAGTCTCGACACTGTCAACGTTACAGCGGTATTGATGATCGGCCATCGAGATGGCGCCTCGCCGCTCCGTGCAGGCGTCCGCGGGCAGGCGCACCCCGTGATCAGCGCCGGGCGTGGATCGTCCGGATCTCCCAGGGCGCCATCGGGAGCCGGATCGTGCCGTCCGCATCGACGGCGATCGGCGATCCTAGACGGCCGAGGAGATCGACCTCTCGGGCCGCCGTGAACGGCGGTGTTGCCGCGAGGATCGCGGTCGTGGGCTCGGGATGCTCCGCGACGAGCCGGATTTCCAGCCACCCCTCGCGACGTCGCAGGGCCGAGAGGACGACGCCATCGCCGCTCAGGCGAAGGCCTGCGCCGAGCCCGCCCGCGCCTGCGCCGAGCCCGCCCGCGCTGTCGGTCGTGCCGGCGGTGCCTGCCGACCCACGCCCTGCGCCCCGCGCCGTGACGAATGGCAGGTGATAGGCCTCGCTCGCCGCCAGGACGCCGGCATCGCCCCAGGAGCCGGCGTGCGGCAGGAGGGCGAAGCCGAACCGCCACGGCCCGATCAGCTGGGCGGCCGGGATCGGCACCTCGGGACCGGCCGGATCCTCGCGGAACGGGTTGTCGTTGCGGCTGATCAGGCCGGTCGACCGCAGGATCGTGAGCGCGAGCTCCCGGCCGTCCACGAGCTCGTACTCGGTGACGTGATCGAGGAGCACGGAGACGCCGGCGGCGTGGACGAAGCCGTGGGCGGGGAACGTCGGCGTCGGGACCTCGCCGTGGCCGGCCTCCTCGGTCAGGCCGCGATCGACGACCGCGAACTGGCCCTCGGCCGACGAATGATCGGTCGGGGCGGGGAGCGGGACGTGCCAGCGAACGCGGTGGTCGCGGGCCGGGTTGGTGAACGCGATCGACACCCGGACGAAGGGTTCGCCCGCCCGGAGCTCGAGCGTCGTCGTGATCTCGACGGGTGCGGTCGTCTCGGTGCGGCCGCTGCCGTCCGGGCGGACGCCGACCGGCCAGTCGTAGCGGGAGACGATGTCCATGCAGCCCCGGATCGGGCCGCGCTCGATCGCCTTGACGACGACGACGGACGGCGCCTCGACCAGTCGATCGTCGGCCGGGCGTCCGTAGTTGTAGCTGTCGCCGAAGTCGCCGCCGTCGACGATCCGGCCGGCGGCGGCGAGCCGGACACCGCCGCCCTCGACGTCGAACGTGCCGTCATCGCGAACCTCGACGCGGATCCGGTCGCTGGCAATCGTCCGGTCGCCAACGGTGACGGCCGCCGGTCCGGTGACCGGGGTCGCGCCCGAACCCTGGCCTGTGCCCGCCTCGACCGCCCGGACCACCGCGGCACCCAGCGGCGGGGCGGGCACCGCGGCGACGAGCCGGCGCCGATCGCCGCGGCTGACGATCACCTCCCACGTCTCATCGGGATCGGCGCTGGTCGCCGCAGCCGCCGCGTCGAGGAGCACGTCGACGTCGTAGTCGTCCGGGGTGGCCGGATCGTCCATCAGCAGGAGCAGCTGGGGGGGCGTGGTGTCCCGCTGGACCAGGGACCCGTCGAGCGAGTGTCCGAACAGCTCGCGGCCGTGCAGGCGACGAGCGAAGAGCTCCGGCACCTGGCGACCCGTCATCCGCAGCCGTCGGAGGACGGTGTCCGGCCGCTCGACGAGCTGGGTGACGACCCGCTCGCCGCCGTCGAGCTCGAGCTCGACGGCGTCCCACGCGGCGGGGACGTCCAGGTCGAGCTCGACGACGTCGGTTCGGTCGTCCGGTGTGGGGTTGACGACGACCGTCGTGCCGCGCGGCGCCGCCGCGGCGAGCGGGCGGATCGCCGCGGTGGCGATCCCCCGGCCGATCTGCTCGGCTTCGGCAAACCGGGTGAGGACCTGGCTGACCACCGCATCCTGGGAGCAGCCGCAGATCGAGTCGTGGGCCGAGTTGTCAACGACCCGTCGCCACGCGAGCTCGAGAAGTCGTTCGGGCCAGGCCGTTCCGTGCAGCGCGGCCAGAGGCTCGGCGTAGCGCTCCAGGGCCCGCTCGGCCCGAGCCGCCGCCGCCTTGATGTCGATCCTGGCCGAGGTGACGTTCATCAGCATGTTGGCCCGAGCGGCTGACCGGAGCTCGCCCGACCAGACCGCTGCCGGCGTCGGATCGGGCAGGCTCGGGTCGGCGGCGACCGCATCGAACCCGCGGATGTACCGCGTCAGGGTCTCGATCCGGACCTCGATGTCGTCGCGCCGCGCGTTCGCGTCGGCCACGATCTCGGCCAGCCGGGGCGAGGGCACGGCGTGGTCCGTCCCGTACATCGCGAGGATCGATCGGTCGCCATAGAACCCCCGGCCGTTCTCGACGTACCTTGCCACCTTGTCGGCGAGGCGATCGGGGATCGCCAGGAGGTAGGCGCCGTTGCCGTAGCCGCCGACCAGGTACTCGGTCCGGACCTCCGAGCCGTCGGGCGAGCGCCACGTGAACGCATGGCGATCGATCGCTGCGGGAACGCCGCGCCAGACGACCGCATGGCCGATGCCCGCCCGTCGCAGGATCTGCGGCATCTGGGCGATGTGCCCGAACATGTCCGGCAGGTAGCCGACCGGCATCGCCGCCCCCAGAGACTCGGCGGCGTGCCAGCCGATCTCGAGGTTCCGGACGATCGTCTCGCCGGAGACGAGGAACTCGTCCATGAGGATCTGCCACGGTCCGATCGCGAGCCGGCCCTCGGCGATCAACCGCTCGATCCGGGCCCGCCCGGCCGGCCGGACCTCGACGTAGTCGTCGACGGTGGCGACCTGGCCGTCGAGTGTAAACGCGAGCCGCTCGTCCGCTTCCATTGAGTCGAGGAGCTCGTCGACCAGCTCCACGAGGCGCATCCGGAAGACTTGGAACGGCTCGTACCACTCCCGATCCCAGTGGGTGTGGGGGACCAGATGGATGATCGCCGGGTCCGCCCGGGGATGGGTCGGTGGGAGC
>DATLVO010000187.1:0-5892 GCA_035577485.1 Verrucomicrobiia bacterium
CCGCCCAGCTCGGCGATCCGGTCGATCGCGACGATCGAATCCGGGAGCGGCCGGCGGCCCTGCCGGGCGGCGACGACGAGGTCGGTGCCGCCGGCGACCGGTCGCGCTTCCGGGTCCCGCGCTAGCAGCGCCAGGGCCTCCTCGAGGTCGGTCGGGGCAGCGAACGTCGCGGTCATGACCGGTCCTCGGGCCGGCACGGCACGCCCATCACGCCCGGGCCGCGGCCGGCGCCGTGGGGGCGTGGCGGCTCGCCCCGGCGCCGTCGTCGCCCGTGGTGACCGCCCGCCAGACGCGCTCGGGCGTCATCGGGAGGCGCCGGACCCGGCTGCCCGTCGCCGCCGCGATCGCGTTGGCAACCGCCGCGGCGGTGGGGACGATCGGCGGCTCGCCGACGCCCTTGGAGCCACGCGGGCCGCCGTTGGATGCCGGGTGCTCGACGAAGATCGCCTCGATCTCCGGCGAATCCGCGCTCGTCAGGAGCTTGTAGTCGAGCAGGGAGGCGTTGCGCTGCCGGCCGTCGGCGCCGTAGACCGTCCCCTCGAGCGTCGCATTGCCGAGCGCCATCACCACGCCGCCGGTCACCTGTCCGAGGGCCCCGGTCTCGTTGAGGACCCGCCCGACGTCGGTGGCCGCGACGACCTTCAGCGTGCGGACGATGCCGGTCGCTGGATCGACGCGGACGCGGGCGGCGTGGCAGAAGAACGTCGGCGAGGCGAAGGCCTCGAATCCGAGGCGTCCGACACAGGCCGACGCGTCGTGCTCGGGTGCGTCCGGGGGCATGCCCGAGCCGCGGGCAAGGAGCAGGGCCCCGCCATGGGCCGTCGTCGCGAGCTCGGCGATCGAGACGCGCCGGTCCGGGCTGCCCTTGACGCCGGCGTGGCCGTCGACCAGCTCGAGGTCGTCGACCGAGGCCTCGAGCTCCTGGGCGGCGAGCTCGAGGAGCTGGCGGCGGACCTCGCGCGCGGCCTCGACCACGGCCCGGCCATTGTTGAACGTCGTCTGGCTGCCCGAGCTACCGCCGTCGTACGGCCCCGTGTCGGTGTCCTGGTAGGTGATCGCGAAGTCCTCGGGCTTCATCCCGAGCTCCTCCGCGGCGAGGATCGGCAGCGCCATGACGGCGCCGGTGCCGTTCTCCTGGGCGCCCGTGACGATCCGGCCGCTGCCGTCCGACTCGATCCGGACGAAGGCGCCCGAGGGCCCGGGCGCGCTGAACCACCAGCCGGAGGCCACGCCGATCGCCTCGTTCTGGCCGAGCGGCGCGCCCGCCCGTGCCCGGGCGACGGCCTGCTCGAGGGTGTCGAGGGCGCCCCGGCCCTCGTGCCGCTGTCGGGTCGGCCCCTCGTCGCCGTCGTCGACCAGGTTGCGGCGGCGGAACTCCACCGGATCGAGGGCGACACGCGCCGCGAGCACATCGTGGTGCTGCTCGACCGCCCAGCAGGCCTGCGGTCCCGTGGGAGCCCGGACCGAGCCCGACGGCGTGCGGTTCGTGTAGACGCTGATCGCCTCGATGTCGACGGCCGGGATCCGGTACGGCCCGGCGATCATCATCGCCGCGATCTGGCCGAGGACCGGCGTATCGGCCGCGTACGCGCCGCTGTCGAGCAGGATCCGCGCGGTCCGGGCGAGGATCGTGCCGTCCTCGGCGAGGCCGGTCTCGAGATCGACGATCATCGCGTGGGTGACCTTGTCCGGAGCGATGAACTCCTCGCGCCGGGTCAGGACGAGGCGGACCGGCCGGCGGGCCGCGCGGGCGAGCGCGGCCACGTGCGCCTCGAAATGGAAGTCGCACTTGCCGCCGAAGCCGCCGCCGAGATGGGTGACGACGACGCGGACGCGCTGCTCGGCGATCTCGAGCACCTCGGCGGTCCTGGACCGGGCCGCGAACGGGACCTGGGTCGACGAATAGATCGTGACCCGGTCGCCGGACCAGTCGGCGGTCACGGCGTGCGGCTCGATCGGCACGGGATGGGCCATGTCCGCGACGTAGCGCTCCCGGACGACGATCGGCGCGGCGGCGATCGCGGCGGCTGCGTCGCCCTTGACGATCGTCGAGCGGCCGGCGACGTTGCCGGCCGGGTCCAGGTTCGGGTCGTGGCGGTACTCGGCGATCGCGTCGTGGACGAGGGCCGAGCCGGGCTCGAGCGCGGCCTCGAGGTCGAGGATCGGCGGCAGGTCCTGGTAGTCGACCTCGATCGCGTCGACGGCCGCGGCGGCGGCCTCCGGCGTGAGGGCCGCGACGGCGGCCACGACCTCGCCTTCGAACCGAACGACGTCGCGGGCGAAGAGTGTCCGGTCGGCGACGAAGTCGAACGACGCGTAGCGCCGGTTCGGGACGTCGTCGGCGGTCAGCACCGCGAGCACGCCGGGCAGCGCCCGGGCCCGGGTCGTGTCGATCCGGAGGATCCGGGCGTGGGCCCGGCCGGCGAGCAGCAGCCGGGCGTGGGCCAGCCCGGGGAAGGCGAGGTCGGCCGTGTAGCGCGCCTGGCCGGTCGCCTTGGCTCGCCCGTCGGGGCGGATCCAGGTGGGCGTGGCAGCGCGGTCGGGAGCCTTCTCCTCGGTGTCGATCACTCGGCGACTCCTCCGTGGCCTCTGTCGGCGTCACGATAGGGCCTCCCAGCGGGGGACGCGGGATCGGACCGTAGCGTGGGCCCACCTCGGAGGCTGTTGCTCGGGTGGTGCGTTCCGGGCGTCCGAACCCTCGCCCACCGCCCCCTACCGCACATCGGGCGGGACCATCGGATGGCGATCGTCTGGGACGTGCATCGGTGCACCGTGGGCATCCGGGCACCGGCCCATGAACGAGCGAAAACCGCGGGTACTACTTCGTCTCTCCCCCCATTGGCCGAGGTCGCATACGGTTCAAGAACAGCGCGTCACCTCGACCGCCACGGCAGCTCCAGCCGGATCGAGCCTCGCGGGCCTCAGCCCGAACCGACACCGCAGCCGACCGTCACGCCGGACGCAACACCGTCCTCATCGGCCGAACGCCCGATCGGGCAACGGCCGGCGAGTGTGTCCGACAGGACGGCCGGCCGCGGCAAGGGCCACCCGGGGGATGCAGGCGCGCCGGGCTCCCGACCGCCGGAACGACGGTCAGCGACCGGGCCCGAACAGGAGCGAAAGCCAGGATTCCAGCGGCGTCTGACGTTCGTCCCTGGCACCGAGCCGGGCCGACGCGGAGCCGGGCGCTCCGTCGACCGGGGCCGGCACCGACGGGTCGAGGGTGAAGGGGATCTCGTGGGCGGCCCCCAGCCCGTGGCCCCTCGCCTCCTGCGCGACGTACTCGGGGCGGACGATCAGGGCGACCTCGTTCTCCAGGGACTGGACCTCGGTCGCGAGGGCGGCGTTGTCGGCGGCGAGCTGGGCGGCTCGCGCGGAGGCGGCCGAGGCCTCGCCGACCTGCCGGGCGAAGATCACGACGATCCACGCGGAGACGAGGCCGGCCGCGATCCACGCCACATGGCGGCGGCTGATGCCCGCGATCGAGAGCGCCGAGAGGTCGACGCGGTCCCTGGCCGTGGGCGCCTCCGCATCGTCAACCGCATCGGCCGTCTGGGACGGGTCGAGCTCGTCCGCGTCGATGGGCGTTTCGCCGCGCGTGGGCGCCGTCGACGACCCACGGCGGTGCTGCGGCGAGGAAGCCCTGCGGTCACTCACGTTCAAGGGAGCGTAGCTGCGGGCAGCTGACATTGTCAACTCGGCCGGTCGTGACAGCCAAGGTGTCACAACCGTGGCCCACGGTCCTGCTAGACTCCCGCTGTTTCGCACGCATGTTCGATTTGAGGCGCCGATGCGGACCTATACCCCGGCCATGACGGAGACGGTCCTCCGCGGCATCCTCGACGATGAGCCGTCGCTCGCCCGCGGAGTGACCCACCACGCGGTCCTGCCGGCGCGAGAGGCCATCTGGCAGGACCACCCCGGGTGGCTGGACCCGCGCATCCGGGCCGGACTGGCATCACGCGGGATTGATCGGCTGTACGCCCACCAGGCCGAGGCGATCGAGGCCGTCCGGGCGGGCCGCGACGTCGTCGTCGTGACGCCGACCGCCTCGGGCAAGACCCTCTGCTACGCGCTGCCGGCGCTCCAGGCGATCGCCGACGATCCGGCGGCGCGCGCCCTCTTCCTCTTCCCGACCAAGGCCCTGGGCCAGGACCAGGTCGCTGAGTTCTCGGAGCTGTCCGCGGCCGCCGGGCTGACGATCTCGACGGCCACGTACGACGGCGACACGCCCGCCCCGATCCGCTCGGCGATCCGGGGCGCCGGCCAGGTCGTCGTCACGAACCCGGACATGCTCCACTCGGCGATCCTGCCCCACCACACGAAGTGGTTCCAGCTGTTCGAGCAGCTCCGGATCATCGTCATCGACGAGCTCCACACGTATCGCGGCGTGTTCGGCAGCCACGTCGCCAACGTGATCCGCCGGCTCTTGCGTCTCTGCGCCCACTACGGCAGCCGGCCGGTGATCGTGTGCTGCTCCGCGACGATCGCGAACCCCACCGAGCTGGCGACGACGCTCACCGGCCGCGCGCCGATCCTCGTCGACCGCAACGGGGCGCCGTCGGGCGAACGCCACGTCCTCCTGGTCGAGCCTCCCCTCCTCCACCCGACGACCGGAGCGCGCGGCTCGGCGCTGACGCTCGCCCACCGCTGGGCGCTGCCGTTCCTGCGGGCCGGTCGTCAGACGGTCGTGTTCGGACGGAGCCGGACCGCGGTCGAGATCATGCTCTCGACCCTCCGAGAGGCGCTCCGCCAGGACCTCGGGCCGCGATCCCGGGTGCGAGGCTACCGCGGCGGCTACCTGCCGACCGAGCGACGATCGATCGAGAAGGGCCTCCGGGACGGCGAGATCCTCGGCGTCGTCGCGACGAACGCCCTCGAGCTCGGCGTCGACATCGGCCGGCTCGACGTCTCGATCCTGGCCGGCTATCCCGGCTCGGTCGCGGCGACCTGGCAGCAGATCGGGCGGGCCGGCCGGCGGGGCGGGACGAGCGTCGGGGTCCTCGTCGCGTCGCCGGCGCCGGTCGACCGGTACGTCGTCAACCACCCGGAGTTCCTGCTCGGCGGCGTCTCCGAGGAGGCTCGCCTGGACCCGGACAACCTGCACGTCCTGATCGCCCATCTCCGCTGCGCGACGTTCGAGCTGCCGTTCGAGCCGGGCGAGGTCTTCGGACCGGGACCCGCCGACGACCTCCTCGCCTTCGTCGCCGAGTCCGGCCACATCCGCCAGGCGGAGGACGGGCGCTGGTACTGGAGCTCGGAGAACTTCCCGGCCTCGGAGGTGTCTCTCCGGACTGCCGCACCGGAGAACGTCGTGATCATCGACACGACGCCAGACCGACCCCGCGTCCTCGGCGAGGTCGACCTGTTCTCCGCCCAGGTCCTCGTCCACGAGCGGGCGATCTACATGCACGAGTCGGTCCAGTACTACGTCGACCGGCTCGAATGGCACGAGCGGAAGGCCTACGTCCACCGGGTGGACGTCGATCACTACACGTACGCCAACCGGGCGGTCACGCTCAAGCCGCTGGACGTCTTCGCCGAGTCGCCGGCCCCAGGCGGGCGGCGGGTTCATGGCGAGGTCATGGTCGCGAGCCTCGTGACCCTCTTCAAGAAGCTGAAGTTCGGCACGGACGAGAACGTCGGCTGGGGTCCGATCGACCTGCCCGAGATCGAGCTCCAGACCACGGCCTACTGGCTCACGGCCGAGGGGCTCGCCGGCGGCTGGCGGAGGAACGACCTCGACATCGCCCTCATGGGCGCGGGCCGCTCGATCCAGACGGTCGCCGCTGTCCTGCTCATGGTGGATCCGCACGACCTGGGGCTCGTCACGCAGGTCCGCTCTCCGCATCACGAGGCGCCGACGATCTACCTCTACGAGGCGACCCCCGG
>DATLVO010000188.1:0-4379 GCA_035577485.1 Verrucomicrobiia bacterium
ACGCCCAGCGCGGCGCCATCGTGGAGCTGGAGCTCGAGGAGCCCGAGTTCGACGACGACTCGCCGCGATACGACCTGCTCGGGAAGTCCGCCGGCATCGCGCTCACCGATGACGAACGGCGCGCACTCATCGGCAAGGAGCCGTTGCCGAACGGTTTGGGCCTCGTGGTGCGCCTGCCGGCGACCATCGTGGAGACGCTGACCGTGCCGCCGAGCGCCGACCAGCAGACCACATCGGCCACTGCTACGGTGCTCGGGCGATCCGGGCTCGAGGTCAGCGGTGGCTCGGCCAACGGCAACTCGGAGGCGCTGCTCGCAGCCGGTGAGACCAGCGATGCCAAGGCGTCGCTCCGGGTGAAGCCGCTCCACGCCTCGCTGACCCGCTACCGCGCCCACGCCCAGACGACGTACACGCCGCTCCTCAAGCACTCGGTGTTCGACGTCCTCGCGGCGCAGCGCCACGACATCGCGGCGCGATTGCGGAAGCACGCGGAGCACGTGAAGCAGCACCCGTCCGATACGTCGATCTGGTTCGACAAGGGCTGGGACGCGAAACTGCGCAACGCGCTTGCTCCCCGTTTGGAAGCGGTCGCCCACGTCGTGAACGCGCAAATCCACGACGTGCTACCGGCAGCCAAGGCCGCTCCCGTTGGTGCGGTGGAACGGGTGATGGCCCGCGGCGCGGCGCGAGTGCAGGGGATCAACGAGACGACTCGAGCGAAGGTTCAGGAGGCGATCAGCCGCGGGCTCGAGGAAGGGCTCAGCGTCACCGAGGTCGCCGATCTCATCGAGGAAGCCGGAACGGTGGGTGGGCTGGACATGGGCTCGCTGTTCGACGAGTTGCGCGCCGAGACGATCGCCCGGACCGAGCTGATGGATGCCTACAACGCCACCGCGATCGGTTCGTACGGCGATGCCGGTGTGACACAGGTTCAGGCCATCGACGGCGACGGCGACGAGGAGTGCGCCGCGCGCGACGGGCAGGTGTTCGACATCGAGGAAGCCGACAGCATCGAAGATCATCCCAACGGAACCCTCGATTGGGTTCCCGTACTCAGCGAGGTGCCGTGATGGCCGAAGGCTCAATCGGCGGAACGAAGATCAGCGATCTCCCGCCGTCGTCGTTCGCGTATTGCGAACCCGGCACCGACGCGGTGTCAACGCGCTGCCACTTCCCGATCCGGGGCGCCGACGGCAAGGCCGACGCGGCGCACGTCCGCAATGCGCTGGCCCGACTCGCCGGTAGCCCGTTCGAGGCCAAGGCCCGTGCGAAGGTCGAAGCCGCGGCGAAGGAGCTGGGCATCGGCGAGGGCAAGGCCATCGAGCTGAAGGCCGAGCCGATGGAGACCAGCAAGCTCGACCGCTGGCTGGCAGGCAAGATCAGCCGGCGCATCCTCGTGGCGCCGTGGTACGGGGCGATCCTCGGACCCGATGGCAAGGGCCGCGATCTCGACGGCGAATACTTCCACCCCGAGGACGATCAGGGACCGGCGACGGACTTCTACGGCGCCTACCCGTCTCTCCGCTCGACGCGTGACCGTCTCGTCGACTGGCACCACACGACGTTCATGGAGAAGTTCCGCAAGGACCCGATGGGCAAGATGAAGGGCGCCATCCTCGGCCATCTCGTCCTCGACGAGGACCCCGAGGACGACGGGCTCTGGGCGGACTTCTGGGCCAACGCGGGCGAGCAGCGGCGGAACCTCGTGGCCATGCTCGAACGGCGTGGCGCGCAGCTCTTCGGCTCATCGCAGCCGGTCCAGGGCGGCGTCGTCAAGGGCGACCTCGGCCGGATCGATGTCTGGCCCATCCGCTACCACACGATCACCACGTCGCCGCAGAACACGGCGGCCCTCGTCCCCGCTCTCAAGGCGGCGCTGGCGAGCGATGAACTCGACGAGATTCCGGCGGATGCCGTCAAGGCGTTCCTGACCGGGCTCGAACCGGAGACAGATGATCTCCTGTCGACCTCACCCGATCTGGCGGCGATGGCTTCCGATCTGGTCGGCGAGACGGCGGTGAAGGCTGGCCGGGTGCTTGCGTCATCCAAGGAGCAACGACTCCGTGACGCCATCAATGCGGCGATCGAGCAGGTCATCTCCGAGCTCGATGCGATTGTCGGCGCGAAAGAGGAGCCGCCTCCACCTATGGAGATACCGTGACCGAATACTCGGCCGAGGACATCCAGAACCTGTCCGCGGCCATCTCCAAGCTCGCAGATTCCAAGGACCGCGCGTACGCCGACGGCAAGACGCCCGACGCAAGCGTGGTCGACGGCACCAAGGCCGTGGCCGACGAGCTGGCCAAGGCATCCATCCAGAAGGAAGACGAGTGGCGTGCCGCCGTCAAGGCGGCCGCGAAGGAAGAGGCGCGCGAGGCGCTAAAGGAGCTCCGCACGCCGTCGATGGCAGCCGCCATCGGGCAGGCCAAGGGCGACGTCAAGGCCAAGGCCAACCTCACCTCGTTCATCAAGGCCCACCCGCTGCTCGTCCAGACCTACGGCGACGAGTACGAGGCCGGCGACTTCATCCGGGCCATCACCGCAATCGGCAGCAAGGATGCCGAGGAGCAGACCTACGGCAAGGCGATCCTGCGGACCCTCGGTGCGGTTCGTCGGGACGTGCCCCTGCTGTCGCAGAACTACAACGTCATCGACGTCGACACCAGCGACCCGATGGCGGCGGTCAAGGCGACCCTCGGCAACACGAACGCGGCCGGCGGGTTCGTCCTGCCGAACAACCTCGTCGACACGGTGGCCAAGCCCAAGACGATGCGCGCCCTCTACACGGACCTCGTGACCGTGCGGAACGGCGTCAACGTCCGCGGTGTGGACCAGCCGTTCCGCCTCGGCGCTCCGGCGCGCGCCCAGTTCCAGGACTGGGGCCAGACGAAGGAGAACGTGAACGAGACCTACGGCTCGTACACGGCCAACCTCGGCACGATCGCCCGCATCTACGACGTCGGCAAGCAGTACCTCCGGTTCTCCGGCGGGTCGGCCGAGCAGGACGTCCTCGACGAGCTCACCAAGGCGTTCGCCCTCGGCGAGAACTACTACATCATCGCGGGCGCAGGCACCGGCTCCGTCGGCTCCGGCGATCCGACGACGGGCGTCTACACCGCGCTCAACGCGCGGCCCGGCTTCAAGGCAGCGTTCGCCTCGGCATCGACCACCACGGTCGCGGGCTCGTTCGCGGGTGCCTGCTCGACGCTCATCCAGAACATCACGGCCAACAACCGGGAGCCGTCGGCGATCGTCGTCGACCACGTGACCTACTTCTCAGGCTCACGCCAGGGCGCCGACGCGGCGGGCTTCTGGGTCAACCCCGCCGGCGGGCCGACCGGCTTCAACATGACCCCCAACGGCCAGCTCCAGTTCTGGTCGGTCCCGATCTACTGGGACACCAACCTTGGCACGAACGCCACCACCAAGATCGCCATCGGCGCCCAGTGGGACGCGTTCAAGCTCTATCGAGGGATGGAGTTCCGGGTCGACAGCTCGGACGTCGCCGGCACCCGCTGGGACGTCAACGTGATCGGCTACCGCGGCGAGGAGGAGATCGGCTTCCACGCCGGAACCGCAGTGGAGACAGGCGCCGCCTATCTCCTGACCTCGGTCATCCCGTAAGGCGGCGGTACCCCTAACCGTCCGCATCACCCCCGCCGGGCCGGGTCTAACGGCGGCCCGGCGGGGGACACCAGAAAGGAGCGACATGGCGAAGAAGAAGACGGAGACCGAAAAGCCGCCTGTCGAGGAGGCCGAACCCGCAGAGCCGACGCTCGAGGAGCAGTTGGCCAAGGTCGCCGAGGACCAGAAGGCATCGCAGGACGCGTACCGGGACACCCTCCACGAGTGAACATCCTCCTGTGCCTGAGCCACGCGATCGAGGAGTACGATCAGCTCCGGTTGCTGTCGTCCCTCGGCCACAACGTGGCCTCGATCGGCGGGTACATCGACCCGCGCAATCCGCATGATCCCAAGCGGCCCGCGCTCGACATCGACGGGGTGCCGGAGATCAAGGCGGCGGTCGATGCGCTCGACACGCCCGACAACCTCGGCGCGGCCCAGGCACGCCTCCCCGACGTCGCCCTCGACTGGGCGGATGTCATCATCTACCACCACCGACTGGAGCGGCTGTTCGGCCAGTGGGATCGCCTCGCGGACTTCCGCAAGCGCGGCCGGATCATCTGGCGGACGGTCGGCCAGTCGGTCGAATACAACGAGCTAGAGGCGCGGCCGTTCCGCAACGACGGGCTGGAGATCGACCGCTACTCGCCGAAGGAGCGGAACATCCCGGGCTTCGCGGGCGAGGACGCGCTGATCCGCTTCTACAAGGACCCCGCCGAGTGGACGGGCTGGACGGGCGAGAACGCCGTCGTCCT
>DATLVO010000189.1:0-20015 GCA_035577485.1 Verrucomicrobiia bacterium
GCCGCCACCGCCGGCGTCGCGACGAGGACCCGGAGGGCCTGGTCGAGCGCGCGTTGTGCCGCCTCGTCGTTCGGCGACGCCTTGCGCAGGCGCGCCGCGAACGTCTCGACCTGCCGGCGTCGGACACGCGACTCCGCGAGCTCGAGCGCGCGGCGGGCCGTGTCGCAGGCATCGGCCAGCCGACCGGCCCCGTCGAGGATCTCTGCCAGGCGGTCAAAGGCGGATGCGGCCTCGGTCCGACGGTTGGCCTTCGTGAACGCGTCGGCGATCCCGCGGAGCGCCGTCTCGTCGCGGGGCCCGAGCACCAGGGCCCGGTCGTAGGCCGTGATCGCCTCGTCCAGGCGGCCCATCTTGATGAAGATGCCGCCGATGCTCGCGTAGGGCAGCGCCCGGTCCGGGGCGATCGTGGCCGCCTCCCCGTACGCGTCGATCGCGGCGTCGTTCCGGCCGCGGAGGGCCGCGACGTGACCGCGTCGGAGCGCGTCCTTGTAGCGCTCGTAGAGCGATCCCGATGTGGGACCCCCGCCCGAGGAACGCCCGCCGGACTTCGCGGAGCCCGGTCGCGGGGGGCCGGGCCGCCCGCCGCCCGGTCGGCCGCCGGCCGGACCGCTCTTGCCGCTCATCCCGCGAGCAGCTCGACGAGGAGCGCCTTCTGGACGTGGAGGCGGTTCTCCGACTGCTCCCAGATGATGCTGCGGTGTCCATCCATGACCGCCGAGGTGATCTCCTCGCCGCGATGCGCGGGCAGGCAGTGCATCGCGACGGCGTCGCGGCCCGCGGCGTCGAGGAGCGCGTCGTCGACGCGGTACCGGGCAAAGGCATCGCGGCGGGCCTCGGTCTCGGCCTCCTGGCCCATCGAGGTCCAGGAGTCCGTGTAGACGACGGCGGCGCCGCGGACGATCTCCGTCGGATCCTGGCCGAAGATGAGCTTCGCCCCGGTCGCCGCGGCCAGCTCGCGTGCCCGGTCCACGATCTTCGGATTCGGGGCGTAGTCCGGCGGATGCGCGAGACGGACCTCGAGACCGAGCATCGCCCCGAGCATGGCGAGCGAGTGGTAGACGTTGTTGCCGTCGCCCACGAACGCCAGGACGAGGCCGTCGAGGCGGCCGAACCGCTCCCGGATCGTGAAGAGGTCGGCGAGAGCCTGGCAGGGGTGCTCGCGGAGCGTCAGGCCGTTGATGACGGGGATCGACGCCTGTGCGGCGAGCTCGACGACGACCTCGTGCGGCCCGGTCCGAGCCACGATCGCATCGACGAACCGCTCCAGGTTCCGGGCCACGTCGCGGACGCTTTCGCGGGCGCCCATCACGACGTCCTCGGTGAGATAGACCGCGTGCCCGCCAAGCTGGTTCATCCCGGCCTCGAACGTCACCCGCGTCCGGAGGCTGGGCTTCTGGAAGAGCATCGCGAGCGTCCGCCCGGCGAGTTGGGCTGCGCCTCCGGCGACGGGCCGCGGCTCGCGCTTGAGGGCCGCGGCATGATCGAAGAGCCGCAGGACCTCATCTCGAGTCAGGTCCGCGACGGACAGGAAGTCGCGGCCGCGGATCGATGACGCGCGCTCAGGGGCGAGGCTCATGCGGCAACTCTAACGGCGGCCGTGCCGAACGATCTCGGCACCGTTCGCAGGTTCAGGCCCGATTCTCGCCCTACGAGCAGACGCGACGTGTTCGACGTCGCAGGCGGGCCGATCTGCGGGAGATTCTCGCCCCACGAGCAGGACTGCCCGATCTCGGGCCCGACGCGCCCGGCGACCGCTCCGGTGGGCCCGAACGTGCTCGATGTGCTCGCCCCACGAGAAACCGCGTGGGGGCCCGTCAGTGCCTCTATCGCTTGGTGTACTGGGGCGCCTTGCGCGCTCGCTTCAGCCCGTACTTCTTGCGCTCCTTCATGCGCGGATCGCGCGTGAGGAGACCGGCCTGGCGCAGCGGCAGCCGGTTGGCGACCTCGTCGACCTCGAGCAGGGCCCGGGCGATGCCGTGGCGGATCGCGCCGGCCTGGCCGGTGACGCCGCCGCCCTCGACCTTGATCATCGCGTTGAAGTGGCCCTCGGTCCCGGTAACCCGGAACGGCATCCGGACATCGCTGTCGTTGACCGCGTTGCCGAAGTGCTCCTCGAGCGAGCGCCCGTTGACGACGATCTCGCCCTCACCGGGGAGCAGGCGGACCCGGGCGATGGCCGTCTTGCGACGACCGGTCCCGGAGAAGAATGCGGGTGCAACCATCAGTGACTCCTCGTCAGGCGAGCGGCTCAGGCCGCTGGGCCTGATGCGGGTGGTCGGTTCCGGGGTAGACCTTCAGCTTGCGGAGCTGCTGCACGCCGAGCCGGTTCCGCGGCAGCATCCCCTTGACCGCCCGGCGGATGACCTCCTCCGGACGCCGATCGAGGAGGTGGCCGAGGGTCTCCTCCTTGAAGCCCTGCGGATGGCCGCTGTGGCGGGCGTAGATCTTCGTCTCGCGCTTGTTGCTCGTGACGGCGATCCGGGAGGCGTTGAGGACGATCACGTGGTCGCCCGAGTCGAGGTTCGGCGACCAGGTCGGCTTGTTCTTGCCCTCGAGCACGCGCGCGATCCGCGACGCGAGGCGGCCGAGCGTCTCGTCCGCCGCATCGACGACGTACCAGCGTCGCTCGATCTCGCTCGCGCGGACCGTGTAGGTCTTCGTGCTCATCGTCTTTCAGTCGTCTCCGTCTGTCCCGTTCGTGGCCTCCGGCCGCCGTCCGAGGACGACCCGCCGGAGACAGAGGCCCTTGGCCGGGGCTGACGCCCCGTTCCGGGCCGGCCGCCGGGCGGCCAACGCCTCCCGGACCTCCAACTCATTCATCGTTCCGCGACCGACCTCCAGGAGGACGGCCACGATGCGCCGGACCATTCCCCGGAGGAAGGACTCCGCCCGGACGTCGATCGTCACGAACGAGCCCTGCCTCCGGACCCGGACCGCGTGCACGGTCCGGACCGGCGATTTGTCCGTTGCCGCCGCGAAGGCCGTGAAGTCGTGCCGGCCCTCGAGGACCTGCCCGGCTCGTGCCATCGCGGCGACATCGAGCGGGTTCCGAACCCCGAGCGCGGTGCGCTCGCGGAGCGGACTGCGCGGCCCGTTCCAGACGGTGTAGCGGTATTCCCGGTACCGCGCCGCGCGCCGTGGCTGGAACCCATCCGGTGCCCGTCGAACGTCGCGGATCGCGACATCCGGCGGGAGCCGCCCGTTGAGGGCCGGCTCCAGCTCCGCCGGTGTCAGGCGACCCGTATAGGTGAATGCGATCACCTGCCCGAGCGCGTGCACCCCGGCGTCCGTGCGGCCGGCCCCGTCGACCGCCTGGCGGACCCCATCGCTGAGGGCCGCCAGCGCCGATTCGAGTTCCCCCTGGACCGTCCGGCGTCCAGGCTGCACCTGGAACCCGGCGAAGTCCGTGCCTTCATATTCGACCGTCGCGCGAAAGCGCCGCGGCGCAGCCTCTCGACTGCTGGACTCGATGTTCAGTTAGACAAGCTCGATCTGGACGATCGGCGCCGCGTCGCCCCGGCGGAGGCCGATCTTCACGATCCGGGTGTAGCCGGAGGTTCGATCGGCGTACTTCGGGGCGATCTCGTCGAAGAGCTTGGTGACGACGAGGGGCTCGTTCGGGAACGCGGCGACGACCGCCCGGCGGGCGGCGAGGTCGCCCTGCTTGGCGAGGGTGATCATCTTCTCCACGCGACCCCGGATCTCCTTGGCCTTCGCCTCGGTCGTCTGGACCCGCTCATACCGAAGGATCGACACCGTCAGGTTCTTGTAGAGCGCGATCCGCGGGCCCTGCTTGCGGCTGAGCTTGCGACCGCCGATCCGGTGGGCCATGTCAGGATTCGCCCTCGTCGTCGCCTTCGTCCTCGAACGGGGCATCGACGTCGAGGCCGTCCGATTCGGTGTCCGGGACGATGAAGCCGCGCATCCGGAGGCGCTCCTTCATCTCGTCGAGCGACTTCTTGCCGAAGTTGCGCATCCGCAGGAGGTCGTCGTCCTTCAGCTGCAGGAGCTGGCCGACCTTGACGATGTTGTTGCGCTTGAGCGAGTTGTAGGCCCGCATCGGGAGGTCGAGCTCCTCGATCGGCATGTCCAGCATGTTCGGGGGCAGCTGGGCCATCCCCGATACCGCCTGCTCGCCGACCACGGCGGCGACGCCGATCGTGACGAACGGCCGGAACTGGTTGACGAGGATCTCGGCGGAGCGGCTCAGGGCCTCCTCCGGCGTGATCGTGCCGTCGGTCTCGATCTCCATCGTGAGCTTGTCGTAGTTGGTCATCTGACCGACCCGCATGCTCTCGACCCAGTAGTTGACCTTCGTGACCGGGGTGAAGATCGCGTCGATCGCGATGACCCCGATCGGGAGCTGCTCGGTCCGCTCGGCGCCGAGGTAGCCGACGCCTCGCTCGACCGTCAGGTCCATCTCGATCGTCACGTCGTCCGTGTCCAGGGTCATGAGGACGAGCTCGGGGTTGATGATCTCGACGTCGGCCGACTCGGCGATGTCGGCCGCGGTGACCGCGCCGGCGCCGCTCTTGATCAGCCGGAGCTGGACCGGGTGCGTCGCGAAGCTCTTCAGGCGGAGCTTCTTGACGTTCAGGACGATCTGGGTGACGTCTTCCTTGACGCCCGGGATCGTCGAGAACTCCTGGTAGACGTCGCGGATCTGGATGCTCGTCACGGCGGCGCCGTCGAGCGACGACAGCAGCACCCGGCGGAGGGCGTTACCGAGCGTGACGCCGTAGCCCGCCTGGAGAGGGCCGGCCTCGTACTTGGCGTACGTCCCGACTTCCTCGACGGGCTCGATCTGCGGATTCTCGAGTTCGATCATGAGCGGGGCTTACCTCGAGTAGTACTCGACCACGAGCTGCTCGTTGAGGTCGAGCGGCATCTGGTCGCGGCGGGGCATGTCGGCAACCGTCCCCGTGAGCTTCGCGGCGTCCATCGACAGCCACTCCGGGGCCTGGTGTGAGCGGAGCGTCTCCTTGGCGAGCTTGAACGGCTCGCGGGCTCGCTTCGACTCGCGGACCTCGACCTTGTCGCCGGGCTTCACCTGGAAGGACGGGATGTTCGTCGGGACACCGTTCACCGAGAAGTGGCCATGGCCGACGAGCTGGCGGGCCTGGGCCCGCGACGTGGCGAAGCCCATCCGGTAGACGACGTTGTCGAGGCGGAGCTCCAGGTGACGCAGGAGGCTCTCGCCGGTGACGCCGGGGCGGTTCTCGGCGTCGTTGAAGTAGTTCCGGAACTGCCGTTCGAGGACGCCGTAGACGCGGCGGACCTTCTGCTTCTCGCGCAGCTGCAGCCCGTAGTCACCGACCTTGCGGCGGCGGACGCCGTGCTGGCCGGGCGGCGACGGACGCCGTTCGAACGCGCACTTCTTCGTGTAGCAGCGGCTGCCCTTCAGGTAGAGCTTCGCGCCCTCCCTGCGGCAGAGCCGGCAGACGGATTCGGTGTATCGAGCCATGCTCTCCCTCCCCGCTCAGACCCGGCGCCGCTTCGGGGCGCGGCAGCCGTTGTGGGGGATGGGGGTCACGTCGGTGATCGCGGACACTTCGAGGCCGGCGGCCTGGAGCGAGCGGATCGCCTGCTCGCGGCCCGCGCCCGGTCCCTTGACGTAGACCTCGACCTGGCGCATCCCGTGCTCCATCGCCCGACGGGCGGCACCCTCGGCCGAGAGCGCCGCCGCGTAGGGCGTGCTCTTGCGCGAGCCCTTGAAGCCGGCGACGCCGGCCGAGCCCCAGCTGATCACGGCGCCGGTCGGATCGGTGATCGTGATGATCGTGTTGTTGAAGGTCGCCTGGATATGAACGTGGCCCTGGGGCACGTTCTTCCGCTCGCGACGGCGCTGCTTTACCGCTTTCTTGCGCTCGGCCATGTGGTGTCAGTTACCTCGATGCCCTGCTGGCCTACTTCTTCCGCCGCACGCCGACCGTCTTCTTCGGTCCGCGCCGCTGACGGGCGTTGGTCTTCGTTCGCTGGCCGCGGGCCGGCAGGTTGCGGCGATGACGCATCCCCCGGTACGAGCCGATCTCGATGAGTCGCTTGATGTTCAGCGCGACCTCGCGGCGGAGGTCGCCCTCGACCTTGTAGCGGCGGTCGATGAGCTCACGCAGCCGGTTGACCTGCTCCTCGGTGAGGTCCCGGACGCGCGTGTCGGGGTTGACGTTCGTCTGGGTCAGGATCTTCTGCGCCGTGGGCAACCCGATCCCGAAGATGTAGGTGAGACTGACCTCGACGCGCTTCTCGCGCGGGATGTCGACGCCGGCGATGCGTGCCATCGATTACCCCTGCCGCTGCTTGTGCTTCGGGTTGGTGCAGATGACCATCACGGTGCCGTGGCGACGGATGACCTTGCAGTTGTCGCAGCGGGCCTTGACGGAGGCTCTGACTTTCAACGGATCCTCGACTCGTGTTCCATGGTCGGCAGGCCGACCAGTTCGGCTTACTTCAGGCGGTACGTGATCCGACCGCGGGTGAGGTCGTAGGGCGACAGCTCGACCCGGACTCGATCGCCCGGCAGGATGCGGATGAAGTTCATCCGCAGCTTGCCGCTGATGTGGGCCAGGACGCGGTGACCGTTTTCCAGCTCGACGGCGAACATCGTGTTCGGAAGCGGTTCGATGACCGTTCCTTCCACTTCGATCGCATCACGCTTGGCCACGGGCGCTCTAGCTTCCCTTTCTCACGCTGAGTGTCGGTCCCGCCGGGGGACCGACACACGAACGCGTAGCGTATCAAAGTTGGCCAACTCCGGCAAACGTGAGCACGAATTCGGCCTCATCAGATGGTGGTGAGAATTTCCGGGCCGTTGTCGGTGACCGCGATCGTGTGCTCGAAATGGGCGGCCAGCGAGCCGTCGCGGGTGACGACGGTCCAGCCGTCGGGCTTGACCGAGACATCGCCGCTGCCGAGCGTCAGCATCGGCTCGATCGCCAGGCAGATGCCGGGCGCCAGCTTCATGCCCCGGATGCCGGTCCGGTAGTTCGGGACCTGCGGGTCCTGGTGCATCTCGGTCCCGATCCCGTGGCCCACGAACTGCCGGACGATCCCGTAGCCGTGCGGAAGGGCCACGTCCTCAATCGCGCCGGAGATGTCGTCGAGGTTCGCGTTCGGCACCGCCGCGGCGATGCCGGCCATCATCGCGAGGCGGGTCGTGTCGATCAGCTCGGCGATCCTGGCGGCCGGCTGGCCGACCGTGAAGGTCCTCGCGCCGTCGCCGTGCCAGCCCTCGAAGATCGCTCCGGCGTCGACGGAGACGATCTGGCCCTCGCGGATCTGCCGCTCGCCGGGAATCCCGTGGACGACCTCGTCGTCGATCGAGATGCAGAGACTCGCCGGGAACGGGTTGCTCCGATGGCCGTAGCCCTTGAACGACGGCACCGCGCCGGACGAGCGGATATGGCGTTCGGCGAGGCGGTCGAGATGGGCGGTCGAGACGCCTGGCTTGAGCTCCGACTCGACGAGAGCGAGGACCTCGGCCACGATCCGGCCGGCGGTCCGCATCTTCTCGATCTCGCGGCGCGACTTGCGGCTGACCATGCTTAGACCGAGACCTGGCCCGGGGCGACGCCAAGCGCGCGCAGCATCCGGGCACTGACGTCGGCGATCGGCTCACGGCCGTCGACGGTCTGGAGGATGCCCTGCTGGCGGTAGTAGTCGACGACGTCGAGGAGCGGCGGCAGCTGCTCGCTCATCCGGGCCCGCACCGTCAGTTCGTTGTCGTCCGGCCGCTGGACGATCGGCGAGCCGTCGATGTCGCAGACCTCGTCGTTCAGGGGCGGGTTCGAGGCGAGGTTGTACACGTGACCGTTGGCGGTGCAGATCCGACGGTTCGCCATCCGCTTGATCAGGTCCTCGGTCTGGACGTCGATGAAGATCGTCCGATCGACCGTGCGGCCGGCCTCGGCCAGTGCGCGATCCAGGGCCTCCGCCTGCACGCGCGTGCGGGGAAAGCCGTCGAGGATGGCGCCCTCCCGAGCGTCGGGCTTCTCGAGGCGGTCGAGGAACACCCGGACGATCGTCTCGTCGGGCACGAGCTGGCCGCGGCTCATGAAGCGATCCGCCTCACGCCCGAGCTGCGTCCCCGCCGCCACGGCGGCCCGCAGCAGGTCTCCGGAGGCGAGCACGGGCACCTCGAGCGCCCGCGCCAGGACCGGCGCTTGGGTCCCCTTCCCCGCCCCGGGCGCCCCGAGGAGGACAACGACGGTCATCGGCTGCCGTCCCGGCCGCGTGGCATCAGCGAATGAAGCCTTCGTAGTTGCGCATGAGCAGCTGGGCTTCGATCTGCTTCATCGTCTCGACGATCACGCTGACCACGATCAGGAGGCCGGTGCCGCCGAGGGCGATGCCGGACAGCGACGAGAAGAGCAGCCCGAGGACCGTCGGCAGCGTCGCCACGATCCCGAGGAACAGGGCGCCGGCGATCGTGATCCGGGTGACGACCCGGGCGAGGTAGTCCGCCGTCGGGCGGCCCGGCCGGATGCCCGGGATGAAGCCGCCGTTCTTCCGGAGCTGCTCGGCCGTGTCGTCGGGCTTGAAGGTGAACGCCGTGTAGAAGTAGGTGAAGCCCACGGTCAACGTGAAGTACAGGACGACGTAGGGAATCGTCCGCGGGTTGAAGAACCCGACGATCCCCTGGGCGATCGACTTGACCCACTCGACCTCGGAGCCTGTGAAGTACGAGGCGATCTGCTGCGGGAACAGCAGGATGCTGATCGCGAAGATGATCGGGATCACGCCGGCCTGGTTCACCCGGAGCGGCAGGAACGTCTGCCCGCCCTGGTACATCCGCCGGCCGCGGACGCGGCTGGCGTATTGGATCGGGATCCGCCGCTGGCCTTCCTGGATGTAGATGATCACCGCGACCGAAACGATGGCGATCAGCAGGAATCCGATGATCAGCGGCAGGTTCGGCGTGGACAGGAAGCCGCCGATCGCGGTCGGCGCCCGGCTGACGATGCCCGCGAAGATGATGAAGCTGATGCCGTTCCCGATCCCCTTCTCGGTGATCAGCTCGCCCAGCCACATCAGGGTCATCGATCCCGCGGTCAGGGTCACGATCTGGGTGACCGTCGCGCCGTTCGAGAGGTCGAAGCCGCTCGACAGGATCCCCTGCGAGTTCAGCAGCGCCAGGAACCCGTACGACTGGAGGAGGGCCATCGGCACGGCCAGGTAGCGGGTGTACTGGTTGATCTTGTTTCGGCCGTACTCGCCCTCGCGCTGGAGCGCCTGGAGCGACGGGATCACCCCCGTCATCAGCTGCATGATGATCGAGGCGTTGATGTAGGGGTTCACTCCCAACGCGACCACCGAGAAGCTCGACAGCCCACCGCCCGACAGGAGGTCCAGGACCCCGAACAGGGCGTTGTTCTGCAGGAACGAGGCCAGCTGCGTCCGATCGACGCCCGGGACCGGCACGTGGGCCAGGAACCGGAAGACGATGAGGATGCCGAGGACGTACAGCAGGCGGCGCCGGATGTCCGGCGCCCGGAAGGCGTTCAGGAGGGAGTCGAACACGGCCCGTTACGCGCTTTCGTCGGCGGCTGCGTCGGGGTCGACGTCGGTGTCGGAGCTCGCGTCGGCGCTCGGTGCCACGGCGTTCGACGCGCCGGCCGCCTCGATCTCGGGCTCGGCGGCTGCCTGGACCTCGGGCTCGGCGACGCCCGTTGCCTCGACGGGGGTCTCGGCCTCGTCCTCGACCGCGGCCCGGCGGCCTTTCGCCGCGGGCTTGTCTGCAGGAGCCTCGTCGGCCGTCGCGGCCTCGGCCTTCGACGCCCGCTTCCGGCTCGACGTGGCCGCGGCGGCCGCCGCCTCGGCGGCACGCTCCTCCGTGTCGGCGTCTCGGGCGGCCCGGGCGTCGACCTTGCGGTCCGCAGCGGCTCGCCCGGCGGCGGTTCGGGCGACGCGCGGCGTCCGGGCGCCGGCTTCGCCGACGCCGATCGCGGGCAGGCTCTCGGCCGGGATCTCGAGGATCGACACGGCGCCACCGGCGGCCTCGATCTTTTCCGTCGCCGACTTCGTGAACGCATCGGCGACCACGAAGAGGGCCGTCGACAGCTCGCCGCCGCCGAGGACCTTGAGCGGCTTGCGGACGTCGCGGACGAGCCCGACGGCACGCAGGAGATCGGCGTTGATCGTGAGCTGCTCGCCCTTCTTCGGCGCGGCCGCGCTCTTCGTGTCGTCGCGGGCGAACGCGCCCGCCTCGATGCGCTGGGCGATCGCCCCGACGTTCACGACCTCGTACACGACCTTGGCCCGGTTCTTGAAGCCGCGGAGCTTCGGAATCCGCATATGGAGCGGCGTCTGACCGCCCTCGAACCAGGGCGGGATCGAGCCGCCGGCACGCGCCTTCTGGCCCTTCGTGCCGCGACCGGCCGTCTTGCCCTTGCCCGCGGCGATGCCGCGACCCACCCGCATCCGGGCCTTGTGGGATCCGTCCGGCGGACGGAGATCGTGGAGCTTCATGCTGTCTCCTGGGAGTCCTCGGACGGGTGACTGGTCGGAGCGTCGCCTCGGTCCTCGGAGGGCTCCATAGCGATTCGCCCCGCTGGCGCGCCCTTGGGCGATCCTGCATCGGCGACTTCCTCGACGGAGACGAGGAAGCGGACCTGGCGGACCATGCCGCGGGTCGCGGGGTTGTCGGGGATCTCGACCGTGTGCCCGATCCGCTTCAGCCCGAGGGCGCGGATCGTCGCCCGGTTGCGGGCGATGTGGCTGATCGTGCTCTTGACCTGGGTGACGCGGAGCCTATCGGCCATCGCCGGCCTCCACCGCCACGGGCGCGGGCTGGCCCGAGATCCGGCTGACGAGCTTGACGCCGCGGCGGGCGCTCAGCTCCTCGGCCGAATGCAGGCTGCGCAGCGCCTCGATCGTCGCCCGGGTCACGTTGACGGGGTTCGTCGAGCCGAGCGTCTTGGCCAGGATGTCGCGGATGCCGGCCGACTCGACGACGGCGCGGACGGCTCCGCCGGCGATGACCCCGGTCCCCTGGGAGGCCGGCTTGAGCATCACCCGTGACGCCGAGAAGACCTGCCGGACCTCGTGGGGAATCGTCGTCCCGACCATCGGGATCTTGATCAGGTTCTTCTTCGCGTCCTCGACGCCCTTGCGGATTGCCTCGGGCATTTCGCCGGTTTTGCCGAGTTCGGCACCGACGTGGCCGGCGCCGTCGCCGACGACGACGATCGCGCTGAAGCTGAACCGCCGGCCGCCCTTGACGACCTTGGCGACGCGGTTGATCTGGACGACGCGCTCCTCGAGCGCGAGCTTGTTCGGGTCAATCCTGGCCACGGGTGCTCCTTCCGATCAGAAGTCGAGGCCGGCTTCGCGGGCGGCATCGGCGAGCGACTTGATCCGCCCGTGGTACCGGAACCCGGCTCGATCGAAGACGACGCGCCCGACGCCGGCGGTCTTCGCCCGCTCGGCGACCAGGCGACCGACGACGGCAGCCTCCTCGGTCTTCGTCTGCTTGGAGCCGCGAAGCTCCTTCTCGACGGTCGAGGCGGCCGCCAACGTCCGCCCGGAGGCGTCGTCGATGACCTGCGCGTAGATGTGGGTGTTACTGCGGAAGACCGCGAGACGCGGCCGCGACTCGGTCCCCTCCATGCGGAGGCGGATCCGGTCGTGGCGCTTGCGTCGTGCGGCGCCGCGGCTGGCGACCTGCGTCATCGTGCTCGTTCCTTCATCGGGCTACTTCTTGCCGCCGATCTTGCCGGCCTTGCCGGCCTTGCGGCGGATCTGCTCCCCGGCGTAGCGGACGCCCTTGCCCTTGTACGGCTCGGGCTTGCGGGTCGACCGGACGCGCGCGGCGATCTGGCCGACGAGCTCCTTGTCGATGCCGACGACCGCGAGGCGCGTCGGGTTCTCGAGCTCGAAGCTGATCCCGCTCGGCGGATCGATCTCGATCGGATGGCTGTAGCCCAGGTTGAGCTGGAGCTTCTCGCCGACCTTCGAGGCGCGGTAGCCGACGCCGGTGATCTCGAGGCCCTTCCGATAGCCGTCGGTCACGCCGACGACCATGTTGTTGACCAGCGTCCGGGTGAGACCGTGGAGCTGCTTGTGGGTCTTCTGCTCCGTCGGCCGGGTGACGACGAGGTTGCCCTCCTCGCGGCTGACGGTCATGTCGGGGTGGAGCTCGCGAGTCAGCGTGCCCTTGGGGCCCGTGACCGTGAGCCGCCGGCCCTCGATCGTCACGTCGACGGTGGCGGGAACGGCGATGGGCAGGCGGCCGATACGGGACATGTCGCGCCTACCAGACGAACGCGAGGACTTCGCCGCCGAGCTCGGCCTTGCGGGCCTGCGCGCCGGTCATGATCCCCTGGCTCGTGCTGACGATGACGATGCCGAGGCCGCCCAGCACGCGCGGGATGTCGGTCTTGCGGGCGTAGACCCGCAGGCCGGGCTTGCTGATGCGCTTCAGCCCGGACACGACCGGCACCTTGCCGTCGACGTACTTGAGGGTCAGCTTCAGCACGATCGTCGGGCCGTCCTGCTCCTCGCGGACGTCGGCGATGAAGCCTTCGGCCACGAGGATCCGGGCGATCTCGCGCTTCGTTCGCGACGCGGGCACGACGACCTCGGTGTGGCGCGCCCGTGAGGCGTTCCGCACGCGGGTCAGCATGTCGGCGATCGGATCGGAGATGTTCATCGGGTTCCTACCAGCTCGACTTCGTGACGCCCGGCAGCTCGCCCCGGAGGGCGCGCTCCCGGAAGCAGATCCGGCACAGGGCGAACATCCGCATGTAGGCGCGCGAGCGCCCGCAGACGAAGCAGCGGCTGTAGCCCCGCACCTTGAACTTCGGCACGCGGCCCGCCTTGGCGATCAGTGACTTCTTGGCCATGGTCTCCTCCCCGCCCTACGAGGCGAAGGGCATGCCGAGGAGCTCGAGCAGGCGCTTCGATTCCTCGTCGGACTTCGCCGTCGTCACGATGCTGATCTCCAGCCCGCGGAGACGGTCCACCTTGTCGTATTCGATCTCGGGGAACGCGAGCTGCTCGCGGAACCCGAGGGAGTAGTTGCCGCGCCCGTCGAATGACTTGCCGGGCACGCCCCGGAAGTCGCGGATGCGAGGCAGGGCGAGGGTCGTCAGGCGGTCCAGGAAGTCCCACATCCGCTCGCCGCGGAGCGTGACCTTGGCCCCGATCGTGTTGCCCGTCCGGAGCCGGAACTGGGCGATCGACCGCTTGGCCTTCGTCACGATGGGCTTCTGGCCGGTGATCATCGTCAGGTCGCCGACGGCCGCGTCGAGCGCCTTCGCGTTCGACAGGGCCTCGCCGAGGCCGATGTTCACGACGATCTTGCTCAGCTTCGGCACCTGCATCGGGTTGCCGTACGAGAACTGCTTCTGGAGGGCCGGCACGACGTCGGCCTGGTAGCGGTCGCGGAGCCGGCTCGTCATGAGCGCACCTCCAGCTGCTCGCCGCAGTGCCGGCACACGCGAACGCGGCGGCCGTTGTCGAGGGTCTTGTGGGCGATCCGGGTGGGCTTGTCGCAGTGGTTGCAGACGAGCATCACCTTGCCGACCGACAGCGGCTGGGCGAGATCGAGGATCCCGCCCTGCTGGACCTTCGGCACGCGATCGTTCGTGTTCGTGCTCTGACGGGGCTTCGTGTGGCGCTTGGCGATGTTGACGCCCTCGACCACGACCGAGGTCGTGGACAGCGGCGACATCGCGCCCCACACGCTGCCGTACTTCGTCCGGGTCTTCTTCTGGCCCTGCTGATCGCGGATGACGCGATCGACGGTGCCGCGCTTGCCGGCGTCCTTGCCGGTCAGCACGATGACCGTGTCGCCCTTGCGGATCTCGGGGACCTTCGTGATCCGGCGCTGGGTCTGCTGAGGCATCACAGCACCTCCGGCGCGAGGGACACGATCTTCATGTAGTTCCGGTCGCGCAGCTCGCGGGCGACCGGTCCGAAGATCCGGGTGCCCCGGGGATTGCCCTGGTTGTTGATCAGGACGGCGGCGTTCTCGTCGAAGCGGATGTAGCTGCCGTCGGCCCGGCCGTACTCCTTGGCGGTGCGAACGACGACGGCCCGCACGACGTCGCCCTTCTTGACGGCGGCGTTCGGGATGGCCTGCTTCACGCTCGCGATGATCACGTCGCCGACGCCGGCGGACGTCTTCAGCGAGCGGCCCATGACCCGGATGCACTGGATCGAGCGGGCACCCGTGTTGTCGGCGACGCGGAGACGCGACTGCGGCTGGATCACACGGCCTCCTCGGCGCCCTGCGCCTCGGCGGCGTCGCCCGTGGCTCCGGCACCGGACTCCTCGGCGGCGGCCTCGTCCTGGTCGGGCGAGCGGCGGCCGGGATGGGCGGCGGAGTGGATCGCCTCGGACGTCGCGGCCTCCTCGGCCACGATGTCGGCCGGGCTGCCGTGCTCGCCGGCGCGGGCCACGACCCTGACGAGCCGCCACCGCTTCGTCGCCGAGAGCGGCCGCGACTCCTCGATCAGGACCGTATCACCCGTGTGGGCGTCGTTCTGCTCGTCGTGGGCCTTGAACTTCGTCGTCAATCGAATGACGCGCTTGTAGAGCGGGTGACGGGCCAGGCGCTCCACGGACACGACGATCGTCTTGTCCATCTTGTCGCTGACCACGCGGCCCGTCTTCGTCTTGCGCTGGCTCTGCACCTGGGGGGTTGCTCCTGTCATCGCGTGATCTCCCTCAGGCCGGCTTCGCGTGGGCGTCAAGGCGCTCGCGCTGGACGGTCAGGATCCGCGCGATCGTGCGCCGCGTCTGCGGGATCGTGCTGTAGTCCTTGAGCTGTCGCGTCGAGAGCGCGAAGCGGGCCTGCCAGAGGTCCTGCTTCGCATCGCGAAGGGCCGTCTCGAGCTCGGTGTCGGAGAGCTCGCGGACCTTAACGATGTCCATCGCTCGCCTCCTTCACGTTGTCCCGGACGACGACCCGGGTCGCGACCGGCAGCTTGTGGCTCGCGAGGCGCATCGCCTCGACCGCCGACTCGTGGTCGACACCGGCCATCTCGAAGAGGATCCGGCCGGGCCGGACGACCGCGACCCAGTGGTCGGGGGCGCCCTTGCCCGAGCCCATCCGGGTCTCGGCCGGCTTCTTGGTCGCGGGCTTGTCGGGGAAGATCCGGATCCAGATCTTGCCGCCGCGCTTGACCGAGCGGGTCATCGCCCGCCGGGCAGCCTCGATCTGCCGGCTCGTGATCCAGGCCGGCTCGAGGGTCGAGAGCCCGTAATCGCCGAACGCGACGGTGTGGCCGCCCTTGGCCATCCCGGACATCCGGCCGCGCATCACCTTGCGGTGCTTGACGCGCTTCGGCATCAGCATCGGTCAGCTCCCCTGCCCGGCGAGCGCCGCGGCCTGGGCCTCGTTCGGCAGCGTCCGCTCGGGGATGATGTCGCCGCGGTAGATCCAGACCTTGACGCCGATCCGGCCGTAGGTCGTGTGGGCGTGGATCTGGCCGTAGCTGATGTCCGCGCGGAGCGTGCCGAGCGGGATCCGGCCTTCGCGGTCCCACTCGCGCCGACCCATCTCCGACCCGCCGAGGCGGCCGGCGACGGCGATCCGGACGCCCTTCGCGCCGGCCTTCATCGACCGCTGGATCGCCTGCTTCATCGCCTTCTTGAAGGCGATCCGCCGCGACAGCTGGCCAGCGATGTTCATGGCCACGAGATGGGCGTCGAGCTCCGGCTGGCGGATCTCCTTGATCTCCAGCTTCACCCGGCGCTTCGTGAGCCCGCCGATCTGCTGGCGGAGCACCTCGACGTTCGCGCCGCCCTTGCCGATGACGATCCCCGGCTTGGCCGTGTGGATCGTGACCGTCACGTGGTTGATGCCGCGCTCGATCTCGACGCCCGAAACGCTCGCGTTGGCGAGGCGTCGGTCGACGAGCTGGCGGATGCCGATGTCCTCCTTGAGGAGGGCGGTGTATTCCTTGTCCGCGTACCACTTCGCGGTCCAGGTGCGCGAGACACCCAGGCGGAAGCCGTACGGATGGACTTTTCTGCCCATATCAGGCCTCCCGGTCCGCGACGACGATCGTGATGTGAGTCATGGGCTTGTGGATCGGGAACGCCCGACCCTGCGCCCGTGGCCGCCAGCGCTTGATCGTCGGCCCTTCGTTGGCGTGAGCCTCGGCGACGAACAGGTCCCCGGCGGACAGGTTGTGGTTGTTCTCGGCGTTGGCCGTGGCGCTCTTCAGCACGCTCAGCACGTCGGCCGCGGCGTGCTGCGGCATGAACCGGAGCAGGGACGCGGCCTCCTCGACCGGTCGGCCCTTGATCGCCGCGACGACGAGATTGGCCTTGCGGGTCGAGCCGCGGAGGTACTTGGCGGTGGCGGAAACGCGCACGGTCCTTCGGCTCCTACTTCAACGCGGTCGAGCGCTCGGTGTGCTTGCCATGCCCGCGGTAGTTGCGGGTGTGGGCGAACTCGCCGAGGCGATGGCCGACCATGTTCTCGGTCACGTAGACCGGGACGTGCTTCTTGCCGTTGTGGACGGCGATCGTGTGGCCGATGAACGTCGGGAAGATCACCGACGCTCGCGACCAGGTCTTCACGACCTTCTTCTCGTTGCGCTTGTTCATCTCCTCGATCCGCCCCTGGAGGCGAAGCTCGATGAACGGGCCCTTCTTGACAGAACGGGACATGTCTTCCTACCTCCCCGCTACGACTTGCGGTGGCGCGAGCGGACGATGAGCCGTCCGGTGGTCTTGGCCCGCCGGGTGCGGTAACCCATCGCCGGCTTGCCCCACGGGGTCTTGGGCGGCATCCCCGTCGGGGACTTGCCCTCGCCACCGCCGTGCGGATGGTCGCGGGGGTTCATGACGACGCCGCGGACTTCCGGACGCTGGCCCATGTGGCGAGCCCGCCCGGCCTTGCCGAGGTTCTGGTTCTCGTGGTCGAGGTTGCTGACCTGGCCGACGGTGGCCATGCAGCGGAGCGGGATGCGGCGCATCTCGCCCGACGGCAGGCGAACCGTGGCGTAGTCGCCCTCCTTGGCGAGGAGCTGGGCCGCCGTGCCGGCGGACCGGACGATCTGGCCGCCCTTGCCGGGGATGAGCTCGATGTTGTGGACCGTGGTCCCGAGAGGGATGTTGGCGAGCGGCAGCGCGTTGCCGATCCGGGCCTCGGCGTCGGGCCCGGCGACGATGACGTCGCCGACCTTCAGGCCGTGGGGCAGGAGCATGTAGCGCTTCTCGCCGTCCCGGTAGAACAGCAGCCCGATCCGGGCCGAGCGGTTCGGGTCGTACTCGATCGTCGCGAGACGCGCGGGGATGCCGAGCTTGTCGCGCTTGAAGTCGATCCGGCGGTAGTGCTGCTTCTCGCCGCCACCGCGATGGCGGACCGTGAGCCGGCCAGCGTTGTTCCGGCCCGAGCCACGCGTCTGCGGCTCGAGGAGCGGCTTGTACGGCTGGTCGGTCGTGATCTCCTCGAAGGTCGAGCGGGTCATCTGCCGGAGCCCCGGCGAGGTGGCCTTGTAGGTGCGAAGCGGCATCGTCAGACCCCCTCGAAGAAGTCGATCTTCTGGCCGGGGGCCAGGGTGACGATGGCCTTGCGCCACGGGGTCGTGAAGCCGAGGATCCGGCCGCGGCGCGTGCCGCGGCGCTTCTCCTTGGCCTTCGTCGTCAGGACGTTGACGCTGACGACGGTGACCTTCTCGCTGGCGTACAGCTCCTCGATCGCCGCCTTGATCTGGATCTTGTTGGCGTCGCGGTGGACCGCGAACGTGTACTTGTTGCCGGCCTTCGCGTCGCGGTCGCCGAGCGTCGAGACGTCGATCGACTTCTCGCTGATCACGGGACGGATGACGATGTCGGCGGCGGTCAATGCGCTCACGCGTACACCTCCTCCATCCGGGCCAGGGCCGGCTGCTCGATCAGCACGACGTCGGCCTTCAGGAGGTCGACGACGTTGAGCGAGTCGGCGAGGATCACCTCGACCGTCGGCAGGTTGCGGGCCGACAGCTCGAGTCGCTCGTCGCGACCGGGGGCCACCACGAGGACCCGCCCGTGCGCCTGGAGGGCGCCGAGGACGCCGGCCAGGTCGCGCGTCTTGATCGCCTCGAGGCCGAACGCGTCGATGACCTTGATCGCGGCGTCGCCGAGCTTGGCCGTCAGCGCCCCGCGCAGCGCGAGTCGCTTCATCTTCCGGGGCAGCCGCTGCTCGTAGCTCCGCGGGTGCGGCCCGAACACGGTGCCGCCGCCCCGGTAGTGCGGGGCCGTCTTCGATCCCTGGCGCGCCCGGCCCGTGCCCTTCTGGCGGTACGGCTTCGCGCCGCCGCCGCGGATCTCGCCACGGGTCTTCGTGTCGTGGGTGCCCGTCCGGCGGCCGGCGAGCTGGGCCGTCACGACCTGGTGGAGGACGGCCGCGTTCACGGGCGCGGCGAAGAGCGCATCGGCCAGCTCGACGCTGCCGACGGACTTGCCGGTCCGGTCGTAGAGGGTGGTCTGCGGCATCGTCAGGCCTTCTTCACGAGGATGAGCGAGCCGCGCGCTCCCGGCAGCGACCCCTTCACGAGGAGGAGGTTGCGGTCGGTGTCGGCACGGACGACCCGGAGCTTCTTGATCGTCGCCTGGGTGTCGCCCATGTGGCCGGCCATCCGGAGGCCCTTGTAGACGCGCCCCGGCGTCGTCCCCGGCCCGATCGAGCCCGGCTCGCGGTGATGGTCGGAGCCGTGGGTCTTCGGCCCGCGATGGAAGTTGTGGCGCTTGATCTGGCCGGCGAAGCCCTTGCCCTTCGACACCCCGGTGACGTCGACGAGATCGCCCTCGGTGAAGAGGTCGCCGATCGCGACCGTCTGGCCGAGCTCGTACTCGTCGACGCTGTCGACGCGGAACTCGCGGATCGTCGCCAGGCGCCGGGCGGCCTTGGGTAGCTCCTTGAGCTGGCCGGCCTCGGGCTTCGTCAGCTTCTTCGCGTCGTGCGTCCCGAGCTGGACGGCGGTGTAGCCGTCGCGGGCGTCCGTCCGGAGGCGCGTCACGGTATTCGGTTCGATGGCGAGGACGCTGACGGCCACCATCGTGCCGTCGCCCTGGAACACCTGCGTGACACCGACCTTCCGGCCGATGAGTCCAATACTCATTGCTTGCCCAATCACATCTTGATTTCGATGTCGACGCCAGCAGCGAGGCTGAGTCGCATCAGCGCGTCGACCGTCTTCGAGCTCGGATCCAGGATGTCGACGAGCCGCTTGTGGGTGCGGATCTCGAACTGCTCCCGGCTGTCCTTGTCGATGAAGGGCGAGCGGAGGACGGTGAACTTCTCGATCCGCGTGGGCAGCGGCACCGGGCCGACGACGTCGGCTCCCGTGCGCTGGGCCGTCTCGACGATCTGGGCCGCCGACTGATCGAGCAGCCGGTGGTCGTACGCCTTGAGTCGGATCCGGATCCGCTGCTTTGCCATCTCGTTACTCGACGATGCTGACGATGGCGCCGGCGCCGACGGTTCGGCCGCCCTCGCGGATCGCGAAGCGCTGGCCGATCTCGAGGGCGATCGGGGTGATCAGCTCGACGCTCATCTCGACGTTGTCGCCGGGCATGATCATCTCGGCTCCATCGGGCAGGCCGATGGCCCCGGTGACATCCGTCGTCCGGAGGTAGAACTGGGGCCGGTAGCCGTTGTAGAAGGGCGTGTGCCGGCCGCCCTCCTCCTTGGTCAGCACGTAGACCTGCGCGGTGAACTTGGTGTGGGGCTTGACCGAGGCGCTCTTGGCCAGGACCTGGCCGCGCTCGATCTCGTCGCGCTCGATGCCCCGGATGAGGCAGCCGACGTTGTCGCCGGCCTGGCCCTGCTCGAGCAGCTTCTTGAACATCTCGACGCCGGTCACGACGATCTTGCGGGTCGGCTTGATGCCGATCAGCTCGACCTCGTCGCCGACCTTGACCACGCCGCGCTCGATGCGCCCGGTCGCGACGGTGCCCCGGCCCTTGATCCCGAAGACGTCCTCGACCGGCATCAGGAACGGCTTGTCGACCGGCCGCTCGGGGGTCGGGATGTACGAGTCGACCGCGTCCATCAGCTCCTGGATGCAGGCGTAGGCGGG
>DATLVO010000190.1:0-13927 GCA_035577485.1 Verrucomicrobiia bacterium
GACCTCGTGCCGGCCGACGACCCGGATCGGGCCGCGATCGTCGATCGGGTGGCCTCGGCGGTCGGATTGTCGACGACGAGCTTCCCGGTGGCCGAGCTGTTCTGGGGCGCACGCAAGCTGCTCGAGGCACAAGCGGTGTCCCGGCCTCTCGTGATCGTCATCGACGACATCCACTCCGCCGAGCCGACGTTCCTCGAGTTCATCGCCCACGTGGTCGGGACGACGACCGATGCCCCGATCCTGCTCGTCTGCTCGGCGCGGCCGGAGCTCGAGGACCTGCACGTCGGCTGGCTGGACCTGGCCGGCGGCGAGCGAATCGACCTGCGGCCGCTCGGGTCCGCCGACGTGGAAGCGATGATCGAGCGGCTGCTCGCCGGCGTGTCGGTGACCGACGACGTCCGGAGCAAGGTCGTGGCCGCGGCCGAGGGCAATCCGCTCTACATCGAGCAGATGGTCTCGATGCTCCGCGACCATGGCGGGGCGGGCGGCGACGTCGTCGTCCCGCCGACGATCGCGGCCCTGCTCGCGGCCCGGCTGGATGCCCTGACCCGCGAAGAGCGGGCCGTCGTCGACCCGGCGGCCGTCATCGGGCTCGTGTTCGCGGGAGCGGCGATCGAGCATCTCGTTCCGGACGCGATCCGGTCCACCGTCGACGACCACCTGACGGCCCTCGACCGGAAGCAGTTCGTCCATCCCCTGGCCGCCCGAGCCGAGGATCCCGAGTTCCGGTTCCACCACATCCTCGTCCGGGACGCGGCGTACCAGAGCCTCCTGAAGCGGGCCCGAGCGACCCTCCACGAGCGGTTCGTCGAATGGGCCGAGCCGGTCAACCGGGATCGCGGCCGGGAGACCGAGTTCGAGGAGATCCTCGGCTACCACCTCGAGCAGGCCGTCCGCTATCGCGCAGAGCTGGGACCGCTCGATGAGCACGGCCGGACTCTCGGCGACCGGGCGGCGACGAAGCTCGGCTCGGCGGGCCGCCGGGCCTTCGCCCGGGGCGACCTGCCGGCTGCCGCCAACCTCCTGCGCCGGGCGACCTCGCTCCTCGATAAGGACGCCCCGATCCGGATCGAGCTGCTGATCGACCTGGCCTACGTCCTGATGGAGGACGGCGACTTCGCCGGCATGCTGGAGACGGTCACCGAGGCCGCGAGCGCCGCCGAGCGGATCGGCGACGAGCGGCGGGCCCGGCATGCGGCGATCGCCCGCAGCAACCACGCCCTCTTCGGCAGCGACGAGGTCGCGAACACCGCCGGGACGCTCGAGGAGGCGAGGGCCGCGATCGACTGGTTCGAGGCCAACGACGACCGATACGGCGCCACCCTCGCCTGGCGACTCGTGGCGGCGATCCACGGCACCGCAGGTCGCTACGAGGAGGCGGCCGAGGCGAACCAGCGGGTCATCGCCGCGGCGCGGGAGATCGGCGACGCCCGGATGGCGGCCCGGGGCGCCATCGGCTACGCGATCTCGTCGCTCCACGGCCCAACGCCGGTCGACGAGGCCCTCCGGCGCTGCGAGGAGCTCCGGACGGAGGTCGCGGGCGACCGCAAGGCGGAGGCGATCATCCGCCTCGTCAGCGGGCTGCTCCATGCGATGCGCGGCGACGCGGTCCGGGCGAAGGATCTCGCCGTCCAGGCGCGGACAAGCCTCCTCGAGCTCGGGCCGAGCGTCACGGCGTCGACGACCTCGATCGAAGCCGCCCAGATCGCCTTCCTGGCCGGCGACCCCGCCTCGGCCGACGCGGATCTCGGACGCGACCTGGCCGATCTCGAGGCAATCGGCGAGCGCTACTACCGCTCGACGATCGCCGGCCTCCACGCCCGCGCGCGGCTCGCGCTCGGCGACGCCGACGGCGCGCTCGCCTCCGCGATCCTGTCACGGACCCTGGCCGACCCGGACGACAGCGAGGCGCAGATCCTGTGGCGATCGGCCGAGGCGCAGGTCCGGGCGCTCCGGGGCGAGGGCGACGAGGCGATCCGGATGGCGACGGAGGCGGTCGATCTCGCGGCGCAGACCGTCGACCTGGTGCTCCACGCCGACGCGCTCGCCGACCTCGGAGAGGTGCTGATCCATGCCGAGCGCCGGGACGACGCAGGGCCCCCCTTGCGGGAGGCCCTGGCGTTGTACGAGCGAAAGGGTGCGACGGCCGCGGTCGCCCGCGTTCGTCGGATCCTGAACGGCGACGCGATGAGCGTCGCCTGACTCAGGTCACTGCCCGCGATACGACCCGTTGTGGTACGTGAAGATCGTCGCGGTGTTCGTCCTGGAGCTCCAGGTGAAGCACGGGTAGACCGGGCTCTTCTTCGCGCACGGACCGATGAATTCCTGCTGCGGATCGCCGTTGCCGTCGATGTAGATGTGGACGAAGCTCTTCGGCGTGCCCGAGTAGTAGACGATGGAGACCGTGAAGAGCGTGGTGAAGGTCTGGCCGTCGCCGACGGTGACGGTGGACCACTCCCCGATCAGGGCCGTGCAATCGATCTGGGTCGTATCGACACAGTCGACCGGTGGCAACACGTTCGCGCCGTCCTTGACGGTTGCCGCGACGTTCGCCGGCAACGAGGCGAGCCGCGTCGCCTGGGGGTTCGTTGCACTGACGACCTGGATGTCGCCGATCGTCCCGTTCGAGCCGACCACGAATCCACCGGCGTAATCGGGATCGTTGCTCAGGCTCGAGGTCAGCAGCACGCCGTCCCAGGTGTCACCGTGGCTGTTCTGACCGGTGTCGCTCGTGGTGAATCCGGTCGAGCTCCATGTGAAGGTCGCCGTGACGTGGTCCGCGGTCGGGGTAAAGGCGACCGTGACGACGATGTGATCCCCGAATCGGACCTGCTTGAACGTGCACAGCACCGTGGTCCCGCCCGTGCAGGCGTTCAACACCGTGGCACCGTTGCGCGTGGCGCCCGCGAACGCGGAGCCACTCGTCCCGGTGCCGACGACGGTCAGGTACAGCTTGGACAGGGTGCTGCTGTCACCGTAGTCGTAGACGCCGCGGAAGCCAGCGAGATTGCCCGCAGAGAAGCTCGCAGGGATCGCCTCGCTCGCGGCGGTCGCGGTCGGGACCGCCGCGGATGTCAGACCCGCGGACGTGAGGAAGGTCGCTCCAATGAGCAGTGCCGCGGAGAATCCGCCGGCGACGCGGCGAAACGTTGACGGACGCATGCTTTGCTTTTCCCTTTCGCCGGAACGCGCTCCGGCCACCGCGGCCCCTCGGCCTTCCCCGGATGGATTTCGACGACGCGGCCAGGACCGACCCACCGATGGTCCCGACAGTATCCCCTACGATCGTCAGTTGCCAACGGTCACCGATGACAGGAGTGCTGTCAAGATGCCGACGGTGCGGCGACGCACCGCGAAGTTACAGCAGTCTGCGATCGACGGTGCGCCGGTTCAGTTGCGTGCGACGGGGCGCATCGGGTAGAGGCCCACGACGACCGGGCTTCGCGGGTCGAGGGAGAGCTCGTAGCCGATCTCTCCGCCGCGGAGCAGCTCGCCGAGGAGCGACCCTTCACGCGGCGGCAGCCCGACGTAGATCCGGCCGGTCGACAGCTCGACCGGGGTCACGTCGTCCTCGACTCCGTCGATCGCGAACCGCCGCCGGAGCTCATGCATCGGGACATAGGGCCGGCTCTTGATGAAGCGCCGGAGCTGGGGGGCGGTGCAGGCCCCACCGGCGACGAATGCCTGGCCGTTCGCGGGTCGCGGTCCATCGGGCCGGTCCGGCTGCTCGCGGGTCGTCGGTCCGTCGCCAAGAGCGTGACCGTCGGTGCGTGCGGCTCCGGGGTCGGACACGCGGCTGAGGGGCTCGCCGTCCGCGCGCTCGGGCGCGGCGCCGATGGTCGGGCTCGCGATGGTCGGGGCGATCGTCGAGGCAAGCGGCGGCGGCGACGCGGGTCGCGGGCGCTCCTCGAGGGCGGCCTCCACGATGGTCGCACCGGCGTCGGGTCGATGGTCGGCAATCGGGTCGATGGCGGGCGGACCGTCGGGACGGCCGGTCTGGGCGACGGGTCGGGACGTGTCGAGTGGCCGGCTGGGGCCGTTGAAGCGGTGCGGCCGGCCGCCGTGATGCCGCCGGCTCATGCGCCGTCGAGGCCGCGATGCGACGCGGCGATGGTGTCGGCGGCGGTTTCTCGCCGCGAGAAGGTCGAGATCATCGTCAAGCCGTGATTCGGTGGACCGGGCCGGTCCCCCGTCCGTCGATGATAGCGCAGGGGTCATCGACCGGCCCCGGCGCGCCGGGGCCGACGAACGCGGCGATCAGCCGGCGACGACCCTCAGCTCGCGGCTCGCGTTGTTCAGGACGATCGCTCCGTCCGGCCCGCAGACGACGATGTCCTCGATCCGGGCGCCGTAGCGGCCCGGCAGGTAGATCCCGGGCTCGATGCTGAACGCCATCCCGGTGCCGATCGGCTCGGCGTTTCCGGCCACGAGATACGGCTCCTCGTGGCCCTCGAGCCCGATCCCGTGGCCGGTCCGGTGGAAGAAGTTCTCGCCGTAGCCCTCCGCGTCGATCAGGTCGCGGGCGGCCCGATCGATGGCCTCCGCGGGGACGCCCGGTCGGGCGGCCCGCGTTGCCGCTTGCTGGGCCGCGAGGAGCACCCCGAACAGGTGTCGGAACTCCTCGGTGGGGCCGTTGCGCTCGTCGCCGCCGGTGACCCACAGGGTCCGGGTCGTGTCGCTCTGGTAGCCGTCGAGGGAGCCGCCGATATCGAGGACGATCGGCTCGCCGGCCTCGATCACCCGGTCCGAGGCCCCGTGATGCGGCGAGGCCGAGTTCGGGCCGGAGGCGACGATCGCGAACTGGGCGACGTCGTGGCCCTCCTCCCGGAGCCGCTCGTGGACCTCCTCGGCGACGTCCGCCTCGGTTCGGCCGACGAGGCGGCCCGACGCGATCTGCTCGACCACGCGGTCGGCCGCGGCGCCGGCCAGCCGGAGCAGCTCGATCTCCTCAGCGTCCTTGGTCATCCGCAAGCTACGGAGCGCGGGCGTTGCCGACTCGAAGGCTGAGCCAGGGAGCGCCCGCTCGAGCCGGAGGAGATGGAGAGCCCACAATCGATCGGAGACGCCAAGCTTCAGGGCCCGCGGGTGCTGGTGGATTTGGGCGAGCACCAGGCGCGCGACGAGCTCCGTTGGCGTCTCGGTTTCGGACCATGTCTCGATGCGCACATCGACGTGCGAGCCAGCTCGAGCAGCGGGCTCCTCCAGCCGGGGCACGACGAGGACCGCATCTTTCTGAGCCCAGCCGACCACCAGCATCGTCAGCCGTTCTGACTCGTGCGCCGCGTAGCCGGTGAGGTAGCGGAGGTCGGCACCCACACCGATCAGCAGGGCGTCCAGACTGTGCTCCGCGGTGGCCGCGCATGCGCGTGCGAGGCGCTGCTGGAACCGCTCCGCCGGGATCGACGGACGGGTGGCGGTCGTCGTCATGACGTCGTCTCCGTGCGATGAGCCGCCGTGAGCCAACGAGCGATCGTGGCGGGCCCGTCGTCGAACAGCTTGCGATAGGCGAGCACGCGATCGGCCCCGACGCTCAGCGCGTCGCGCCGCAGGACGTGGTCGTCGTGCTGGCCGACGGCGAGCACCGGGACCTGCGCGTCGCGAGCTGCCGCGATCGCCGCGAGGCCGTCGTACGCCCGGCTCGTCAGGTCGACGATCGCGGCCTGGGCCTCAGGAAGCTCGCGAGCGAACGCCTCGGCCGAGCGAACGGAGCGGGCCTCCGCCCCGGCCTCGCGCGACTGGGCGACGAGACGCGTCGACCAGATCAGGTCGTCGGCGAGGACGAGGAGACGAACTGGACGGCCGGCGGCCGTCACGGACGCGGCGCCACGGATCTCAGGCCAGCGTCTCGGCGAGATGGCGGAAGACGTCGCGTGCCGAGACGATCCCTGTCGGCCGGCCGTCCTCGACGATCGGGATGTGGCGGAACCCGCCGACGGCCATCTTGTTCAGCGCCACCGCGATCGTCTCGTCGTGACGGAGGACGACCGGATCGTGGGTCATCACGTCCGAGATCGGCCGCGGACCGCGCTGCGTTCCGGCGACCTTCAGCACGGCGTCGCGGTCGGTGAAGATGCCGACGAGGCGGCCGTGCTCGGTGACGAGGACGCAGTCGATGGCCTTGTCGTGCATCCGGCGGATCGCCTCGTCGACGTCGTCCGCGATGTCGACGATCTCTGGCGGCGCCACGTTCAGGCGATCGAGCGGCTCGCCGAGCAGGCGGCCGTGGAACGCCGTTGCCGGCTCCGGGACGTCACGGCCTGCGAGGTCCGATCCGCAGTTGTCGCAGACATCGGATCCGAGCAGGTTCTCGAAGCCACAGGTCGGGCAGCGCATCGGGCGTCTCCGGCTACTCGACGGTCCAGGTCTCGCCGGAGGCGAGGACCGCCGCCAGGTCGCCGGCCCCGGACGCGGAGACAGCCGCGGTGATCTGCTGCTCGATCAGCTGGTCGTGCGTCGGCCGCGGCACCGCCCGCAGGACGCCAACGGGGACCGGGAAGTCGGGCCAGAACATCCGCGACAGCATCAGCGCCAGGTAGGGCTCCTCAGCCTGCTCGTCGTGGACCAGCAGGTCGGCCTCGGTCACGCCGTTCTCGCCGATGGTCACGACCTCCGGATGGAGCCCGCGGAGGCGGATCCCCTTGTCGCGGTCCTTGCCGAAGATCATCGGCTGGCCGTGCTCGAGGACGAGCATCCGGTCCTCGCGGACCTCGCGGTCGGTGAAGTCGCGCCAGGCGCCGTCGTTGAAGATGTTGCAGTTCTGGAGGACCTCGACGAACGTCGAGCCGTGGTGCAGGCCCGCCCGTTGCAGCGTCTGCTGGAGGTGCTCGGTATGGGTGTCGACGCTCCGGGCCACGAACGACGCCTCGGCGGCCAGGGCGACGGTCAGGGGCATGATCGGCGTATCGACGGTGCCGGCCGGGGTCGACTTCGTCTTCTTGCCGAACTCCGACGTCGGTGACGCCTGGCCCTTGGTCAACCCGTAGATCCTGTTGTTGAACATCACCATCGTGATGTCGACGTTGCGCCGCATCGAGTGGAGGACGTGGTTGCCGCCGATCGACAGCGCGTCGCCGTCGCCCGTGATCACCCAGACCATCAGCTCCGGGCGAGCGGCCTTGAGCCCGGTGGCGAGGGTCGGCGCCCGGCCGTGGATCGTGTGGAAGCCGTACGTGTTCATGTAGTACGGCAGACGGCCCGAGCAGCCGATGCCGGAGATGAAGACGATGTTTTCCTTCGGCACGCCGAAGTCGGGCATCTGCTTCTGGGTTTGGGCGAGGATCGAGTAGTCGCCGCAGCCCGGGCACCAGCGGACCTCCTGGTCGGACACGAAGTCCTTCCGGGTCAGCTGGATGACCTCGGCGTTCTCCGGGCTCAGGCCGGGCTCCGCCTGGCCGTTCGTCGTCTCGGGCATGTCAGTCGCCGACCCCCAGGATGCGTTCCGCCTGCTCGACGATCTCGGCGATCCGGAACGGCTTGCCCCGGACCCGGTTGTAGCCCTCCGCGTCGATCAGGAACTGGGCCCGGATCAGGAGAAGGAGTTGGCCGAGGTTGACCTCCGGGATCAGGACCCGGCGGTAGCTCCGGAGGACCTTCTCGGTGTTCGCCGGGAAGGGGTTCAGGTGGCGCAGATGGGCGTGGGCGACGCTCCGGCCCTCGGCGTTGAGCCGCTCGACCGCGCTCCGGATCGCGCCGAACGTCGAGCCCCAGCCGAGGATCAGCAGGTCGCCTCGCTCCGGCCCGAAGACCTCCAGCGGGGCGATGTCGTCGGCCATCCGGGCGACCTTCGCCTGGCGGAGGAGCTGCATCCGGTGGTGGTTGTCCGGGTCGTAGCTAACGTTGCCCGTGATGTCGGCCTTCTCCAGGCCGCCGATCCGGTGCTCGAGCCCGGGCGTCCCGGGGACGGCCCACTTTCGGGCGAGCGTCTTCGGATCGCGCTCGTACGGATGGAACGTCTCCTTGTCCGTCCAGTTCGCGACGGAGATGTCCGGCAGGTCCTCGAGCGTCGGGATCTTCCAGGGCTCGGCGCCCGTGGCGAGGAACGCATCGGACAGGTAGACGACCGGGGTCACGTACTTCAGGGCGATCCGCCACGCCTCGATCGCGAGGTCGAAGCACTCACCCGGCGTCGCCGGGGCGACGACCGGCAGCGGCGAGTCGCTGTTCCGCCCGAACATCACCTGCAGCAGATCAGCCTGCTCGTTCTTCGTCGGCATCCCGGTCGACGGGCCGGCCCGCTGGACGTCGATGACGACGAGCGGGAGCTCGACCATCACGGCCAGGCCGAGCGCCTCGGACTTCAGGGCGATCCCCGGACCGGACGATGCCGTCAGCCCCATCGCGCCGCCGTACGCCGCTCCGATCGCCGCGCCGATCGCCGCGATCTCGTCCTCGGCCTGGAACGTCTTGACGCCGAAGTTCTTGTAGCCCGACAGCTGGTGGAGGATGTCGGAGGCCGGCGTGATCGGGTACGAGCCGTAGAAGAGGGGCCGGTCGGCCAGCTTCGAGGCGGCGAGCATCCCCAGCGCGGTCGCCTCGTTGCCCGTGATGTTCCGGTACGTGCCCGGGTCGAGCTTCGCCGGCGCCACCCGATAGTGAGTGTGGAAGATCTCGGTCGTCTCGCCGAACGCGTAGCCGGCCTTCAGGGCGCGGATGTTCGCCTCCGCGACCACCGGCCGCTTGCCGAACTTGTCCTCGATCCAGCGGATCGTCGCGTCGAACTCGCGGCCGTAAAGCCAGAACATGATCCCGAGCGCGAAGAAGTTCTTCGTCAGGTCCTTCTGCTTGCTCGTCATGTCGAGACCGTCGAGGGCCCGCTCGTTCAGGGTCGAGATCGGGATCTCGAAGAGCGCGTACTGCTTCAGGGACCCGTCGGTCAGCGGGTTCGCCGCGTAGCCCGCCTTGTTCAGGTTCTGCGCGCTGAAGGCGTCGCTGTTCACGATCAGGGCGCCGCCGGCGGGCAAGTCGCCGACATTCGTCTTGAGCGCCGCCGGGTTCATCGCCACGAGGACATCAGGCTCGTCACCCGGGGTGTGGATGTCGCTGGAGCTGAAGCTGATCTGGAAGCCCGACACGCCCGGCAGCGAGCCAGCCGGAGCCCGGATCTCGGCGGGGAAGTCGGGCAGCGTGCTGATGTCGTTGCCGTACACCGCCGCGGTCCGGGTGAACTGGGTCCCGGTCAGCTGCATGCCGTCGCCCGAGTCGCCGGCGAAGCGGATCGTCACGCGATCGAGCTCCTGGAGCTCCGGCTCGACGGTGCGCGCGGTCGTCATCGGGCTCAGCCGCCCTCGGCCCGTCGCATCGTCTGGTGGGGCCGCGGCGGCAGGTTGAGGAGCTCCTCGGGGAACGACTCGGCGAGGAACTTGAGGATGTCCTGCGGCCGGATCACGCCGACGAGGTGGTCGTCGTCGTCGAGGAGCGGGACGTTCCGGTAACGGCCTGTCTGCATCAGGGCGATCGCCTCACGGACGGTCTCGTCGAGATGGAGGTGATGCGGCTTGGTCGTCATCAGGGTCTCGACGGAGTGGCTCAGGTCGATCTCCGCGACGTCGCCACCGACGAGCCGGCCGAAGATGTCGCGCTCCGTCAGGACACCGAGCAGCTTCCCATCGGCATCGATCACGAAGACCGAATCGCCGGTGCCGGTGCGCTGGATCTCGGCGATGCAGTCGGCGAGGCTCGTGCCCGGTCGCACGGTGACAGGCTCGCGTCGACCCACGACCTGCAGCCGCTCGTCGACGAGGGACGGGACGCGCGCGACGACGGCGCCTTCGGTCAGCTCACTCACGCGGCCAAGTGTAGCGATTTGCGGCCATCCGGCCCGCCGACGGCGAGGCGCCGCGACGGTCCCGCGATCGCCGGAGCGCTCGCCGGAGGCGTCGCCCGGGGTCGGTCGGGAACGCCGGATCGTGCCTGCTCGGCGGCTGCTAGCCTCGGGTCGTGGACCGCCGTCGCCTCATCGGGATCGCCCTGGTCGTCGTGTCGGCGACGGGGTTCAGCTCGGGGACGGTGCTCTCGAAGCCGATCTACGCGACCGGGCTCGACTGGCTCCAGCTCGTCGCGTGGCGGTTCACGATCGGGGCGGTCCTCGCGTGGGCCTGGCTGCTGGCGTCGCCGGGCCGTCGGTCCGGGCTGCGCCGCCTGAGCCGGCGCCAGGTCGTTCTGGCGATCGGCCTGGGCGTCTGGTACACCGGCAACGCCGGGACCTACTACGCCGCGCTCGAGACGGTCCCGGCGTCGCTCGCGGGGGTGCTGGTCTACCTGTACCCGGCCGTGGTGGCGGTCCTGTCGATCCGGTACGCGACCCGGCTCTCGGGGCGGCGACCGTGGGTCGCCCTCGGCGTGGCCCTGTGCGGCGTCGTCCTCGTCCTCGGCGGCATCGACCTCTCGGTGTCCGTGCCGGTCGGCGGGCTGTTGCTCGTCCTCGCCTCGACGATGATCTACGCCGGCTGGATCATCCTCTCGGCACGGCTCGCCGGGGAGCGTTCGGATCGCCTGGCCGACGAGGCCGGGGGCGGCGAGCATGCCGGCGATGCGGCGGCGGCCACGGCGCTGATGATCACCGCGACCGGGGCCGTCTTCGTCACGCTGGCGGTCGTCACCGGCCGGCCGCTCGCCCCGCCCTCGATCCCGTCGGCAGCCTGGCCGGGCCTCGCGGCGGTCGGGTTCGCCAGCACGTTCCTCGCGATCCAGACGTTCTACGCCGGCTCGCGCCGGATCGGTGCCGCCCAGGCCGCGCTGGTCGCGACAGTCGAGCCGATCCTGATTGTCGGGCTTGCCTGGCTCGCGCTCCACGAGGTGCTCAGCCCGCTCCAGCTCGTCGGTGCCGGGCTCGTGATCGTGGCGGTCGTCGTCGCCCAGACGGCCGAGCGACCTCGCGGCGCTCCCCAGCCGGCCCAACCTCTCGAGGCCGAGACCGGTTCCTGACCGTCGGCGGCGGCGTCAGGCGGTGCCGGCCGTGATCCGCCCCGATCCGGATCGAAGGACGCGCCGCCGGTCGTCGCCTCCTCGACCGTGACCGCGGCGGGCTCGAGGTCCTCGAAGACGTAGATCAGGCGCTTCCGGTGACCGCCGTTTCCGAGCTCGATCCGGGTCGGCGCGACCGGCGCGAACCAGGCCAGCACGCGCTCCTCGGTCAGGCCGTGGTGGCAGTTGGTCGGGTCGGCCATCACCCAGTCGATCGGCAGGGAGAGGATCGCGTGGCGCGCCACCCGACGGACCTCCCGGAAGACCTCGGCCTGGTGGCTGCCCAGGTGCTCGAACACCTGCAGTCCGACGAAGAGGTCGTAGGCCTGGTCGGCGATCGGCCAGGGACGTCGCGTCGCGTCGTGGATGATCGTCCGGCCTTCCGCCACGCGGTCCGGCTGCTCGCTGAGGTCGAGGACGTCCGCCCCGACGATCAGCGGCCTGAGGTAGGGCCCGAGCTCGAGGGCCGTCGTCAGGCCGCGCTCGCGGATCAACCGCTCGGCGATCCGGCTCGTCGCCGACATGTAGACGAGCCGCGGCCGGTAGTACGGGATCCGCAGCCCGAGGTCGATCAGCTCGAACGGGCGGAGGGGCCGGATCGGGCGGGCCCGGCCGCGGAGCCGGTCCGTGGCCCGCGCGACGAGGAACCCGAGCCGATCCGCGAGTGCCCAGACGGATCGGGGATCCGAACGGTCGTCGAGCCGCCGGACCTGGTGCCAGATCGGCCGGAGGACCGGACGGAGCGGCCCGAGGAGTCGCCGCAGCCGGGGCACGGTCCGGGTCACCGGGTCAGGTGCCGGCGGCCACGGCCCGGACGGCCGCGAGTGACCTGGCCGCGCCGTCGGCGACGAGCGCGCCATCCGCGCCGATCCCGATGAACCGGAACCCGATGTCGATGAGGCGCGGGACCAGGGCCGTGTCGTAGATGAGGATCCCGGCGGCCTTGCCGTGGGCGCCGCATGCGGCCGCGACCGCATCGAGCGCGGCGAGGTACGAGGGATCCTGGAACTGGCCGGGGACGCGGAGAGCGTGGGTCAGGTCGGCCGGACCGACGAACAGGACGTCGACCCCGTCGATCGCGGCGATCGCGTCGGCCTCCCGCAACGCGCCGAGCGACTCGATCTGGACGATGCCGAGGATCTGCTCATTGCGGGTCCGGATCTCGCCGTGGCCGAGCGTTCCGAGGCCGGCGCCGCGGACCCGGATCGCGACGCCGCGGACGCCGTCCGGCGGGTAGCGCAGGAAGGTGACCGCCTCGCGGGCCTCCTCAGCCGAGTCGAGCCGCGGGACCATGATCCCGGCGGCGCCCATGTCGAGCGCCCGTCCGATCCGGAGCCGTTCCCCCGATTGCGGCCGCACCAGCGCGGCGGCCCCGCGGACCTCGACGGCGTGGAGCAGCCCGAGGAGGTCCGCCTCGGTGGCCGCCCCGTGCTCGAGGTCGACCAGGAGCCAGTCGTAGCCTGCGGCGGCGCAGGCCTCGGCCGATGTCGGCGAACCCAGGTCGAGGAACAACCCGAAGAGGGTCTCGCCACCAAGGGCCCGCGCGCGAAGGGAACGGTCGGATGCAGCGTGCATCCGCCTATCATGCCCGGCCCCTCGGTCGGGCGGTGGTCCGGTCCCGTCCCTGCGCGACGGCCCGACCCGAGAGGGCTACTTGCCGAGGACGCGATCGGCCTTGCGGTCGATCTTCGCCTTCTCGCTCGAGGTGATCGTGCCCTTGTGCTCCTGCTGCGAGGCCCGGGCCTTCGCGTTGCGGGCATGTGACTTGTCGGGCATCGGGTATTTGCGCTCCTCGGGTAGCCCGTACTGCGACGACTTGAGGGAGTCGCGCTTCTTCTCGGTCAGCTCGGCCATGACGGCACCTCCGGTCAGCGGAGTTCGAGGGGGTCCGGCCCAGCGTGCGCGCCACCCCGGACCACGTGCGTCGCGCGATTGCGTGCCGGGGTATCAAGCGCCTCGCAGCATCGTGTTGCCGCTCAGTCCGGGAACGCCTCCGGGCCTCGTTCCGCGAGCTCGGAGGCTTCCCGCGCGTGGTCGTCGGACGGCAGCCAGCTGTACGGGTACTTCGGGTCGTCGAGATCCATCGCGGCCTGCGTGACGTGGAGCGGATGGAACGTATCGACCATGACCGCCAGCTCCTCGGTCGCCTCCTTGCCGATCGAGGCCTCGACCGTGCCCGGATGGGGGCCGTGGGGGATCCCGGCCGGGTGGAGCGTGAACGATGCGATCTCCACCCCGCGCCGGCTCATGAAGTTGCCGGCCACGTAGTAGATGACCTCGTCGCTGTTGATGTTCGAATGGTTGTACGGCGCCGGGATCGCGAGCGGGTGGTAGTCGAACTTGCGCGGCACGAACGAGCAGACGACGAAGTTCCGGGCCTGGAAGGTCTGGTGCACCGGCGGCGGCTGGTGGACCCGCCCCGTGATCGGCTGGAAGTCGGCGATGTCGAAGCGGAACGGCCAGAGATAGCCGTCCCAGCCCACGACGTCGAACGGGTGATGCCGATAGTGGTAGGCCGTGATCCGGTCGCTCGAGCGGACGTGGATGACGAAGTCGCCCTCGTCACGCACGGGCTCGGGGAGCTCCGGGGGGTGGAGGTCACGTTGCGAGTACGGGCTGTGCTCGAGGAGCTGGCCGTAATCGTTCCGGTAGCGCTTCGGCGGCTCGATCTCGGACGGCGCTTCGAGGTAGAGGATCCGCTGCGCTGAGCCAGCGTCGGGGTCGAGCCGCCACGTCGTTCCGATCGGCAGCACCAGGTAGTCGCCGGGCCCGTAGCGAAGGTCGCCGAAGACCGTCCGGCAGACGCCGCTGCCCTCGTGGACGTAGAGCATCTCGTCGGCGATCCCGTTGCGGTAGAACTGGCCGTCGGGCATCGCCGCCACCGGTCGGACGATGCCGAAGATCACGTCGTTGTTGAAATAGAGCGGCACGCGACCGTTCACGATGTCGCCCTTCGGCTCGAGCC
>DATLVO010000191.1:0-7218 GCA_035577485.1 Verrucomicrobiia bacterium
GCCAATGTACAGAGCTGTCACGTCCCCGGCGAGGACGAAGACGAGCATCGCGGCGGCTTCGACGACGAGTCCGGCAGCCAGGACGACCCGTCTCCCGAGGTGGTCTGGCAGACGGCCCGTCGTCAATAGGGCGCCGAGGCCGCCGAGTGCATACGAGGCATAGACCGCCGTCAAGGTGATGGCCGGGAACTTCCACATGCCCTGATAGACACCATAGAGCGGCGACGGAGCGCTCGCGGCTGACAGGAGCAATACGAGCAGAAGCCCGAGAAGCCAGAACGAAACCTGGCGGCCGAATCGCCGGCGAACTGTCATGCGCTCCTGCCATCAAGATCGCCCCGGCGCGAGTGGCGAATCATAAGCTCTACCCCCTGCCTCAGCCGCAGATGGTCGGCCGGCCTCGCATCGGCCCCAGCATCGCTACTCGGGCAGCCCCGCCCGGCGGAGGGCGTCGCCTAAGTCAGCAATCGTGGCGGGGTCCACGTACCGAGCGGATCGGATGGCGGTGTCGACCGTGAGGTCTGGCTCGAGCTCGCGCAGCCGACCCACTTCTGCCATGGCTTCTGCATGCCGGCCGAGGTTCGCCAGAGCGGCCGCATGTAGCGCGTGGGGCATCGTGAACTGAGGATTCGACTGGCTTGCCCGACCCGCGGCGACCGCGGCGTCATCGAAGCGGGCAGCGGCAAAGTGCGCGTACGCCAAGCCGATGTACGGGATGTACAAGAGGGAATCGAACGGGCTGAGGCGGATCGCACGGCCAGCGTGCTCGACCGCCAGCGCGTCGTCGCCCTTCCAGGCGCGGACGATGGAGCTGAAGCCGAGGGCGAGGGCCGACGAGCTCGACAGCGCGAAGGAGCGGTCGAAAGCGGCAGTCGCGGTTTCGAAGTCGCTGTCGACGACGGCGACGACAAAGGCGGCGGTCGCCAGAGCCGCGGCATCGTCGCTGCCTAACGCAATGGCCTTGCGAGCGTGGCGCAAGGCGGCTTGCTTGGTGTCCTCATGGAGACCCCCGCGTAGATACCGCTGCTCGTGACACCAGGCGATGATCGCGTGCGCCGCGGCGTAGTCCGGCTCCGACTCGATGGCTTTCTCGAGCAGGGCCAGGGCTTGATCGGCGTCATGTGGCATCGCTGTGAACGCGAAGGGCAGCGCGCGAAGATAGAGGTCATAGGCGTCGAGGCTGTCAGGCCGCTTCCGCCTGGCGCGCTCGATCTCGGCCTGGCGCAGCGTCGGCTCGATGACGCCCACCACGCTGATCGTCAGCTCGTCCTGAACCGCGAAAATGTCGTCCAGCCCACGGTCGTAGCGGTCGGCCCAGATCTGCATGCCCGTTGCGGTATCGACTAGCTGAGCGGTAATCCGGACGCGGTTCAACGACTTACGGACGCTGCCCTCGAGTACATAGCGCACGCCGAGTTCGTGACCGACCACCTTCATGTCAATCGCCTTGCCCTTGTAGGCAAAGCTCGAGTTGCGGGCGATGACGAAGACCCACTTGATGCGCGACAAGCCGGTGATGATGTCTTCGACGATGCCGTCGGCGAAGTAGTCCTGCTCGGGATCGCCACTCAAGTTGGCGAAGGGCAGTACCGCAATGGACGGCTTGTCCGGAAGTGGCAGGCTCGGGCGGGCGCTGCGCGTTTCTGAGGTCTGGACGCCGGTGATGGACCGCGCATCGGCCACCTTCCCATCGCGGACCATCGCCCACAGGCGCCACTCACCGGGGACTCCCTTGAGTTGGTGCAGACCTCGATCGGTGAAGTCGAGTCCTGATCCGGCGACGAGCTCCCGGAGCGTGCCCGACACAAGGACTTCGCCCGGGCCCGCCGCCGACATCACTCTGCTGGCGATGTGGACTGCGATCCCGCCGATCTGCTCGCCGTCCCCCTCGGCCTCACCCGTGTGCAGTCCAGCGCGGATCGAGACACCCAGCTTGGCGACCGATGAGGCGATCGCGTCGGCGGCACGAACGGCCTGGCCAGGCCGGTCAAATGACGCAAAGAAACCGTCTCCTGCGGTGTCGATCTCCCGACCGCCAAATCGGCGGAGTTCTCGGCGAACCGCGACGTGGTGGGACGCGAGTAGGCGTTGCCATGCTCGATCCCCGAGGCTGACGGCTAGCTCCGTAGACCCCACGATGTCAGTGAACAGCATCGTTGCGAGGAAGCGATTTGGCGACTGACGGGATCGAACCACGTTGACTGCTCGAGCTACAGAGACCCACGGCTCCTGGGCCGAGGACGCCGATTGCGCATCGCTGTGAGATCTCGTCGAGGCCTGCTTCGGCCAACGCTCGGGTGACGATACCACCGGATCTGTCGTGCTCGGGGATGGTTGGAAGAAGACCTGCTAACTGAGCGGCTTACGCTCAGCATTCCGCGCTCATGACGCCACGCTCAGGCCGATCTGCTTCGTAACAGGAGGTCCTCGGTTCGTCGGTCGTAAGGAACTCGGTGTTCAGGCGTCGACTCCGGGCCCGAGCTCGGCACCAAGCTGCGTGAACAACTCGAGATGGTCGGTTTCGTGCCAGTGCTGGACCACGCGTCCGTCGACGAACTCGAAGATATCGATGCCGCTGATCGTGAAGGACCGACCGCTCGCAGGGAGGATCCGGAAGTCCCCGGTATGGGTGCCGCCGCCGCTGACGCGGGTGATCACCCGGTCGCCGCAGGAGAAGATTTCGTCCACGGTGATCGTGAAGTTCTCGAAGTGCGCCCGCCACGCGGCAGCGGCCTCGGCGAACTCCACCGGGGTCAGCGTCTGTTGGTTCTCTCGATATGTTGGCGCATAGATCTCGGCGGCAATCGTGGTGTGGCCCTCGGTCCACAGCTCTTGCCAGTAGCGGCGAATGGTTGCCTCGTTCTCGGTCATGACATCTCCCGAACGCGGTCCGGCCAGGCGACGACTCTTCCGACTCGCTCCTCGATGTTCGCTCCGGCTCTGGCGCCTTCGATCGTGGCGTCGAGCAGCGTCCGAGGCGACAACGCGTCGCCGACGACGGTGACGGGCAGCCCCGGCGCGACCGCGGCAAGCTCGTCACGAAGCGTGCAGAGCGCCGTTCGGCGGCCCGCGATCACGACGACGGCGATGCGCTCGCGTTGCTCGTCCGCCTCGCTATACAGGTGCCGAAGCGTCACGGCGCGACCCGAGCTCGCGATGCCTCTGACGTTGGGCGTCACCCGGACGCCGTCGCGGGCGAGTCGCTGCAGGACGAAGGGCAACTGGGTCGAGTCGATCACGTCACCGACCGCGGGATGGGTCGTCGCGATCTCGACCGCGAATCCGACCGCGACCAGCATCTCTGCCGCCGTCGGCGCGAGCTGATGGCCGTCGTCGTCGAGGATCAGCGCCCCACCGGACGAAGGGTCGGGAAGGACGTCCCGGCCGCCCTCGAGGAGCTCGTCGACGTCGAGCACGGGCAACGGGCCCGGCAAGCGCGCTTCCGGACGCAGGATGGATCCGGTCGCGACGATGACGGCGTCGGGCCGCTCGGCAAGCACGCTCGAGGTGTCTGCCGCGGCGCCCACGCGGATTTCGACCCCCGCCTCCTCCGCCTCCTGGCGCAGCCAGTCGATGTATCGCTGCCAGCGACCGCGCCCGGACCGGAGACCGGCCAGCCGAGCTCGCCCGCCCAGCAGCGGACGGCGCTCGAACAGCACCACGTCGTGACCCCGCAACGCCGCCGCACGGGCCGCCTCCAGGCCAGCCACCCCTCCGCCGACGACCACGACGCGCACCGGCGCGGCGACCTCCACGACGTCGGCCAGCCCCGGGTCGCGGATCGCCGGGTTGACCGAGCAGGACATCGGCTTGCCCGTGTACAACCGGCCGATGCAGCCATCGTTGAGCCCGATGCATGGCCGGTGATGGCGGCCATCCGCGATCTTCACGGGCAGATCCGGGTCCGCGATCAACGCCCGCGTCATCGCGACCAGCTCGACGCCTGCCGCGACGACGGCCTCCGCCATGTCCGGCTCGACATTCCGTCCCGCGACCAGCGTCGGCACGCCGACCTCGCGGCGGAACCGGATCGCCCGCTCGTTGTAGACACCCTCGGGCAGGGCGTCGCCGGGCACGAAATAGCCGGTCGCCAGGCGGGTCGCGCCCGTGCCGCCGCTGACGCTGAAGAGGTCGACCGCACCGGTCGCCGCCACGTTGCGCGCGATCTCGATCATCTCGTCCGGACCGAGGCCCCCGGTCAGGCACTGATCGATCGCCATCCGGAAGCCGACAACGAATCGGTCAGACACCGCGTCACGCACGGCAAGCAACACCTCGCGCGCGAACCGCGTGCGGTTCTCCAGGGAGCCGCCGAACTCGTCGGTGCGCGTGTTGACCCCCGGGTCGAAGAACTGCTCGATGAGGTGGCCGCCGAATGACGTGACCTCGACACCATCGAGCCCGCAGTGCTCGAGCCGGCGGGCCACGTCCGCGAAGCGCTCGACGATCGCCGGCAGCTCATCGGCCGCCAGCGGCACGGGCACCTCGAGGTGCACGCCCTCGGGCAGGTCCGACGGCGCACGGAGCGGGATGCCCGAGATGGCCGACGTGCCGCGCCGGCCCATGTGCGTCATCTGCGACATCACGAGCGCGCCGTGGTCGTGGACGCCGTCTGCGAGCGCTCGCAGCGCCGGCTCGTTGCGCTCGTCCCAGAGCGCGACCGAGCCGTACGACGCCTCGGTCGATGGGTCGACCGACGCCGACCCGAACGTCATCACCAGCCCGCAGCCGCCGGCGGCCTTGCGCACGTGGTAGTCGACCTCGCTCCGGTCGATCAGCCCGTCCCGGCTCCAGCCGGTGGCGTGTGGCGTCGAGACGATGCGGTTCCGGAGCCGACGACCGCGAATGTCGAAGGGTGACAGGAGGAGCGGGTAGCGGTCGGAGGCCTCCACGGAAGAACCCTGCGATCCGTGCCGCGACGTGTCAACTCGGCCGCGCACACCGAGGCGAGCCGGAGCCGATCCGGGACGGCATGGTGCGCCCGCGAACCGGGATCCGGCCGACAGATGACGAGGCCCGACTCCGAAGGGGCCCGGGCGGCGTATGGGGTAGTAGCACTCGATCGGCGACGTCCGGCGCGGCGCTCGGGGTGATCGGTAAGGCAGCCGACCAGTGATCCTCAGAGGATGGAGCGCATCGTGCGACCGGTGGTCCTCTTCGGCAACGGCCAGATGGCCTCGATGGCCCGGTTCTACCTGACCCACGACTCGCCCCGTGAGGTGGTGGCGTTCACCGTCGACCGTGATCGCATCACCGAGGCGACCGTGGAGGGCCTGCCGGTCGTCCCGTTCGAGGACGTCGAACAGCGATATCCGCCCGGATCCTTCGACATGGTGGTCTCGATCAGCTACCGACGCCTGAACTACCTTCGGGCCGAGAAGGTCGAAGCGGCCCGGGCGAAGGGCTATCGCCTGGCCAGCTACGTCAGCTCGCGGGCCCACACCTGGCCGGACCTGCGCCATGGCGACAACTGCCTCATCCTCGAGGGCAGCTTCGTTCAGCCGTTCGCCGAGATCGGCGACGACGTCTTCGTGGGCCTTGGCGCGATCGTCGGCCACAACGCCGTGATCGGGGACCATGTCTTCATCGCGCCCGGAGCGGTCATGCTCGGGAATGTCCGCATCGGCCCGTACACCCTCGTGGGCGCGAACGCGACGGTGCGTGACGGGGTGACCATCGGCAAGGAATGCGTCATCGGGGCGGGCGTCACGATCCGGCGCGATGTCGCGGACGGCGCGGTCTACATCGGCGAAGACGCGGAGCCGCTCCCCAAACCGAGCAGCGAGCTCAGGAACATCCTGACCTGGGGACGCTGAGCGCGATGGACCTCGGCTGGACCGACGAGCAGCTCGAGCTGCGGAGTGCCGCCGTCGAGTTCGGCCGGCGGGAGCTCTCGGCGGGTGTGGTCGAGGCAGACCGCGAGGCGGCGTTCCGGCGTGACGTGTGGCTCCGATGTGCGGCGTTCGGCATCCAGGGCCTGCCGATCCCCGCCGCATACGGCGGAGGCGGCAAGGACCTGCTGACGACGATGCTCGTCATGGAGGGGTTGGGCTACGGTGGTCGGGACAACGGGATCCTGTTCGCCCTCAACGCGCAGCTGTGGAGCGTCGAGCTGCCGATCCTCCGGTTCGGGACCGAGGAGCAGCGCCAGCGCTACCTGCCCGGGCTCTGTCGCGGCGAGCTGATCGGCGCCCACGGGATGACGGAGCCGGGGTCGGGTTCCGACGCGTACGCGCTCCGGATGCGAGCGACGCGCGTCGACGGCGGGTATCGCCTGTCCGGCTCCAAGCTGTTCGTGACCAATGCCCCGGTCGCGGACGTTGCGGTGGTCTTCGCGACCGTCGATCCGACGAAGGGATTGGGCGGCGTCACCGCCTTCATCGTCGAGCGGCGTCAGCCGGGGTTCAACGTCGGTCCGGAGCTCGACAAGATGGGCCTGCGGACCGCCCCCATGGCCGAGCTCGTCCTCGACGACTGCTTCGTGCCCGATGCGAACCGGCTCGGTCCGGAGGGGGCAGGCTCCCGGGTCTTCGACAGCTCGATGGAGTGGGAGCGCAGCTGCATTCTCGCCTCGCATGTCGGCGCGATGGAACGCCAGCTCGAGGCCTGCGTGCGATATGCCCGCGAGCGCCGCCAATTCGGGCAGCCGATTGGCAGATTCCAGTCGGTCTCGAACCGGATCGCCGACATGAAAGTCCGCCTCGAGACCGCCCGGCTCCTGATCACCAAGGTGGCCTGGCTCAAGGATGCCGGTCGTCACGCCGGGATCGATGCAGCCATCGCGAAGCTGTACGTGAGCGAGGCGTTCGTCGCGTCGAGCCTGGACGCGATCGCCATCCACGGTGGCTACGGATACGCGACCGAGACCGAAGTCGAGCGGGACCTGCGCGACGCGCTCGGCGGGACGATCTACTCGGGAACGTCGGACATCCAGCGGCTGATCATCGCCCGCTGGCTCGGGGTCTGATCGCGCCCGATGCCATCTCTCCTCCACGAGCTGCTCACCGAATCGGCGATGCGACGCCCCGACCAGGACGCGCTCCGGCTCGGTGGACGCGCCCTCAGCTACGCCGGGTTGGAGTCACGCTCGAACCAGATCGCCCACGCGCTCCGCGAGGCAGGGTTTGGTCGGGGCGACCGGATCGGCATCCACCTCCGCAAGTCCTTCGAGTCGGTCCTCGCGGTGTTCGGCATCCTGAAGGCGGGGGCGACGTACGT
>DATLVO010000192.1:0-3496 GCA_035577485.1 Verrucomicrobiia bacterium
ACGTCCTCGCCCGGAGCCTCGGCGAGGTCCCGGTCGGGGTGGTGACGGCGGCGATCGGGGCGCCGTTCTTCCTCTTCCTGCTCCGCCGCACGCAGCGTGGGTACGAGCTGTGACCGAGCGCGACGTCATCCTCGACCTGGCCGGCGTCAGCGGCGGATACGGCCGGCACGACGTGATCCACGAGGTCGACCTGCGGGTGCGGGCCGGCGAGCGGTTGGCGATCGTCGGGCCGAACGGTGCGGGCAAGTCGACGCTGCTTCGGCTCGTGACCGGCCTGCTGGCCCCGACGGCGGGCGAGATCCGCATCGGCGGCGAGCCGCTCCGGGGCCTCTCGCGAGAGGCGATCGCCCGCCGGATCGCGGTCGTGCCCCAGCTCGCGAGCCTGCCGTTCTCGGCCCGCGTCGAGGAGGTGGTCGCCCTCGGTCGACTGCCGCATGAGGACCCGCTGCGGGGCCCACGACCTGTGGACCGGGCGATCGTCGCCGAGGCGATCGACCGCGTGGGGCTGGGCCGGCTGATCGGACGGGACGCTCGGGAGCTGTCGCTGGGCGAGCGCCAGCTCGTCCTCCTGGCCGTGGCGGTCGCCCAGGCGGCACCGATCGTCATCCTGGACGAGCCCACCGTCCATCTCGACATCCGTCACCAGGTCGAGGTGATGGACCTCCTCGCCGATCTGAACGTCCGGGAAGGCCGGACCGTCATCGCCGTCCTCCACGACCTCCATCTCGCGGTGCGGACGTTGCCGCGGATCGTCGTCCTCGATGCGGGCCGCCTGGTCGCGGACGGCCCGCCCGCCGAGGCGCTCGACGCGGAACGGATCCGGGACGTCTTCGGCGTCGACCCGGCCGTCATGCCCGACGGCCCGTGGAGCCGGCCGAGGCGGCGTTCGTCATCGCGGCCGTCGGCGGGATCGACCGAGCCGACTGGGTCGACCGAGACCGCGCCGACAGCACCCGCCGGAACGGCTCGATGACGCGGCCCACGACCGCGGCGGGCCTCGCGCGTAGATCCGGCCGGCAGGCGGCCGCCGCCGCGGCGGAGCTCGGCGCCGCGGCGTCGTTCCTGACACGGCTCCCGATCGGCCGATCCGCGGCCGATTCCGATCGAACGGGGGCGGCGGCATTCCCACTCGTCGGGGCCGCGATAGGCCTCGCGGCGTCGGTCCCGATCCTGATCGTCGGCGGGCGCCTTCCGTGGCCGGCCGCGATCCTGGCACTCCTCGTCGTCGCGGTGACGAGCGGTGGGCTGCATCTCGACGGTCTCGCGGACACGGCCGACGCCCTGGCGGCCCCGACGCACGATGCCGCGGAACGGGCCCGGACGGACCCGCGAGCCGGTGCCGCGGGCGTCGCCGCGATCGCGATCGACCTGCTGCTGGCCGGATCGCTGCTCGCCGCGATCGCGTCGGCGGACGTCCGGCTCGCCGCCGCGTCCCTGGTCGTCGCCGCCGCGGGCTCGCGTGCGGCAGCGCCAGTCGCGGCGCGGGTCGCGGGGTTGCGCCGGATGCGGCGACCCGGCGGGCTGGGCGGCTGGTTCGCAGCGCTCGTGACCGGCGCCGATGCGGCGATCGCGATCGGCTGCACGATCCTCGTGGTGGCCGTGGCGACGCTCGTCGCCGGTGATCGCGTCGCGGTCGGGGCCGCCGCCGGAGCCGTGGCGGCCGCGATCGGCGGGACGGCAGTCGTGGTTCGCCGCGGCCAGCTCGACGGCGACGGCTACGGCGCGATCGTCGAGATCGCGTTCGTCGCGATCCTGGCTGGAGTGGCGATCCAGCTCCCGATTCTGTGAGCCGGGCACTCGTCGTCGTCCTCGGCGGCACGCGGAGCGGGAAGAGCCGGTTCGGGCGCGACCGCGCGGCCGCCCTCGCGGTCGGCCGCCCGGTGACCTACGTCGCGACAGCCGTCCCGGGCGACCCAGAGCTCGACGACCGGATCGCGCGTCACCGCCGGGACCGTCCCGGGGGCTGGCCGACGGTCGAGGCCGGTCTCGATCTCGCGGGGGCGATCCGGGGCGTGGCTCCGGGCACGACAATCCTGATCGACGGGTTGACCCTCTGGGCGAGTCTCGCCCTCGGCGACGACCCGACCCGTCTCGACACCGTTCTCGACGGCGACGTCGCGGACGTCCTCTCGGCGATCGTCGACCACGATGGGCCCGTCGTGGTCGTGAGCGACGAGGTCGGCCTGGGTCTCGTACCGCTCGACCCGGTCGGGCGGGCGTTCCGGGACCTGCTCGGGATCGCCCACCAGCGGCTCGTCGCCGCGAGCGACGAGGCATGGTTCATGGTCGCCGGCCGGGCCATCCGGCTGGCGGGCGCCAACCCGGGAGCCGGCGCATGACCGCGACCGTCGCCGGCGGAGGATCCATCTGGCTCGTGCGCCACGCACGGAGCGCCTGGACGGGCGTCCGCTGGTGCGGTCGCTCGGATCCGGGCTTGACGCCGGCCGGTCGCGCTGCCGCGTCGCGTCTCGCAGGCGACCTCGCCCGGGATGTCGCCGCCGTCCTCGTCGCCGAGGCCGCATCCCGCCCCGCCGAGGCGGTCGTGCTCTCGAGCCCGCTCAGACGCTCGGTCGAGACCGCCGAGGCGATCGGGCGCGCGCTCCGGACGCCGGTTCGAATCGATCCGGACCTGGTCGAGATCGACTTCGGCGTCGCGGATGGCCTGACCTGGGACGAGCTGCTGGCCGCCCACCCGACGCTCGCGGCCACGATCCTCCTCGGCGACGAGCCGGATTGGCCCCGCGGCGAGACCCACGCCGACGTGGACCGCCGCGCGGGCCGGGCCGCCGGCCGAATCCACGCGTTGAGCTCCGGGGCGCCGGTCGTCGTCGTCTCACACGGTGGCGTCCTCCGGGCGATCGCCCGACACCTCGATCGTCGGCCGGTCGCCGGCGATGTCGGCGCGGCGCCGGTCATCCGCCTGGAGCCCGCCTCGATGCTTCGTCTTGACCCGCTCGAGGAGGCCGTCTTCGACGCCACCGCGGCGATCCGCCCATGACGTGGCTGGAAACCGTCTCGGAGCGAATCGGACCGCTCGACGCGACCGCGTCGGCGGCGGTGGCTGCGCGGCTCGACCGCCTCACCAAGCCGCCCGGCAGCCTGGGACGGCTCGAGGCGCTCGCCATCCGGCTCGCCGGGATCACCGGAGCGGTAATCCCGCGGTTCGAGCAACCCGCGATCGTCGTCTTCGCCGCCGATCACGGCGTCACCGCCCAGGGCGTGTCGGCGTATCCGAGCGCCGTGACCGCGCAGATGGTCGCCAACTTCGTCGGCGGCGGCGCCGCGATCAACGTCCTCGCCCGACGCGCCGGTGCCCGGGTCGTCGTCGTCGACGTCGGCGTCGCCGGCCCGATCCCGGGCGTCGGCGACGGGCGCGGTCCGGGCGGTGCGGGCGGTGCGCAATTCATCGCGAACCGGATCGCCGACGGGACGCGGGACATGACGCGCGAGGCGGCGATGACCCCCGCCGAGACGTTCGCCGCCATCGAAGCGGGCC
>DATLVO010000193.1:0-12793 GCA_035577485.1 Verrucomicrobiia bacterium
CGATGTCGACCCGACGGCGTCGAGGACGGCCATGAGGTCGTCGATCTGCTCTTCCATCGGAGGCAGCTCAGGAGCCTGGTCGGACAAGCCGGCTCCGCGTGCATCGAAGACGATCAGCCTCGAGAACGAAGCCAGTCGGCCGAGGAACCGCGCAAAGCTCGGCTCGTCCCACTGGTGCTCGACGTGTGTGAAGAGCCCCGGGATGAACACGAGGTCCAGGGGGCCTTCGCCGACCACCTGGTAGGCAATATGGACGTCGCCGCTCTTCGCGTATCTCGTCTCCGGAGTCACTCCGCGAGTGTGCGGAATGACCGATCGGTGAGCAAGCCGGCTCGAATGAGCCAAGCAGAGGGCAACCAGGCACCGCCGCCATACCGCCGGTTGGCGATGGCCCGGCCGGTCGAACGACCCGCCGCGGTCGCGCAGCGACACGAACTCCTCGCGGCCGATGACGAGGTGGTCGATGCCTCAGCCGACCTGCATTCGCGTCCCGGCGGGTGCCTCTCCCGGTCGTCGATCTCGTGGGGCTCTCAGGGGTCGATCTCAAACGTCGCCTTCGCCGCCGGGCCGCGCATGCCGAGCTGCCAGACCAGCGTTGCCGCGCCCTTCGATGCGTCCGCCGGGATCGGAAGACGCATGACGAAGGTGACAGGAACGTTCGCGGCGAGCACGCCGGCCGGCCCGCAGTTCAGGGCCAGGTGGGTCTGGACCGCCGCGCTCGCACCTGGGACGAACAGCCTCTCCGTATACGTCGGACAGAACGCTGCCAGGTTGAGCGGTTTGTCATAGGCAGAGACGTTCGTCAACGTGACCGTGTACTCGAGCGTCCCGCCCGGGGCTGTCGGCGGAAGCGGCGAGATCGTCACGTCGATCGGCAGCGAGTCGACCGGATCCGGCTCCGGCGGGGCCGGGGTGCCGGGGATGACGAAGGGCTTCTCGAAGAACACGTCGGGTGGCGGCGTCGCCGGCGCGGCCATGCAGGCCGGAACGGGGATCGGGGTCATCGCCACGACCGCCAGCCGCGCGGAGCCCATGACGACGTCGGCGCGCAATGGCTGAGCGGGCGGCTGCGTGCACCAGTCGCTGTAGCCGATGGTCGCAATCGCGGCCCAACCAGGTGGCAGGAGCACGATCGAGGCCGTCGGCTCGGATGCCGCCGTGACGACGAGGTGCCCGTTTGCGTCGCGCAGCTCGATCGTTGCGCCCGTCTCGAACAGGCAGTCCACGCTGCCGAGGTTGAGGACGACCAGGTTCGCGTACGACGTCCCGGCGGCGGCACCCCAATGGCCGAGATAGGCGCCCAGGGCGTCGGCGGCGCATGTCTCCGGCTGGTAGCCGCCGCTCGAGGGCTCGGGAGCGGCGAACTCGAGCGGTGCGCCGACCGTCGATCCCGATCCGGGGCTGTCGCATCGCGGGACACCCGCCGATGCGCCGGAGTCCTCATCGCGGACTCGGGCCGTCAGCTGGCCGCCGTCCGCAGGCATCGTCAGGCGGATGTTCAGGGGTCGCGACGGCGCATCGCCGCACCAATTGCTCCAGACGACGATCACGCCGGCCCCACTCCCCGGCTGGAGGACGACCAGCGGGCTCGTCGGCGAAACCTCCGGCGCGCTCCCCGTCGCGATGCCGGTGCCATGGCCGTCGAGCAGCTCGATCGCCGGCTTTCCGGCGACGGTGCACGGGTTGGAGCTCAGGTTGAGCACGCTCGCGCCGCCGGCCATCGATCCGGTCGCGCCGCCCCAGCCGGCGGCGGTGAGCAGCAGGTCGCTCGACGCGCAGGACGGGAACGATCGGGGATCGTCGGTCGGCTCGGGCGTCGGCGGGGGCGACGGGGTGGCGTCGATCCACGGGATCCCGGCGAGCGGCGGCGATCCCTCCGGCGAGCCGGTCGCCCCGACGGAGGCGGAGGGCCCGTTGGAGGGCGTGGCCGCCAGCGGTCCCACGACGGCCACGATCAGCCCGGCGACGACGACAACGATCAGCACGCTCGCCAGGGCGCCCGCCAGCGGTATTCGCCCGCGGACCGGACGTCGTTCCGCCGGGACGACGCGAGGCCCGAGGACCAGCTCGCCCCGGTAGGCCGGCTCGTCCGGCGGCTGGGATCGGAGGAGTGCTTCGATTCGTTCGAGCCGCATCTAGTCGCCCTCCTCTGCGAGGCGATCCCGCAGCGATGCGATCCCTCGGGACGCGTTGGCGCGAGCCGACGACGCGTCGATCCCGAGCACGTTGCCGATCTCCTCGAATGGAAGATCCGCCCGATACCGGAGGTAGAGCACCTGGCGCTGCCGCTCCGGCAGGCGGTCGACCTCTGACCACACCGCGAGAAGCTCGTCGCGGTGCGCAACTCCTTCGCGATCTGCCGTTGGCTGGCGACCCAAGAGCGCGGCCCATCGCCGCCGGAGCCGATGTCTGTCCATGGCCAACCGGAACGAGGTTCGGAACGTCCACGCGAGCGGTCGCTCGGGGGCATCGCCATCGCGGCAGGCCCGCCACAGGCGAAGCAGCGCCTCCTGGGTAATATCGGCCGCCTCGTCGTCGCTGAGACCGAGACGCCGCACGAAGCCCCACACGTGCTGGCCGTGCAGGGCGTGCACATCCTCCACGACCTGCTGCGCGGCAGATCGCGACGCGTCACGGTGGGAGAGGGCTCGTTCGTTCGGCACTGCAGCCACGTTCGCAGACGCCTGGCGGGTGTCAAACGCTGCATTGGTCGCCGTTAGCCGACCTACACCTGACCGCCGCGGGTCGAGCCCCGGTCGAACGACACGCCGCGGTCGCGCAGGGAAACGAACGCATCGTGGCCGACGACGAGATGGTCGAGCAGGTCGATGTCGAGCAGGCGGCCGGCGGCCAGCGCCTCGGCGGTCAGATGCAGGTCGTCCGGCGACGGCGTCGGGTCGCCCGACGGGTGGTTGTGGACGAGGATCACGCCGCTCGCGTTGAGGCGGACGGCATCGCGGAAGAGCTCCCCGACCCGGACGAGCGACGACGACACGTTGCCCTGGTAGACCGTGGCAACCCGCAGCACGACGTTCTTCGTGTTCAGGAGCACGACCCGCAGCTCCTCCCGCTCGAGGCGCCCCATCTGGAGGAGCAGCCGGTCGGCGACGTCACGCGGCGAGCGGACGGTCCAACGGCCGGCCGGCCAATCGGCCATCAGTCGCCGCCCGAGCTCGAACGCCGCGGCCAGCTGGGCGGCCTTCGCGGCGCCGACGCCCGGCAACGCCTCGAGCTCGATGTCGGTCGCCCGCGCCAGGCCAGTGAGCCCGTCGTGCCGCGCGAGCGCGTCCGTTGCCAGATCGACCGCAGACCGGCCGCGCGACCCGGAGCCCCACAGGAGCCCGATGAGCTCCGCGGCCGACAGCCCGCCGGCGCCCCGGAGCGCCAGCCGCTCCCGCGGCCGCTCGGACGCGGGCAGCTCCCGGATCGCCCGCCCGTGGACCGTCGCGCCCAACTGCGCGTGCTCGCCCGTCGACCCCGGTCCGTCCATCGCCTGCCTCGCGCTGACGGCGGAAACACAGGGCGTCAGGGAACCGGGCGTCCCCGGACCCGAATGACGGAAGCCCGCCGATTCCTCCCGCCATCCGGATCCGGGAACGCCACGAACCCTAGTCGGGGGCCCTCACCGGGGGCTCATCGGCCACTTCATCCGCGCTTGCCGGGACCGCCGACGTCCCGCTGCCCGCCTCAGCCGGAAACGCCGTTCCTGAGCGCGACCTCCGAGAGGACGATCAGGATCCCGTTGAAGGCCGCGTGGAGCCCCATCGACGCCCAGATCGATCCGCGAGCGTCGAACAGCCAGCCGAGGGCCAGCCCGACCGGGATCCGGGTCAGGAACGCGACGGCGGCGAGCCCGATCGCATCCTCCGGACGGGTCCCGACCACCTGGAAGATGTGGACTGCTGCGAAGAACAGGGCGCCCTGCACAATCGCGCGGCCCGAGCCGTAGACGCGTCGCCAGGCGGTCGTGGCCACGCCCCGGAAGATCAGCTCCTCGCCGAACGGGACGAGGACGGCGCCCCCGAGAAGATTGAGCAGGAGTCCGGACGTCGTGCCGGTCGCCGGCAACGGCGACTCGGGGACCTGGTGGATCACGCTCGTCACGGCGGCGACCACGATCAGCGTCAGGCCGATGACCGGGAGGGCGAACCACGCTCCCCACACGAGATCGGCCAGGGCCTCCCGGGGCCGCCGTCCGAACCCCATGTCGGCCCACGACAGGGCACCCGTCCCGACGACGAGCAGGCGGGTGACCGCGAGGTACGTGACCTGCACGACCGCCAGCAGCAGGAACGTGGTGGCCGGGTCCTTCTCGCTCCCGCCGAGTGCTCGGATGATCAGACCCACGGGGGATGCGGCAAGGTTCGCGATCGCGATCGATGCCGCCACGACGAGGAACGGCGACGGCCCCGCGTACGCCGTGCCGCGCGAACGGCGCTCGATGGCCTGGGCACCGGCCGCCGCCACGAGGCCGACGGAGAGGACGAGCAGGCCCGCCAGGATCAGCAGGTCCGTCGTCAGCGACCGCGGAACCTGGAATCCGATGAAGAGGACGCCCGCACCGAGCACGACCGCGAGCCACCCGACGACGAACAGCCCGGGCGCGGCCCGGCCTTCGATCGTGAAGACGGAGGCGCCCGGGCGCGCCGGCGGAGCAGGTGGATCGGGTGGCGCGGCCTCGTCGTCAGGCGTCATCGCGAACCGGCAATCGCGCTAGCGGATCGCCGAGGGCGTCTCAGCCCTCCGGCAGGACGTCGGGCGACGGGTTCCGGGGCGACGAGCCGCGGCCCGGGCGGCCCAGGGTTCGCGACGAGGCGGTCCGATCGGTCTCCGTGAACGGACCGGTCTCCGGGGCGGCGCGCCCGAGCCGGCCCGAATCGTCGATCCCGCCCGGCAGCGGCGTGATCGTGGGCCGCCCGGCGGAGGCGGCGATCGCGGCGGCGGGTCGCTCGAAGTCCTTGCCGCACCACGCGCACAGCGACCAGTCGAGCCCGACGAGCCGGCTGCAGTTCGGGCAGACCCGGTTCAGGCGCGTCCGGCAGGTCGGGCAGATGATCCACTCGTCGTTGACGCGACGGGCGCAGGTCGGACAGCTCTTGATCGCCTCGACCTCGGCGAGGAGCGCCTCCTCCGCGAGGTTCCGCTCGTAGACCTCGCCGATCTTCTCGTGGGGCCGGATGATCTTGTAGACGAAGATCGCGAGCGGGAAGAAGATCGGGGTGAAGACGATGATGAAGCTCGCCGCGACGTAGGGCAGGATCGGGTTCTCGGTCCGCTGCTGCATGTCGCGGAAGGCCCAGTACGCACCAGCGAGCCACAGGATGATCAGGTAGACCGCAATCGCCTGGAGCGCCAGCTGCACGATCGGGCTGCTGAAGAATCCGGCGAGCGCTGAGCCGATCCCGCCCAAGATGTCCATGCGCCTTGATGCCTGCCTCTGTTGCGGTCCAGGTTGATCGGCTGATGGCGGAATCGCGGGCTCGCTGGAGAGGCGGGCCGGCGTCCGGCGCAGTGTAGCAGGGCCCCGGTGCGGGCCCGAGGAGCGCTAGACGGCTGGGCCCTCGTTGTCGTGACGGCTCGACCGCAGCTCCAGCAGACCGCCCGCGACCAGCAGGACGAGCCCGGCGACGACGACCCAGAGCCCGACGGCTCGACCGAGGAATCCGAAGAGGTACGGCCAGGACAGCCCGAGCAGGAGGGCCGCCATGGCGACAGCCGGCAAGCCGACGGCCACGGAAGCCAGGCGGCCGCCCGAGAGGCACAGAACCGCGAGCGCCACCAGCAGCCCGGCCACAATCCAGTGGCCGGGACCGGCCAGGCCCCAGCGGGCCCAGTAGTCGCCCAGCAGGTCGCCGGGGAACCCGGCCGTCCACGGCAGCAGGAACGCGAGCGCCGCCACGGCCGCGCCGATCGCGACGACCCGGCGGGGCGTGTCGGCGGGGAGGCCCAGATCGGCCAGGCGGGAGGCGGCTGCCGCTCGCGCGGAGCCACCGGGGGACGCGTCCGCAGCGGCGGACGGGTCGTGACCCCGGCCATTCGCGGCTTGTACGACGGGCAGCGCTTCGCCCGGCGGCAGCACGGCCGAAGGCGGCAGATAGGAGCCGGCGGGCACGCGGGGCGTCGGCTCGGGCGTCATGGTGAGGTCGCCCGGCGGCGGCCAGCCCGGCACGGGCCGGACGTCGACGTCCGCGGTCATCTCGTCGCCGATCATCTCGGGTTCGACCTCGACGGGTTCTGCCGGCGCCATCGGAGCCGTCGCGAGACCCGCTCGCGCCGCCAGCGCCAAGCGGGCCGCGAACGCGGCCTCGGCATCGGGCTCCGCTTGCACGACCGGCCACTCCGGGGCGGCGACCGGTGCCGCGGGCGCGGCCAGCGGGGCGATCCGGTCGATCGCCGTGGGATCGGGCTGGCGGCGCGGCCGGGGAATGCCCCGCCGCTTCGGCTCGACGACGGGCGACGCGGGAGCGGGCGGCATGACCGCAGCCGGAGCCATACGGGTCTTCGCGCCCGACGTCGCGCGCCGCGCCGCCACGGGCGGCGAGACCTCCGGCACCAGCGCGGCCAAGGCGGCCGAGACCGCGATCGGGGCCGGCTCGATCGCCGATGGCGGGATCTCGGGGGCCGCGCGCTCCGCGGCACCGTCCAGGGCAAGCGACGCCGCCGGGTCAGCGGGGAGCTCGTCGTCCCATCGCTCGTCGTCGCTTGGCTGGGACTCGATGGGCTCGGCCGCGAGCGAGTGGGTCCAGGCGGGCGCGACGACGATGGCCGGCCGATCGCCGAGGAGGGTCGCGACGGCCGGCGCGGCATCCGGTTCGTCTCCGCGATCGTCGGCGGAGACGCTCGAGGGCACGGTCGCGTCGCCCGCGACGTGGTCGCCGCGGCCGAACGTCCGGGGCGTCAACCCGACGGAGGCCAAGAGCGCGCCGCACTCGGCGCATGCGTACCGACCGGGAGCTGCTGGCGCCTGGCACTCGGGGCAGACGATCGTCTTCGTCGCCATCGACATCCTCGTTACGGGGACCGGTCGCGGTGGACCGGTCCTACAGGCTGCCACCTCGGTCGCCCGCGGACCAGTCCCCCGGACGGCGGCCCGGGGATGCCCCGAATGTCCCGCCGGGGTCCGGGGCCGATTCCGCCCCGAGGAGGCGGGCGACGCCTTCCCGCTCCGCTTCGAACGACATCGCGGCGCCGCGCCACGCGTCGATCAAGCCGGTGACCACGAGGGCGCCGATCCAGGTCGCGACGAAGGCCAGGAGGGCCACGACGAGCATCGGGGCGTCGGTCAACGTGTCGAGCAGCCGGTCCCGGAGCTCCGCCCAGACGAAGGCCACGGCCGCGAGCAGGGCCGCGAGGTCGATCGCGAGCACCACTGCGGTGCCGATCGCCGGAAGGAGCGCCCCGAGCGGTCGTCGGAGGATCGAGCCCACCGCGCCGCGGAGCGCACCCACGACCGGGGCGTCGTCGAGCACGATCCGCCGCGCCGCCAGGCCGCCGACGATCTCGCCGAACAGCCAGACGACGAGGATCGCGGCGATCGGGGCCGCCGCTCCGCCGAGCACGCGGAGGATGAGCGGAGTCGCCACGTCGACCGGGCTCGTCAGCTCGACATAGGCGACGCTGCCGATCCGGATGGAGCCGAGCGCGAGGACCACGGCCGCGGGGACGTGGGCGAGGAGGCGGGCGATCGCGACCCGCGTCACGACCCAGCGGCCGGGCCCGGTGTCCGCTCGGGCCGGCAGCCCGTCGTCGATCATCGCCGCCCGAGCCTCGCGGATCAGCGCGACCTCGGTCGCGGCCCCGACCCACCCGCCGGCCACGAGCCACGCGACGACGACGCCCGCCGCGAGGAGCAGCGGCGCCAGCGTCACGACGTCGATCTGTCCGAGCGCGACGGGAACGACGACGGGCTCGAGGGCGTTCGCCAGGACGAGCGGCGAGGGGAACATCACGATCGCGAACGCGAACAGGAGGACGCCGCCCCGCACGAGGAAGCCCGTGAGCGCGAGCAGCCACCACGAGGGCCGTGACAGCGCGGCCAGGAGGGCGGCCAGGGTGACGCCGCGCGTGGTCACGCGATGCCGGGCGTCTCCCTCACGGTGCCGCCGATCCGGTCGGCCCGACGAGCGCCGAGAGCTGGGCGAGATCCTGCTTGAGCAGCGCGAGCTCCTGGCCGTACCGTGCGAAATCGTTGTCGCGAAGGGCCTGCTGCGCCCGATCGAAGTGCAGGTTCGCGTCGGCGACGAGGGCCGCGACGTCACCCGGTGGCGGCGTGGGCTGCGTCCCCGGCGAGCCGGACGGACCGGGTGTGGCCGACGGCCCGGGGGTCGGCGTCGGCGATGGCGACGGACCCGTGCCGCCGCCCTCCTTCGCGAGGAGGAGGTTCAACGCCTCCTGGAGCGTCGAGCCCCAGACGATGTTCCGCGGCGAGGCGACGACGATCCGCTGGAAGGCCGGGAACTTGGAGCTCTGCGACTGCAGGTAGACCGGCTGGAGGTAGATCAGCGATCCGCCCACCGGGACGACGATCAGGTTGCCCCGGATCACGGTGCTCCCCGACTGGTCCCAGAGCGTGACCTGGGCGCTGATCACCGGATCCGCGTCGATCTGGGCCTCGACCTGGGCCGGCCCGAAGATCGAGCTCTCGCTCGGGAACCGGAAGACGGTGGTCTGGCCGTAGTCACCGGGGTCGTTGCGGGCGGCGACCCAGGCGATCATGTTCGGGCGGTCCTTCGGGATCATCGGCTGGAGGAGCAGGAACTCGGCCTTGTTGGCGCCGGGCATCCGCATGATCACGTAGTAGGCCTCGTTCGGGAGGCTCTGCTTGCTGGTTGCCGGGGCCGGAACCGTCCAGAGGTCGTTCTGGGTGTAGAACGTCGACGGGTTGGTGACGTGGTACCGGCCGTACATCCGGGTCTGGACGTCGAAGAGCTCTTCCGGCACGCGGAGATGTGGCACGAGGTCGGCCGGCATCTCGGAGATCGGGTGGAACAGCGTCGGGAAGACGCCCTCCCAGGCCCGGATCAGCGGATCCGATGCGTCCGCGACGTAGAACGTCATCGTCCCGTCGTAGGCGTCGGTGACGATCTTCACGCTGTTCCGGATGTAGTTGAACGGCTCCTCGCCGAGACCCGTGGCGGTCAGGGTCGTCGGGTCGAACGCCTGGGCGTGCGGGAACTGGTCGCTGACCGTGAACGCGTCCTGGATGTACTTGAGCCGTCCGCTGTTATCCACGACGAGATACGGATCCTTGTCATAGCGGAGAAACGGAGCGATCAGCGGGAGGCGCTCGCTGAGGGTCCGGTGGAAGAGGAGCTTGCTCTGGGCGGTCACCTGGTCGCTGATCATCAGGTTGAAGTCCTGGAATCGCAGCGAGAAGAGCAGCCGGGTGAGGGTGGAGTCGAGGGGGATGCCGGACGTGCCCGTCCAGCTCGTCGTCACGACGTCGGTCTCCCCGCCGGCCCCGGCCACATCGCCGACGCCGCGTGGATAGTCGAACTCGGGCTGGCGGGCGTCGACGACGATGTAGGAGCTGGCCCGCTCGCCGAAGTAGATCCGCGGCTGGCTGATGGGCGGGGCGCCGTTGACCGACACCGGCGGCAGGTTCGAGATGATCAGCTGGGGCTGGCCCTGCGAGGCGACGGCATTGACCGGGACCATCGCCACGCCGACGCCGTGGGTGTACACGATCCGTTGGTTCACCCAGCCGGTTGCGTTCGGGTTCTTGTCGAGGGCCAGCTCGCGGCCCGAGAGCATCACCTGGCGCAGGTCGCCGTTGATCGTGTAGCGGTCCGTGTCGACGTCGACGAAGTCGTAGTACTGGCGGACCGTCTGCAGCTGGTCGAGCGTGTCGCCGAGCGGCCGGTAATCCCACAGGCGGGCGTTGGCGAACGTGTCGGCGTCGGCGGCCACGAGGTCGGGCGTCAGCGTCGCATTGCCCTGATATGCCTGGTCGGTCCAGGCGTTGAGGCCGAACGCGAGGCGCGTCATCGCGATGTTGTTGGCGATGTACGGCGTCTCCTGCGCTTGCTGGTTCGGGACGACGGTGAAGGCCTGGATCGCGGCCGGGTAGATCCGACCGATCGCGATCGAGGCGATGAACCAGACGGCCAGGGTCAGGCCGAGCGGCCAGAGGACCCGGGCGAATGCCCCGCCGATCAGGAGCGCCGCCGCGATTGCCGATAGCCCGGTCAGGACGTTGTAGGCGAGGAACTGGGCGTGCTCGTCGGTGAAGCTGACGCCGCTCGCGATTCCCCGGTCGCTGTGGACGAGCTCGAGCTTGTCGAGCTGGTAGCCCAGGGCGATCCCCATCAGGATCAGCCCGCCGATGACGCCGAGATGGACGCGGATCCGGGTGTCGAAGATCGGGCTGCCGGCCATCGCCGCGACGAGATATCGGGCACCGACGACGACCAGGGTGGCGATGAGGATCCCGATCGCCTCGACCTGGAGGAACCGGAGGAACGGCAGGTCGAACAGGTAGAACGAGATGTCCCGATTGAAGATCGGATCCCCGACCGGGGTACCCGACGGGTCGAACGGGACTCGATGCTGCCAGAGGAGGATCGTGTCCCAGTGGGCCGCCGTGGCACCGGCCACGCCGAGCGCCACGAGGACCGCGACCACGGCGATGATCGTCCGCCCGATGGGTGTGGGATCAGGCAGCTCGACCGGGCTGACGTTGACCGGCTGGCCACCGCTCTGGCGAGCCCGCCACGGATCGAAGGGGTTCCGGCCGCGGTTCTGGTCGGCATTCGCCGCCGCCTCGTTGAGCCGGTCGATCCAGCTCCGGATCGTGCCCCCCCGACCGCCGACCGCGGGCGGCGGTGAAAAGCGGCCGGCCAGCCAAACGTTCCCGAGCAGGATCGCCGCAGCGAGCAGGCCGCCGGCGAGGAACAGCCCGACCTGGGCGCCCAGCCGGGTCCAGAACACCTGGTCGTAGCCGACGCTCCGATACCAGATCGCGTCGGTCCACAGCTGGATCCCGACGACGAACATCAGGATGACGAAGATCCCGATGACGATCGCCGCGCCGAGGCCCAGGCGACGTCGGAGGCTCGGGCCGTTGCCGCCGACCCGGGTCCGGACGGGTCGCCGGGGTCCGCCGCCTCCGCCGCGTCCGCCCTGACCCGCCCGACCCCCCGTCGGCCGGCTGCCGATCGGCCGGGGCTGGTCGTCTCCGCGGGCGGGCCGCGCGGACGGATCGTCCGCCGAGTCGTCGCCTGATGTGTCGCCAGCCGGACGGCGATCGTCCTCGCCATCGACCCCTGCGGCAGGCTCGTCGGTCTCGGAGCCCTCGTCATCGCCCGAATCGTCGGGTGCGGGTCGTCCCTCGGCTGCGGCCTGACGGCGCCGCAGCTCCTTCATGAATTCATCGAACAGATCGGCCACCTCGGCGCGAGTCTAGCCTACGGCCGCCCGAGACCCTCCGCGGACCTCCGGAACGCGGCGAGGACCGTCTCGGCGAGCTCGTTCGGGCGCATCGCCGCGGCGCGCATCGGCTCCCACCGGAAGGCCGCCCGGACCGCCGCCGGGACGCGCCACGGGCGAGCCGGGTCCTCGGCGGGGACGACCGTCGCGAGACGGATGCAGAGCCGACCCGCGTCCTCGAGGATCATGCCGCTCAGGGCCCCGGCGAGCGACGGGCCCAGGCGCGCCAGCGGTGGCTCGGGCCGCGGTCCGCCTGCCGGCGCGAGATCGACGAAGGAGACGACCCCGTCTTCGTCGGCCACCCAGACGATCGCGAGCCACCAGCCGTCGTCGGTCGTGGTCGGGCGGCCCATTCCGATCGTCAGGTGCCGCCCGCCGGCCTCGAGGGATTGCTCACGCAGGAACGAGGGTCCGGGCGATGGAAGGCGGTCGGGCACGGCCGAACGATAGCGGGAAGGTGCGCGACGGGCGGTCGCGGCGGGTCAGGCAGAAGGGCGGTCGTCCGCTGCGGTGTCGGCAGGATCGGCGACCGGTGCGGGATCCGGTGCGAAATTGGCGGTCCCGGCCTCTGCGGTCGCGGGCGCCGCGTCCGCCACCGCCGCCTCGTTGGCGTCCGGTGCTTCGGCCACGCTCACGCCGGTCTCGACGGCGGCGTCGGCGGCCATCGACTCGACCTCGGCCTGGGCGTTCGCGACCTGGGCCTCGAGCTCCAGGCGGAGCATCTCCCGGCGAACGGCGAACGGCGGCGGAGCGAGGGAGCCAGGAGCGGCCCGCGACGCGGCGTCGTCGGCCTCGTAGTCGCCGCTGATCCACGACAGGATCCGACTGCGCGGCTTGGCCTTCGCGGCCCGGGCGTTGCGCAGGATCGCCTCGGCGTCGATGGCGGTGAGGCCGGGCACCTGCTTCTCGCCGTCGCCCAGCAGCGTCGCACCACACGACGGGCAGATGGTCTCGTGATCCGACGGGAGCTCGGCGGAGCACCAGGTGCAGTGCGGGGCAGGCGCAGACGCCCCGGCCGTCACATCGTCCAGCATGGCGCCACTCTACCTCGCGGCGAGACCGCCGGAATACCCCGTTGGTCCGGGGTCGAACTGGTTCCGGGTCACTCCCACTCGATCGTCGCCGGAGGCTTGGAGCTGATGTCGTAGACGACGCGATTGACGCCCGGGACCTCGTTCACGATCCGCGACGAGATCTTGCCGAGGACGTCATACGGCAGCTTCGCCCAGTCCGCGGTCATCCCGTCCTCCGACGTCACCGCCCGGATCGCCACGACGTTCGCATAGGTCCGGCCGTCGCCCATCACGCCGACGGATCGGACCGGGGTCAGGATCGCGAAGGACTGCCAGAGCGAGCGATAGAGACC
>DATLVO010000194.1:0-14114 GCA_035577485.1 Verrucomicrobiia bacterium
GCTCGATGCGGCCGCCCGGATCCGCCTGCTGGCGGCCGGCAGCCACGCTCTCGGAGGGCGGGTCGGCGACCTCGTCTCCCTCTTCCCGTTCGGTGGCGACGCCACGGGCCTGACGACCCAGGGCCTCCGCTACCGCCTCGCCGACGATCGCCTCCGCCTCGGCTCGACCCGCGGCCTGTCGAACGTCCGGGACGCCGCCGGGGCGAGTCTGATCGTCGGAAGCGGCCGGGTCCTCGTCGTCGAGATCGCTGCTACCCTCTGACGATGAGCACGCCCGACGTGGGCGACCTCGCACCAGAGATCGCCCTCCCCGACGAGACCGGCACGATCCATCGACTCTCCGACCAGCGCGGCCGCTGGACGATCGTCTACTTCTATCCGAAGGACGACACCCCCGGCTGCACCGTCGAAGCGTGCGAGTTCCGCGACGCGAACGACACGATCACCGAGCGCGGCGCCGACGTCTGGGGGATCAGCCCCCAGGGCGCCCGGAGCAAGCGCTCGTTCCGCGAGAAGTTCGGCCTGCCCTTCCTGCTGCTGGCCGACGAGGAGCACCAGGTCGCCGAGGCCTACGGGTCGTGGGTCGAGAAGCAGAACTACGGCAAGACGTACTGGGGCACGGCCCGCACGACGTTCCTCGTCGACCCCGACGGCCGGATCGCCCGGGCCTGGCCGAAGGTCAAGCCGGAAGGCCACGCGGCCGACGTCCTCGCGACCCTCGACGAGGCACAGGCAACGCGGGGCGCGGCGGTTGCGCGCTGACTCGAGCGGGCACGCATTGAGGCTTCGCTCGTGGGGGGAGACGAGCGAAGCCTCGGCCGGAATGATAGACCCGTCGCAACCCCCGCAACAATCGGATCATTGGGCGGAACGATCCCGATGAGCGACGCTCCCCACACCTGGCGTCCCGACCGATTCATGGTCGTCGCCGGACACCCGGACGACGCCGATTTCGGGCCGGCCGGGACCGCGGCCCGTTGGATCGATGAGGGCTCCGTGGGCTGGCTCGTGTGTTGCACGAGCGGCGATGCCGGCGGCGAGGACCCGGACGCCGACCCGCTCGAGCTGGCGGCCGTTCGGGAACGAGAGCAGAACGACGCGGCGGCGATCGTGGGCTACGCCGGCGTGAGCTACCTGCACATGCCCGACGGCGCGCTCGTCAACGACCTGGCCCTCCGAGAGCTGCTCGTCCGCGAGATCCGGACCTTCCGGCCGGACGCGGTCCTCGCGACCGATCCGACCGTCCTGTTCTACCGCTTCCGCGGCATCAACCACACCGACCACCGCGAGGCCGGGCTGGCGGCGGTCGACGCGACCTATCCCGCCGCCCGCAACCCGATGGCGTTCCCCACGCTCGCCCGGGGCGGCCTGGCCGCCCATCGCGTCCGCCGCCTGTACCTCTTCTGGCCGAACGAGCCGAACGTTCGGGTCGACGTCTCGGCGACGCTCGATCGGAAGCTGGCGGCGCTCCGGGCGCACGCCAGCCAGATCCACGAGCCCGACAAGCTCGACGAGCGGATCCGGGCCTGGGCCGCCGAGGAGGGCCAGCCGATCGGGGTCGCCGCCGCGGAAGCGCTGCGTCTCGTCACGATCGACGACGACGAGGACGAGGGGCCGAGCGGCGAGGAGCGACCGGCGACCGAGCCCGCTGAGGCGGCTGCGACCGAGGCCGCGACCGCGGCGACCGCCGACCGCTGAGGCGGGCGACCGCCGACCCGCTGAGGCGCGCCGAACCCGGCGATCAGCCCGCCCCGAGCAGGACCGGCCGGGCGGTGCCCCACTCGTTCCAGAGCTCGGTGAGCGCGTCCGCCCGGCGCCCGAGCAACGTCACCATCTCGCCGAGCGTCAGGCCGCCGGCGGCCCCGGCGATGTACTCGTCGGCCGCGACCCGGACCTCGGCATACAGCTCCTGCATCTCGGGCTCGGTCGGCCAGTGCCGGATCCGCATCGGGTCGAGGCCTGCGTAGCCGACCGCGAGCGACAGATCGCGCTGGGACGGCACCCGCTCGTCGGCCCAGCCGCCGAAGCCGTCGAAGCGGTAGCCGAGCGACGACAGCCCGGCCGCGATGTCGCGGTTCTGCGTCTGGCTGAACGGGCCCCAGAAGAAATGGTCGAGCGGGAAGTCGAACGAGGAGGCCTCGATCGACCGGGCGATCAGTGCCTCCGCCAGGCCGCTCAGCCACATCTGCCAGCGTCGCTGCCCCTCGGGGTCATCGGCGCCGAGCCGGGCCACTGCGCCGAGCATCGCCTCGCGCTCGCCGCGCAGGATCCGCAGCAGCACGGCGTCCTCGCCGGCGCGCGATCCCATCGGCTCGACCGGCTCGAACTCGTCCGCGGGCGCCGGCATCGCGGCGGCGATCCGGTCCTCGTCTGGGGCCTGCCGCGGCGCGGCGGCCGTCGCCGCGGCTTCGAGGGCCCGCGCCTCGTCGCAGGCGACAACCGCCTCTCGGGCGGCCATGCATGCCTCGTCGGCGCTCTCGGCCGAGATCCGTGCCGCGTCGGCTTCGACGGCGAGGCGCTCGAGGGCCGGCGCGAGGGCCGTCGCTGCGGCACGATCGCGCTCCATCCGCTGGCCGGCGTCGCGGGTGCTCTGGTTGATCTGGTTGATCTCGTTCAACCAGGCCCGCGCGGCCGCCTCGACGTCGTCGCGGGTCGCGGCCTTGCCCCGCGCGTCACGGAACCGGCTCTGGGCGGCCTCCTTCGCGGTCCGGACCGACCGCGGATCGATCGCCGCCGCCGCCGTCTCGGCGCTGCCGACGTGGTTGTCGTAGGTCCGCTGGGCGACCCGGAGCGCCTCCGCCGCCTGGGCCGCACCCTCCCGCGCCCGGTTCGCAACGGCGCATCGCTCGTCGGCGACCCGCCGCTCCTCGGCGCACGGGCCGGTATCCAGAGGTGGGCCGTCGGCCGGTCCGGCGTCCGTGGCCGGTCCCCCGGCCGACGGAGCGTCGATCGAGGCGGACGGCATGTCGGCGTTGGAGCCCCGGGGATCACGTTCGGCCGTCGCGCGACCCGTGGTCGCGGCATCGCGTTCGCCGGCCGGCGCCGCGGCATTCCGGGCATCGGGCCGGGGCTCCGTGGCCAGGGCATGACGGCCGGCACCGCCGCCCATCGTCGCAACGGCAACCCTGGCTGCGGTCGCCCGGAGGGCCTGGGTGATCGGGTCGGGCTCCATGGACATCGGAACGGCGACGAGCCCGCCCCCGTAGCCGCTGGCGGAAGCCACCGAAAGCCAGAGCGGCGCCGGTCCAGGCGGCAGGGCCGCGGCCGTCGGGGCCGGCCCCGGTGCCGGCAGCGCCGGGTTCGATGCGGCGGTCGGTGACGCGGACGCCATCGACGGGGTCGTCGACCGGTCCCGCGCACCTGCCGCCAGAACGGCTGTTCTCATCGGAGCCACCAGATCGCCGTGCGGAGCGGGGTCCAGGCGCCGGTCCTCCAGGCGCCGGCCGGGCGACGTGACGCCCTCGACCTCCGGATCAGGATCGGTCCAGCGCCGGTCGCCGGGTCCACCGACGGCCGGGCCAGGACCGCCGTCGACGAGCGCGCCGTCGGCCAGCGTCGACGCTCGACGTGCGTGGATGCTGTTCGGAGCGACGGTGACCCGGATCTCGCGAGCCGCAGACGGACGCGCCCGGAGGACCTCGATCAGGGCCGCGCCGGTCGCGACGCCGAGGATCAGGCCGAGGGCCAGGAAGGCGAACTCGCTGGCGGTCACGCTCCGCTGTCCTCCTCGGCCGGCGAACCGGCCACTCGTGCTCCCGGGAGGGAGCGTAGCTGCGCTTCCAGTCGCGGTCAAATCGGGACGCACGCGGCGTCGCCTGCCCGCGGCCGTGCGAGGGCCCGTGCGAGGGCCCATCGAGGGGTGCGGGGCTTTTGCGAAGCCCGAGGCGCGGGTGGTAGATTGAGGCCTCCGGCCGCGGCGCTCCGCGTCGTGCTCGGACGCGCTCGTTCCCCGGGACCTGACCGCATCGAAAGGCACGTCCTCGACCTTGGCGATCGACCCCTTCCAGGAATTCCTCGTCCAGCCCGTCGATGCCTCCTGGCTCCAGTGCAACATCGAGTGCCAGGAAGCGTGTCCGGTCGGGACGAACTGCCGCGGCTACCTGAACCTCGCGGCCGAGGGCCGGTTCGAGGAGGGCTACATCCTGTCCCGCGAGCCCAACCCGGTCGCGGCGATGTGCTCGTACGTCTGCTCCGCGCCCTGCGAGCGAGCCTGCCGCCGCGGCGATATCGACCGGCCGCTGGCGATCCGGGCGATGAAGCGGTTCCTCGTGGAGTGGCACGAGGCTTCAGGAATCCCGGACGTCATGCCCCAGATCACCCCGCGACCCGAGCGGGTGGCGGTTGTCGGGGCCGGGCCGGCCGGGATCGCCGTCGCCCGCGAGCTCGCGATGAAGGGCATCGAGGTCACCGTGTTCGACAGCCTGCCGTACGGCGGCGGGACGATGCTCATCGGGGTCCCGGCGTTCCGCCTGCCGCGGGAGGCGATCGAGATGGACGTCCGGCTCGTCGAGCGGCTGGGCGTGACGTTCCGGTTCAACACGACGGTCGGCAAGGACGTCACGATGGAGGAGCTGGGTCGCGACTACGACGCGGTCGCGCTCACCGCCGGCGCCATGGACCCGGTCGCGCTCGACATCCCCGGCGGCGACCTCGAGGGGGTCGACTACGGGGTCGACTTCATGAAAAAGGCGAACCTCGGCCAGGAGCTCTACGTCGGCAAGGACGTCGTCGTGATCGGCGGCGGGTACACGGCGATGGATTGCTCCCGGACCAGCCTCCGCCACGGCGCCGAGCGCGTCTCGATCGTCTACCGCCGGACGCGCTCCGAGCTGGTCGTCGACGAGGAGGAGCTCGGCGAGACCGAGCGCGAAGGCGTCCGGATGGAGTTCCTCGCCAGCCCCATCGAGGTCCTCGGCAAGGACGGCCACGCGACCGGGGTCCGGTTCATCCGCAACCGGCTCGGGGAGCCGGACGCCTCCGGCCGGCGCTCGCCGGTGCCGATCGAGGGCAGCGAGTTCACGATCCCGGCCGACGTCGTCATCCCGGCCGTCAGCCAGGCGGCCGACCTGACATTCCTGCCGGTCGAGGCGAGCTTCGAGATCAACCGTGGCCGGGTCAAGGTCGATCCCGCGACCTACGCCACGAACGTCCGCGGTGTCTTCGCGTGCGGCGACTTCGTGACCGGCCCGACGACGCTCATCGAGGCCGCCGGCCACGGGAAGAAGTGCGCCTATGCGATCGATCGTTATCTCGCCGGGCGGACCGACGTGACGATCACGCCGAACGTGAAGATCACGAGCTCGTGGCGTCACGACATGCCCGAGTTCTACGACGTCCTGCCGCGGCAGCATATCCCGATGGCTCCGCTGGCCGCCCGCATGCCATCGACCGACCCGCAGGTCAACTTCAACATCCCGGTCGAGCACGGCTACGACGCGACGGGCGCAGTGGCCGAGTCGACGCGCTGCCTGATGTGCAACTACAACATCTGGTTCGACCCGTTCCGATGCGTGCTCTGCGGGGCCTGCGCCGACGTCTGCCCCGAGGGCGTCATCCACATGGTCGACGTGAACCAGCTGAAGACCGAGGGCCTCCTGCCGGAGATCGAGGAGTCGTATGGCTGGGAGAACGGCGGAGCGATGATCCTCGACGAGGAGCGCTGCATCCGCTGCGCCCTCTGCGTCAAGCGTTGCCCGTTCGACGCCATTACGATGGAGCGGTTCGAGCTGCAGGAGATCTCGACCGACGGACGGCTCTACAAGGAGTCGTACCGGGACGCGCAACTGGCCGGCACCCCCGGCGTGGCAGGAGGAGCCCGGTGAGTTTCCTCGAGCGGATGGACCAGAGCATCCGGCGGAGCCCGGTCTGGCGCTCGATCTTCCGTCAGCCGTACCCCAACGACGAGCGGTCGCGGGCGTACGCGGTCATGAACAACGTCTTCCTGCACATCCACCCGGTTCGGGTCCGGCAGCACGCCGTCAAGTTCGCCTACACGTTCTGCCTCGGCGGCCTGTCGTTCTTCCTGTTCCTCGTCCTCACGATCACCGGCGTCTACCTGATGTTCTTCTACGTCCCGTCGGCGACGCTGGCGTACACGAACATCCTCGACATCCAGAGCCAGGTGACGTTCGGGCTGCTGACCCGGAACATCCATCGGTGGGGCGCCCACCTGATGGTGTTCTTCGTCTTCCTCCACATGATGCGGGTCTTCTACCACGGGGCCTACAAGCCACCGCGCGAGTTCAACTGGGTGGTCGGGGTCGTTCTGCTGTTCACGACGATCATGCTGAGCTTCACCGGGTACCTGCTGCCGTGGGACCAGATCGCCTACTGGGCGATCACGATCGGCACGAACATGGGCGGGTACGCGCCGCTGATCAATGTCCCGGTGAACCGTCTCCTCCTGGGTGGGCTGGAGGTCGGCCAGAACACCCTCCTGCGGTTCTACGTGCTCCACATCATGTTCTTCCCGTTACTCGCGGCGATCTTCCTTGCGGTGCACTTCTGGCGCATCCGCAAGGACGGCGGCATCAGCGGGCCGCTATGACGACCATCTGCCGCGTTGCCGCCTGCGCTCCTCGCTCACGCACCCTGAAGTGCGCTCGCTCCGGTGCTCGACGGCGCCTTGCATCTGGTCGCCCTAGCGGCCCGCTGGGTCTAGCCGCATGACCGACACCAAGCAGCCACCGGACACTCGAGTCGTCCTACCGGTCGACCCGACGCGGCGGACCGAGATCGACAAGCAGCGCGTGCCGATGTCGGCGCGGCCGTACCGGCTGCTCGCGCTCGTCAAGCAGGATGCCGTCGTCCGCGTCCAGAAGGAACCCGACGACACGGTCATGACCTGGCCGCACCTGCTCGCGATCGAGTTCCTCGCCGCCGGGATGATGAGCATCTTCCTGCTCCTGATGGGCCTCTTCATCAACGCCCCCCTGGAGGAGCTCGCCAACGGGAACGTGACCCCGGCGGTCGCCAAGGCGCCGTGGTACTTCCTCGGCCTCCAGGAGCTGCTCGCCTACTTCCACCCGACCGTCGCCGGCGTCCTGACCCCGCTGCTCGTCCTCGTCGGGGCGGCGTTCATCCCGTACGTCGATCGCGGCAACCTGAACGCGACCCGGCCGTCGGAGCGGAAGACGGCCGTCGTCCTGTTCACCCTGTTCTGCGCGCTCGGGCTGATCCTGACGTTCGTCGGGATCTTCTTCCGGGGGCCCGGCTACAGCTTCGTCATCCCGTACTTGCCGTTCTTCGAGAACACGTCGCCCGGCCTCCACTTCTCGCTCTGACCACCGACCCGAGGAAGCCGATGTCCCAGACGCTCGCCCGCCCATGAGCAACTACCAAGTCGAGCCGGCCGACCGGCCGAAGGCGCTCGCCCCCGAGGCGATCAAGTCCCTTCGGCGACACCAGGTCAAGGGCATCTCGCGGCGCCAGCTGCTCCGCTACTCGCTGGGTGGCGGGATCGCCCTGTGGCTCCTCGAGGTGACGGCGGGCACGATCGGGTTCATCTGGCCGAACCTCACCGGCGGCTTCGGCAGCAAGGTGAAGATCGGCACGCTCGACGACGTCAAGCTGGCAAACACGAACCTGCCGATCGCCGATGGGTTCCCGGGCTACTTTCCCGAGGCTCGGGCGTACGTGATCCTCGTCGATCCGGGCCGCCAGCAGTTCATCCCCGGCGATGACACGAGCGGCGACGGCACCGCCCTCAACGTTCGCGGCCTCTATCAGCGCTGCCCGCACCTCGGCTGCCGGCCGAATCCGTGCCTGAAGAACTTCTGGTTCGAATGCCCCTGCCACGGATCGCGCTATGACCGGCTAGGCATCAAGGCGGCCGGAGCGCAGTACGGCCCGGCGCCGCGCAGCATGGATCGCTTCTCGGCAAGCGTCGACGGCTCCGGCGTCCTGACCCTCGACACCGGGAAGATCACCCTCGGGCCGCTGCCGGTCGCGGTCGGCCAGCCGGGCATCATCCCGCCGCGAACGCCGACGGGCTGCATCTGATGGCGGACCAGCCCGGGCCGCCGCCCGAGACGTCCGGGAGCCTCCCGGAGCCGGCCGACGCGCCCGAGGAGCGGCTGCCCGCGACCCGTCCCCAGGAGACGATGCCGGCGGAACGGTTCACCGCCCCGCCGCCCGTCAAGGCGATCGCTGGACTCACTCCGGCCCGGTCGGCTTCGATCGTCCGACAGTCGAGCGCCGCCCGCTGGGTCGGGCTGCTGACCGTGATCTTCGTGAGCCTCTTCATCATCGGCTACTGGTTCTACGAGCTCGGCGCACCGCTGGGGATCTCGACGCCGCGCCTCGCGCAGGAAGTCCAGGCCCAGCAGGTGACCGACGTCGAGCGCGGCTACAACCTCTTCGAGGCGAACTGCGCCCGCTGCCACGGCCCGAATGGGCTCGGTCCGAACGAGCCCGACGCCGCGACCGCCGCGTACATCGGGCCGCAGCTCAACGCCCAGGAGAAGCTGTTCGCCCACCTCAACGAGCAGTACCTCCGCAACGTCCTGACCGTGGGCGGCCGATACGTCTGCGGCAATCCCAACTCGCAGATGCCCGTCTGGTCCGACCAGGGCAACCCGCCGGGCCCGCTGAACTATCGCCAGATCGATGAGCTCATCGCGTTCCTTCGAGCGCCGAACAATCAGACCTTCGAGAAACGCGACCCGTCGACGAACGAGCCCGTGATCGACCCAGCGACGGGCAAGGTCGCGACCTTCACGGGTTGGCGCGACCCGAACTTCAAGCCGGCGCCGGGCGCGACGCCGTTCCCCGACTGCTACCTGAACGCGCTGACGGGTGGCGCCGGCGCATCGGGCGCCCCGACGGCCTCGATCGATCCGAACGCCCCGGTCGTCACGGTCACGGCGCCGAGCGGTGCGGCGACCGCGGGCTTCGACCCGACGACGCTGACGGCCGCCGCGAACAAGGGCTTCACGCTCACGTTCGACGACCAGGACTCGACCGTCCAGCACAACATCGTGATCAACGACCCGAGCGGCACGCTGGTCCCGATGGGCGGCGACACGACGCCGTTCCTCGGCCCGAAGAAGGTGTCCTACGCGATCGGGGCCTTGAAGGCCGGCACGTACACCTTCCTCTGCCAGGTCCACCCGACGACGATGAAGGGCACCCTCGAAGTCAAGTAATCAGGCAACGGCCGACAGCCGGCCGACGACGGCCGGCCGATGGGACAGGAGGACGATGGCGCAGCAGGCGCTCCACCCGGGAACCACGAAGACGCGCGGTCGGGCCCTCTTCGGCCTGCTCGACGCGAACGGATGGGGCTGGGCCTCGCTGAAGGCCGTGTTCTGGTTCATCCTCATGATCTTCACGCTCGGCTACCTGCCGGACCGGGCGTACTACTTCACCGTCAACAAGACGATCGACCTCGGCATCCTCGCCTGGAGCCCGGTCAACTTCTGCCCGCCCGGGAACCTGACGCTGCCATGCCCCGCACCGGTCGGCGCGGTCGTGCCCTGGAGCCCGTCGCCGCCGCTGATCTCGCTGCCGGCGCCGCGCACCGACGGCACGGTCGTCCAGTCCGGGACGGCGCTCCTGTACGTCGGCGGGTTGGATGGCAAGACGGCCGTCGACACGACGTTCGTCGCCAAGACGGCTGGCGTCGGGAACCTCGACACCCAGGGCGGCCAGCAGCCGGCGTGGGGCCCGGGACCGAAGCTGCCTGAGCCGCGATCCGACGCCGGCGTGGTGTACGCCGGCGGCAAGATCTACCTCGTCGGTGGCGTCGGCGCCGACGGCAAGCCGACCGACAGCACCTTCGTCCTCTCCCCGGACTCGAAGACCGGCGCCCTCGGCGAGTGGCAGAAGGACAGCGACGTCAAGCTCGACCTGAAGCTGCCCGAGCCTCGTGCCGGCGCGGTGCTCCTGACCGCCACCGACGGGCTGCTGCTCGTCGGCGGGACCAACGGGTCGGGCCCGGTCGACACGGTCCTGAAGTCGACGTTCGACAAGAAGACCGGCGCGCCCGGCAAATGGGCCGTGCAGAGCGGCAAGCTCTTCACACCGGTGACCGACGCATCGGCCGCCCAGATCGGGAGCTACCTGTGGGTCTTCGGCGGGACGACGGCCGATGGCAAGGCGACGGCCACGGTCCAGCGCGGCGAGTTCGGCACCGGCGCCGACGCCACGAACATCGTCCGGTTCGGGGTCCGCGGCGGTTCCACGGACTTGCCCGCGCCACGAACCGATCTGAACGGGTTCGCCGCCAACGGAAACCTGTACGCAGTCGGTGGGAGTGACGGCCAGAAGCCGCAGGGGACGCTGTACTGGGCGGTCCCCTCGAACACGGGCGATCTGCCCGAGTGGAAGCACCTCGACGTCAGCGACCTGCCCGCCAGCGGCCTCGCCGGCGGCGCGCCGATCGTCATCGGGCCCGACGTCGTGATCGTCGGCGGCCAGACCACGGACGGGATCAACGCCGCCCTCGTCCGGGCGAACATCGCGCCGGAGGCGCCGTTCTTCCAGCTCGGGCTCGTCGGCGCGACCGTCCCGGCACTGAAGATCGACGGCGAGATCGGCCAGCAGCTCGGCTACCTGAACGCGAACACCGTCGGCATCATCGACTTCACGATCTTCATCATCGTCGGCTGGGCGCTCGCCCATCGCGAGCAGATCCGGGAATGGCGCGAGCGACGTCGTCGCGAGCGGGAGCTGCGCGCCCGGTCCTAGACCGGTCCTGGACGCGGTCCTACAGGTCGCCTTCGCCGGGTTCCGGCGGGCCGGTGCGGACCGGCAGTCCGTCGCGCATCCACGCAGCGACCCCGCCATCGAGGTTCCGGACGTCCGTCCAGCCGCGACTCAGCAGGAACATCGTCGCCGACGCCGAGCGGCTGCCCGAATGGCATTGCATCACGAGCGGCCGGTCCTTCGGCAGCTCTGCGTGGCGGTCGGCGAACTGCGACAGCGGGATCAGGACGGAGCCCGCGATCCGCTCCGACGCGAACTCGTTCGGCTCGCGAACGTCGACGATCAGCGGCCGCGTCGCGGCGTCGGCCGGGCCCGCTGGGTCGGTGGCGGCAGCGGCGTCTCGCGGGGCGATCGAGGGGATACCGCCGGTCGCCATCAGCGGATCGCCGGCAGGGCCGGGGCGTCGACGGTGGCATCCGCCGGGTCGCGCTCGAGACGCACGAGGCGATCGTCGATCGCGGCCACGAGCGCAGCCACGTCGATCCCCGACGCCGCGGCGGCCGCGCTGCCGATCGCGGCCGACAGCCGCTCCCGAGCCCCGGCGAGGTTCCGGGCGATGCCCAGGGGATTGCCGCGGACGCCGTGGACGAACGCCGCGGCGAGCTTGATCAGGCCCTGCAGGAGCTCCCGCTCCGCGGGCTCGGCGGTGCCCATCCAGGCCGGCTCGAGCAGCTCGTGGGCCTCGAAGAAGTCGCCACGCGCGTAGGCCGCGACGCCGGCCTCGAAGGCGCGCCGCCGGTCCGCGTCCGGGATCGGCCGGTAGGCCTTGGCCCGGCCGCCCTGGAGGATGGTCCCCGGTCGAGCGGTGGCGCCCTTGGTGGCCGCTCCGGACCGGGCGGCGGACGCATTCACGTCAGGTCGGCGAGCGCGAGGCGCCCGGTGAAGCCGTCGCCGAGCTCGTGCCACCAGCCGATGTCGTCCTCGCCGAGGCGCCAGCAGAGCCAGATCTGGCGGCCGCTGGCGAGCGCCGGGAAGTCGATCAGGCCCGTCTCGATCTCGCGGAGCGTGATCCCGAGCTCGTCGATCCGGGCGACGCCCGCCTGCATCTGGTCGATGACGCCCTGCATCCGGAGGCGCAGGACCCGGACCTCGGGATCGCCCGGGCTGCCTTCGCGCTCGGCGGGCTCGGCGGGCTCCGGCTCGGGTGATCGCCTCGTCCGACCGACGTTCGCCTGGGTCGGCGTCTCGCTCGGCGTCTCCTCGGGCGCCTGGCGCTCGACGACGAGGTCGCGCAGGCGGATCAGCTCGTCGCGCTCGTCGCGCAGGGATTCGAGGATCGTCCGCACCTCCGGGAGGGTGGCGTTGGCCTCGTCGAGATCGAAGAACCGGGTCACGTGCGGAGTCTACCGGTGAACCGCGCGGATCGACGCGGATCCCCCTCCGGGGTTGGCCCACGTCCACGCTGATCAACCTCATCGATCAAGCGAGGGGCGATCGAGCGTGGCGGGTGGCGTGAGCAGGCGCCTGCCGGCGGTCGCGGCGCGCGGGCACGCTCGCAACCGGCCGATCCGATCAATGACGTTGTTCACTGGCGGCGGGTCTGGCCAGCACATGGGCGGCAGGGAGGCCCGGACCGACGGGGCGACGCCATCGGCGAACGCCGCTCCCGTCGGCCCGGCAGGGCTCAGCGGACGGACCTCACGATCCGCCGGCGAGCCACGAGCCCGCCTGCAAGCAGGCCGAGGAGGAGGGCCAGGATCGGGAAGTCGACGGTGGACTTCCATCCGAGCGACTCCGTGGATGTTTCCGGAAGCGTGGCGCCGGTGGCGTCATGCGCCGGAGCGGCCGCATCACTGCCGGATGCGGTTCCGGATCCGCCGGCCGCACCACTGCCCGAACGAACGCGCGGGGCGGTGGGGCTGCCCGCCGTGCCCGCGGCGTCCGCGGTAGCGGCGCCGTCGGACGCGGTGCCAGTGGCGGCTCCGGAGGTGCCACCACCGGTGGTGGTTGCCCGCACAAACCGGAGCGAGAACGCCCCGGTCGACGAGCCCGTTCCGGTGTCGGTCGTCGGCGCCGTGCCGATCGAGACCGAAGAATCGCCACCGGCGGAGGAATCGGTGCCGCCGGTCGTCGGCGTCGTGCCGATCGAGACCGTCCCGTCGCCGGCGGTGCCGCCGGTCGTCGGCGCCGCACCGATCGAGACCGTCCCGTCGCCGGCGGCGGAGGAATCGGTACCGCTGGTCGTCGGCGCCGCGCCAGCCGTCACGGCAGCAGTGCCGGCGGTGCCGTCCGTTCCGGTTGTCGGCGCGCTTCCGGCGACGGTCACGGCGCCCGAAACTGGATCGGCCGCGAAGGCCGCGCTGGCGCAGGCGAGGAGCAGCAGCGTTCCCACTGCCAGCCCACCGGCCAGCCGGATCAGTGATCTCATCGAACTGGTTCTCCCTGCCGCGCCGAATTCGACGCGGCCTTCCTGGTCCTGGTGGATGAACGAGGCCCGAGGGCCCGGCCATTCCCTAACCGGGGGGAACCATGAGCTGAGGCGTGACACCTCGAGGGACGGAGAGCGGAACGGCAGGGCGGCCGACCGACCGCCACGCGAATCCAGCGAAGGAACGTGACCCGTGCCCCAGCCACGGCCCCGAACCGGCTCCCGATCCGCCGAACGCGGCGCCACCGGTCGCGTCGGACGGACCCAGGGTCGGCCACAGCGGCGTGTCGCGAAGGCGCGGAGTGCCATCTGGAGGTTGGGCTTCGGTTGCGACCGCCGCCGGCGCCGAGGCCGGGGCGATGGCGGACGTGATCGCGGCTGTCGGGTCCACGGGCGGCTGGACGGCGCGGTCCGGGCCCTCGACAGGGCCGGGAAGGCCTGGGAGGTGGGGGAGGTCGGGGAGGATCACCGGTGGGACGGCGATCGGCGCGACCGGGCGGACGACGGCTTCGACCTTGTCACCGGCTCCTCGAACGATCTTCGCGGCAGCCCGCGCCGGCCCGGCCGAGACTGCCTCGACGGTGCGAACCCCCCGCTCCGTTGCGGGCTCGACCCTGGCCACAACCGGTTCGACCGTCGACACCGGACCGACCACCGGAACGACAGGCGGCGTTACGGCCGCGTCGCCGAGGTTCAGTCCATCGGCCGCCGACGCGACGCCGGCTGCGGCAAGGACAAGGAGGAAGGCAAGCGAGGGGGCCAGGAGGACGACCCGAAGCAGTCTGCGGAGCGCGAGGCGCGCGTCGAGACGCGTCGGGCAGCGCGGGTTCGACGAATCTTGAGCCGGCACGGCACCCCCGGAGCACGGCGACGGCCGCCAATTGGCGGCGTCTGTCGACACCGTGCTTGCCGCGGCCCACGGAGACGTTGCACAAGCGCTCCGAAACATTTCACGAGCATCGCCGAGGCGTGGAATCCGGCGCGCGCTCGCACCGCATGCCACTACACTGCAACCCCGCTCGAAGGAGAGACCCATGCG
>DATLVO010000195.1:0-2517 GCA_035577485.1 Verrucomicrobiia bacterium
CCGCCGTCGGGCACGGCCCCAGAAGACAGGCGCCCGATGTCGGCCAGCATCACGGGTCGATCCGTCGGCGGGCAGCCCAGCGCCAGCGGTCCGGCCCAGGTCTCGCCGGTCTTCGCCGCGACGGCGATCCAGCCGACCATCGGCCCGCCGCCCCGCTGCGTGACGGTCGGTGCGATCACCTGGTACCAGTCGTAGCCGCTCCCGAGCGCTGGGCCTTGCAGCACGAACAGGCGGGTGCCGCTCGCGAGCAATGGCTCGTAGCGCTGCGAGGTATCGTCGACGACCGGGAGCGACCGAACCCGGAGCCCATCGGTCGTCGTGACCGCCGCGGACTGGGGAATGAGGAAGTTCTTCTCGAGGGTCGCCTTGCTGACGACGAACCGTGACCGGCACCGCAGGACCGCCTCCTCGTTCGTGAGTGGCAGACCGGTCGCCGGATCGCCACCGGCCGCGCACGTCGACGCCGCGGGGTGGTCGAACCCGCCTTCGACGACGACCATCCGGCCGGCCAGGAGGCCGGCCGTTCCCCCCTCGGCAGTCGGATCGATCGCGAACGGAAGGCGGCCTGGGCCGGTCGTCGAGGCGGCGGCGCTCGCGTCGACGGACGCGGTCCATCCGCCGGTTCCGGCAAGCCAGGTCGGCCCGGTGACGCATGCGGCACCGCTTCCGCCGGCCTGGCAGGCAACCGTCGGCGGCCCCCCGGAGACGTACGCGCGCAGGACGAGGCGCCGGTCGCCGAAGCAGGCCAGGGCCTCGTCAGGATGCATCGCGATCAGGGCATCGATCGTCGGCGCCGTCGGGCAGCCGATGCTCGCCGTCCGGATCCATGGCGTGCCGTCGTGGTCGGCGCGCACGACCCAGCCGACGGGCCAGGCCGGCGATGCGGCCGATGGACGCCACGCCGCGACCTGGTACCAGTCGTAGTCCTGGACCGCCACCGGCCCGGCGATGACGAAGAGCCGATCGCCGACCTTCAGCAGCGGCTCGTACTTGACCGAATCGTCCGCGACTCGCGGCTGCGAGCGAACTCGGACGTTGTTCGAGACGACCTCCGCGATCGAGTTCGGCCGGAGGATGGTCCCGCCTGCGGTGGTTCCCGGATCGGCGGACGCCGTCGGGTCGACCTGTGGCGACGCCGCCGCGAGGAGCGTGGACGGGGCCGGCGTCGCCACGTCCGGCGGCGGCAACTCCGTGAGATGCGGCGTGCCCTTGAACACGCCGCCGACGACGGCAGCCACCGCGAGCAGGGCTCCGAGGAGCAGCGCCGCGGCGAGCAGCAGCATCGGCGTCCGCGTGTCGACCGACCGTCCCGTGACGGCGGCGTGCATGACCCGACGCTGGACCGCCGACGAGGGCTCGAGGACCGGCAGGTCCGTGAGGAGCCGCATCTGTCGCCGGTAGGCCGCCGCCCGCTCGGCGCAGACCGGACAGTCGGCAACCGCCTCGGCGAGCCGGTCGGCCTCGGCCGGGGTCAGGCCGAAGTCGATGGCCGCGGACGCAAGCTCCAGGGCATCGTGCTCGTGGATCACGAGTGCACCCCTTCCCGCACGAGGTAGACGCGCAGCTTTTCCCGGGCTCGGAACATCATCGTTCGGGTTGCCATCTCGGACCGCCCGATGGCCGTCGCGATCTCGCGCCCGCTGAACCCCTCGGCGGCCATGAGGAGGGCCGCCCGGGCGTCGGTCGGGACCGTGGCGAGGCCGGCCAGCAGCACCGCGCTCGTCTCGCGCCGGAGCGTCTCGACGTCCGCGGGCTGCTCGTCGACCGGCGCCTTCGACCGGTTCAGAAAGCGCTGGGCAATCGTCGCGCGACGTCCCCGGCTGAGCGCCAGGTTGCTGCACACGCGGAACAGCCAGGCGGCGATGTTGTCCGGCGTCCGGCCCGCGGCGATCTCCTTGACGAGGCGGAGAAAGGCCTCCTGGACGAGATCGTCCGCACTGTCCCGGTCGCGGGTCATCGCGTACGCGAAGCCCGTCAGCTTGCCGGCGTGCTCGGCGAATGCTCCCTGGATCAGATCCGAGCGCGCCGCCTTGATCGAGTACTCGTCGACGTCGGACGTCGTTGGCTCGCTCGAACCTTGCAGGATGGCATCCTCCTCCACGCGTCCACGACGCGGGTCGCCCGATCTTGTGACATCGACGTCTCGCGGCTGTCGCATCGAGCCGGCCCCCGTGGGGAGGGGCGGCGATCCCGGTGATCGCCGCCCCTCGATGATGCGACCCTCGGTCGCGCGAACTTGGCGATCAGAGCCCGAGCGTCGTCGCGAACGCGCCGGCAATGGCGCCGTAGCCATCGGCGTTCGCATGGTTGTCCGGCCCGTAGGGTGCGGGCGCGCAGACCCAGGTCCACATGCAGATCCGGGCGACGTTGAGCGGGATCGTTCCCGCGCCGGGCAGCGTGACGAGCGTCGCGAAGTCGTTCGACGAGAACGCGGTTTCGATGTCGGCGACGTCGTCGCCGGCGCCCTGGTACAGGCCGCGCAGGACGGCGTTGACCGGGCCCATCAGCTGGCTGGCG
>DATLVO010000196.1:0-14264 GCA_035577485.1 Verrucomicrobiia bacterium
AATTCCCGACTGCTGCCTCCCGTAGGAGTCTGGGCCGTGTCTCAGTCCCAGTCTGGGTGATCGTCCTCTCAGACCACCTACCGATCGTCGCCTTGGTGAGCCGTTACCCCACCAACGAGCTAATCGGACGCAGGCCCCTCCCGAAGCGCATTGCTGCTTTGATGGTTCGATTGAACGAACCACCGCATGCGGTATTAGCCACCCTTTCGGGCAGTTATCCCCCACTTCGGGGCAGGTCACCTACGCGTTACTCAGCCGTCCGCCACTAACGATCAGAGCAAGCCCTGATCGTCCGTTCGACTTGCATGTCTCATGCACGCCGCCAGCGTTTATCCTGAGCCAGGATCAAACTCTCCGAAGATATGCGCAGCTTGCGCTGCGACTTCCATCCGAGGGTCTGACCACTCGCACATCCATCACGGATTTCCTGTCACTCTTCAGTTGTTAAGGTGCAGCATCCGGGGCATGACGGTCCGCGGCGCAGAGCCCGAATGATGGGGCTTGGCCGCCACGGTGTCAAACACGGCGGAGGGCTCCGGGCCGCTGTCGGCCCGGCGCGCCGGCCTCGCTGGGAGGTGGCGCGAGGGCGAATGGTAGCGGCGGCCCCGGGGCCAGTCAAACGACCCGTCCAAGGGTCCGGTCAGAGCGGACTGCTCTCCACCAGGAGGATGAACGCGGCCCCGCTGAGCCATGACAGCAGCGCCAGCTCGGCCGAGCCCGTGACGCCCAACGGTCCCACGAGGATCAGGTAGACGACGGCACCGACGACCAGCGCCGCGCCGGCCTTGCCGATCCGCAGCAGGATCTCGAAGAGCAGGTTCGACACGCTCAGACCGCCCGGCGGCCCTGAAGCGCACGGATCAGCGTGACCTCGTCCGCGTACTCGAGATCGCCCCCCACCGGCAGGCCGCGGGCGATCCGGCTGACGACACCGACGACGTTCTCCAGGCGCTCGGCCAGGTACATCGCCGTGGCCTCGCCTTCGAGGGTCGGGTTGGTCGCGAGGATCACCTCGACGAACGGCTCGCCGTTCCGATGGGCCTCGTCGGCGCGGCCGAGGAGCTCCCGGATCTTCAGCCGATCCGGGCCGATCCCGTCGATCGGCGAGATCGCCCCGTGGAGGACGTGATACAGCCCCTTGAACTCCGAGGTTCGCTCGAGGGCGAGGACGTCGAGGGGCTCCTCGACGACGCACAGTCGGGTCGTGTCGCGACCGGGGTCTCGGCAGATCGGGCAGAGCGGCTGGTCGCTGATGTTGAAGCAGCGGTCGCAGAAGACGACCTTGTTGCGAACGTCGACGAGCGCCGCCGCGAGAGTCCGCGCCTCGGTCTCGGGCGCGCGCAGCAGGTGATACGTCAGCCGCTGGGCGGTCTTTGGGCCGATCCCCGGGAGTCGCGAGAACGACTCGATCAGGCGAGCGACCGGCTCGATCAGGGTCGAGGACACGTGCCCGCCGATCCTAGAGGCCAGGGATCTTCAGGCCGCCCGTCACTGCCGCCATCTTCTCGGCCTCGATCCGGCGCGAGGAGCGGAGCGCGTCGTTGATCGCCGCGACGATCAGGTCCTGGAGCATGTCGACGTCCGACGGGTCGACCGCCGACGGGTCGATGGTCACCGAGACCAGCTCCTGCTTGCCGGTGACGACAGCTTTCACGACCCCGCCGCCGGCGGAGCCGTCGACCTGGGCGTCCCGGAGCTCGCCCTCGATCCGCTGCATCTCCTGCTGCATCTGCTGGGCCATCCGCTGCAGGTTGGCCATCCCCATGGGTTCATCCTCCTGAACGATCGGCTCAGCCGGGAGTGAGTCTGGCGGAAGCGGCGACGACCTGCACGACGCGGGTCAGGACACCTCGCCCACGTCGACCAGGTCCTCCGCGAAGATCCGTCGCGCTTCGCTGATGAGGTCGGCGCTCTCCGCCTCGATCGCGACCGCCGGCACGTGCTCGAGGTTCGTGGCGACGCAGCGGACGTTGACCGTCCGCCCGAGCACCCGACCGATGCCCTCCTCGAGGATCGGGGCGCGCCGCTCGAGGGCGATCTTCAGGAAGGCCTTGTCCTCCGGGAAGCCGAGCGTCACGAGGCGGTCCTCAACGCTGATCGGGCGGCATGCCTCGATGAGCGGCTTGACCGGCGGGTTCTGGCTCAGGAACGCGACGACCTCCGGCCAGCGCGCTCGGAGCTCGTCGATGCCGCCCGCCGTGGCGGCGGATGAGGCTCCCGTGGACGCCGCGGCGGCCGCGCTCGGTGGAGATGGCTCCTCGACTTCAGCCTTGGCGGACGTGGTTCGCGGGACCCTGGGCTCGATGACCGGCGTCGTCGCTCGCGGGGTCTCCGGGGGCGGCGTCGCACGACGCGGCGGCTTCGGGGATCGGGTCGGCGTCGGAGCCGCGTTCGTGATCGGGGCCGCCGGCGGATCGGCGACATCGATCGGGCGAGCCGCTGCCGGCGTCTGCTGCGGCAGCCTGGCGGAGGTCGCCGAGGACCGAACGCCGTCGGACCGGGTGGCCGCATCGAGCAGCACGAGCTCGAGCTGGAAGCGGGTGCCCCCGACCCCCCGTCGCTCGGGATCGATCGACGCGAGGCGCCGGGCAAGCACGGCGAGCGCCGCCCCACGCCTGCGATCGCCGTCGGGCGCGAGCGACGCGGCCAGCTCGGCGCGGATTTGCTCGACGAGCTGCTCCAGGACGACGCCGACGTCCCGGCCGCGATCGTCGAGCTGGCTCAGGACGTCCAGCCCGGCCGCCGCGTCGCCCCCGACGAGGGCATCGATCAGTCGCACGACGACCTCGGTATCGGCCAGGCCGAGGAGATCGCGAACGGCCGACTCGTCGATCCGGCCGGCGCCGTTGGCGAGGACCTGGTCGAGCATCGATTCGGCGTCGCGCATCCCGCCGGCGGCGAGCCGGGCAATCAGGCGGACGGCCCCGGGCTCGGCTTCGACCGCCTCTGCCGCGAGGATCCGGGCGAGCTTGCCTTCGATCTCCTCGACCGTGAGTCGGCGGACGTCGTACCGCTGGAGCCTCGACAGGATCGCCGGCGGGAAGTCCTGGGGGTGGGTCGAGGCGAACATGAACGCGACGAAGTCGGGCGGCTCCTCGAGTGACTTCAGCAGCGCGTTCCAGGCGTCCTTCGTGATCTGGTGGGCCTCGTCGAGGATGTAGACCTTGCGCCGGAGATCGGTCGGGGCGTAGTGGATGCGATCGCGGAGGTCACGGATCGCGTCGATGCCGCGGTTCGACGCGGCGTCGATCTCGATGAGATCCATCGCCCGTCCCTCGCGGATCGCGACGCACGCCTCGCAGGTGTCACAGGGATCGCCGTCCTGGAGGTTCGTGCAGTTGAGGGCCTTCGCGAGGATCCGCGCGAGCGACGTCTTGCCCGTGCCGCGCGGTCCGACGAAGAGGATCGCGTGCGAGACGCGGTCGGTCCGCACGGCATTGCGAAGCGTCTCGACGACCGCGGCCTGTCCGACGATCTCGGAGAACCGCTGTGCCCGCCAGCGGCGGTACAGGGCCTGGTGGGGAGCGGTCGAGCTCACGGCGCTCCTGGTGCGACGATCACGATCCGGTGTTCCCTCGAGAGTGAAGTGCCGTGCACCCGCCGTCGATCGCCGCGGTCCCGAGCCCGCCGGGACGAACGACTCGGACCAGGCCGTTCCGCGGCACCCGACGAGGATCGCTTAGTGCTGCTTCCTTCCGGACCTGACACGGTTCGCGAGTCGCCGCTGCGCGGGACCCGGTCCTCAACGTCGCTCGAAGCGGTGGCGTTCGAGTACGGAGACCTCGGGTGGGAATTCAGCCCTGCTGGAGCGGATTGCAGGTTCAGGGCACCGCTAGTTCCCCGCCTAGCACGGCCCGGGAAGGATAGCAGGGTGGACTTCATCGCCGGTTCGCCGGCCGAGCGGGCAGCCTCAGCGGCCATCCGACGCACGCTCACCGAGGTCCAAGGCGGAGGTCCCCGACGCCATTGGCCCGAGGTTTGCGTGAGCGAGGACCGGAACGGGCCAACGCACGGATGGGCGGCCTGCCGTCGTGCGTTGGTGGCGGAGAGGGCGGGATTCGAACCCGCGACGGGTTGCCCCGAACCGCATTTCCAGTGCGGCGCCATAGTCCACTAGGCGACCTCTCCCCCGAAATCGGGCCCTTCCCGACCTGATGACAACAGCCGACCGACGTGACGCCGATCGGCTGGTCGATGAGTGCTGGCGGAGAGGGCGGGATTCGAACCCGCGGTGCTTTCGCACACCGCTTTTCGAGAGCGGCACCATCAACCACTCGGACACCTCTCCGCGGGAGAGGATACCAAAGGTCGATCGCCCGGCCGACCGGACCAACGTCCGGTGAGCGCGCGTCGGTCGGGGCCTAGGCGCTCGCCGGCGTGGCGGCCAGGAGCTCCTCCGCCTCGTCGCGGCGGATCCCGCTGATGATCCGGATCCGGCGCGGCAAATCGGGGTGCTGGGCGAGCTGGATCACGGTCCCCGCCGCCCCATCGATCGTGTTCGGCACGGCGAACACCAGGGCCTCGACGTCGCTCTCCAGCAGGGCCCCGACGCACATGGCGCACGGCTCGAGGGTCGTGAAGATCGTCGCGTTCGCGAGCCCCGTCCGGCCCAGCTTGCGGGCCGCTTCGCGGAGCGCCACGACCACGGCGTGCGCCGTCGGGTCGTTCGATTCGAGCACGCGGTCGTGGGCCCGCGCCACCATGGCCTCGTCGACCACGGCGACCGCCGCGTTCGGGCGCTCGCCCTGGGCGATCGCGTTGCGGGCCTCGGCGAGCGCCTCGCCCATGAACAGCTCGTAATTCATGACCCGATCATACAGGCGGGTCCACGGCGCCCGTCTCCGTCGAACCCGGTGGGTGACGATCCGCCGACACCGTCCCGCAACCGATGGCCGCAACCCGGCAGGGGTACGATGCCGAGCGCGATGGCAGGAACGCGACGGATCGGGATCCTCACGGGCGGTGGCGACGTCCCCGGGCTGAACTCCGTGATCAAGTCGGTCGTCTATCGCGCGACCGAGATCGGCGATGAGGTCTTCGGCATCCGCCGCGGCTGGGAGGGCCTCACCCACCTCCGATTCGACCCGGCCCCGGATCCCCACTACATCCTCCGGCTCGACCGGACGAACACCCGGACGATCGATCGCACCGGCGGGACGTGGCTCCACACGTCGCGGACGAACCCCAAGAAGATGAAGCCCTCGGCGGTGCCCGACTGGATCGAGCCGGCCCGGGTGACCGCCATGACCGGGCCGGACGGCGTCGTCGACCTGACGCCCGTCGTCCTCGAGAACATCGAGCGGCTCCGGCTCGACCTCCTCGTGACGATCGGCGGCGACGACACATTGAGCTTCTCCCGTGTCCTCATCGACGAGGGCGTCCCGCTCGTCGCGATCCCGAAAACGATGGACAACGACGTGGCGGGCACGGAGTACTGCATCGGGTTCTCGACCGCGATCACCCGGGCGAAGGAGCTCATCAACCGCCAGCGGACGACGCTCGGGTCCCACGAGCGGATCGGGGTCTTCCGGATCTTCGGTCGGGACGCGGGGTTCTCCGCCTTGTACACCGCGTACGTGACCTCGGCCCGGTGCGTCATCCCGGAGGCGCCGTACGATCTCGACCTGTTGGCCGAGATCGTCGCGGCGGACCGGGCGGCCAACCCGTCGCGCTACGCCGTCGTCGTCACGGCCGAGGGCGCGATCTGGCGCGGCGCCCAGATGCAGGACGTGGGCGAGGCCGACATGTTCGGCCATCGCCACAAGGCGAACATCGGTGAGGTCCTCGCGGCCGAGCTGAAGCAGAGGACGGGCATCGAGGCCGTCGCGTCGGAGCTGACCTACGACCTGCGGTCGGGTGAGCCCGACGCCCTCGACGCGATGGTCGCGACGACGTTTGCCAATGTCGCGATGGACCTCGTCCGCGACGGAGTCACTGGCCGGATGGTCGCGATCCGGGACGGGAAGTACGCCCACACCGAGCTGCCGATGCCCGGGACGCCGAGCCGCCGGGTCGACGTGCCGAACATGTACAACGAAGAGCGGTTCCGGCCCCGCTACGAGGGCAAGCTCGGCGACCCGATGCTCCTCGTCGAGCTCGGCGGCGGGGTCACCGCCGGAGTCTGAGCGGCGGGGTCAGCTCGGCAGGCCGGAGCGCTTGCGGATGATCCGCGCCAGCGCCGACATGTCGTCATCGCCGTGCCCGGCGGCGATCAGCTCGGTCTCGAGATCCGCGGCGAGGTCGGTCACCGGCAGCTCGGCCCCCTTCTCGTGGGCGAGGGCGAGGGCGATGCCGAGATCCTTCCGGTGGAGCTCGACCTTGAAGCCGAGCGGGTAGTCGTTCGCGAGCATCCGGCCGCTGCGGTTCGCGAGGACCCAGCTCTGGGCCGCGCCGCCACCGAGGGCGTCGACGACCTGGTCGACGTCGAGGCCGGCCTTCATCGCCAGAACGATGCCCTCCGCGACGCCGAGGTAGGTGCCCGCCAGAATCACCTGGTTCACCGCCTTGACGGCCTGACCGGCGCCGCTGGGCCCGACGTGGGTGATCGTCCGGCCGATTGCGGCGAGGATCGGCCGGGCGCGCTCCACGGCGGCATCCTCGCCGCCGCAGAAGATCGTCAGGGTCGCTTTCTGGGCGCCCTCGCTGCCACCGGACACCGGGGCGTCGACCAGGGCGACATCGCGTTCGGCGAGCCGGGCCGCGAAGTCCCGAGTCGCTGACGGCGAGATCGTCGAGCAGTCGATCACGAGGCTGCCAGGGCGGGCACCGTCCGCGAGCCCGTGGGTCCCGAAGAGGACCGATTCGACATCGGGCGTATCGGAGACGCAGACGACGACGATGTCGGCGATCCCCGCGACCTCGGCTGGGGTCGCGGCCCGACCGATGCCGAGGTCGTCGAGCTCCGGCGCGCGACCGGGGCTGCGGTTCCAGGCGGTGACCGCGAATCCCGCCCGGGCAAGGTTCGCGGCCATGGCCGCACCCATCGTGCCGAGCCCCAGGAACCCGATTCGTTCGCCGCTCATCGACGCCTCGCTGCTACGCTCCGGCCATGATGACACCGGACCGGGAGCGTTAGAGATGCCGATCCTCGCCGTGATCGCTGCCGCAATCGCCGCGCTCGTCCACGTCTACTTCTTCGTGCTCGAGAGCCTGCAGTTCGAGCGCCCCGAAGTCGCCGCGCGATTCGGCCTGCGGACCGCCGAGCAGATCGCGAACGTCCGGCCCATGGCGTTCAATCAAGGGTTCTACAACCTGTTCCTCGCCGCCGGGATCGCCGGCGGCCTCCTGCTCGTCGCCACGGGCAACGCCGTCACGGGCCGGCCGATCGTCCTCTTCGCCTGTGCCTGCATGGTCGGCGCCGGAGCGGTGCTCTTCGCGTCGAACCGGCGGTTCGCGATCGGGGCGGCGCTCCAGGCGGTGCCCCCGCTCGTCGCGATCGCGGTCGCGTTGCTCCTCGGGTAGCTCCGCGTCGGACGCCCGGTTCGAGACGCGGTCGAGACGCACGTTTTGTATCCATCGACCGACACGACCGGGCGCCCACCGGGTCGGGCTCCGAACGACGGCGGGCGGGGATCGCCACGCCGCGCCGGACGCAACCGGTGGTCCGGTCGTCCGACGCCGAGGGGATGCACATGGCATGCAACGGATTCCACCCCCACCACCAGGCGCAGCTCGGCGCCGACGGCGGGATCCACGGCGGCGTCAACTGCACGGCCTGCGCCGCCGGAATGGTCGGCGAGGCGGACAGCTGCGGTGCCCTGCGGTTCTCCGGCGCCGACATCCGGGCCGCCAGTGATGAGCCGGATCCGGACCCGAAGTCGCCCGGGCTGAACCTCCACCAGGTCGAGGCCGCGCTGCTGAAGCTGTCGAAGGGCCGGATCGATCTCGACACCCGCAAGCGCTATCCGTTCGAGAAGCTCCAGAGTCGGATCACCGGCGGTGCACAGGCGATCCTCCAGGTGAACCGGGGGGTCTTCGTCGACGCGGGTGAGGGCCACCACAACCGCTTCCGCGGCGGTCACGCGATCACGATCGGGGCCGACGACGGCAATCCGTGGGTCGACGACCCCCTGACGGGGCGTTTCCCGACGACGTGGGACACCCTTCGGAAGGCGGCCGGGTTGCTTGCGCTCGACAAGCATGGGACGGTCTGCGGGATCGGCCGGGCGTACGTCAGCTTCTCGCGCGACATCACGAAGGACGTCGCGCCGGTCGCGCTCGGCGCCCGCCTTCCCGCGGCGGGCCGCGTTTCGGTCACCCCGGGCCCCGCGGACGGCGGCAAGAAGCGATTCGGCGTGTACACGGTCCAGGACCGAACCGTCACGAGCGTCCAGGTGCGGAAGACCGGCGGCTTCAGTGCGGGCTGCACGGCGCCGCGCCTGTACACCTGGCCCGGCCACTCGAGCCAGAGCCTGGTCGTCATCCTCGACGGCTTCCTGTCGAACCAGGGGGCGACGATGGCGATCCGCTCGAGCTACCTGGAGGACTGAACGATGGACGAGGACATCGAGCTGGACGAAGGCACCCTTCCGGACGAGGACACCGACCCGGACAGCCCGCGAAACGACGCCGCGTCGCCCGACGACGTCGAGGCGCCGCCGGAGGAGGTCCCCGTGGCGGCCGAACGCCGTGGTGGGTTCTGACGGGAGGTTGGCGCGCCCGGCGGGACTCGAACCCACGACCTTCAGGTCCGCAACCTGACGCTCTATCCACTGAGCTACGGGCGCAAGGTGCCGGCGTCATCGGCCGGAGCGGACCCGGCGAAAGCTGGCGGAGAGGGAGGGATTCGAACCCTCGGAGCAGGTTACCCCACTCAACGGTTTAGCAAACCGTCGCACTAGGCCTCTATGCGACCTCTCCGTCGCGCGGCGGCCGGAATCCTACCACGGGGTCCGGCGGCCCCGGCACCCTCCGGTCTGCTAGGTTGAGCCGCTGAGCAGAGGCGAGGGAGTGGGGATGAGCGACCAGCCGCAACGGACCGCCGAGGACATCCAGGCGATCACCGTCGACATCCTGAAGCCGCTCACCGGTCCGATCATCCTCGTCGATTCGGACCCGGCGTGGCCCGGACTGTTCGCCCGGGAGGAGGCGCGGATCCGCGGGATCCTCGGGGATCGGGTCATCCGGCTCGAGCACACCGGCTCGACGTCCGTCCCGGGCCTCGCGGCCAAGCCGATCATCGACATCACGATGACCGTCGCCGACGTCCTCGACGAGCCGGCGTACGTACCGGACATGGAGGCCGCCGGCTATCGCCTCGCGATCCGCGAGCACGAGCCCGAGTGGTACGACCACCGGGTGTTCAAGGGACCCGACACGAACGTCAACCTGCATGTCTTCTCGGCCGGCTGCCGGGAGCTCGACCGGATGGTCGGATTCCGCGACTGGCTGCGGACGCACGACGAGGATCGTGAGCTGTACGAGGCGACCAAGCGCGACCTCGTCGGCCGCGAATGGAAATACGTCCAGAACTACGCCGACGCGAAGGGCGAGGTCGTCGAGGCGATCGCGGCCCGGGCCGGGATCGGCGGTCCCCACCCGTGACCGCGATTGACCCTTCGTTGACACCGGCGCCGCCGAGCCGTACCGTCCGCGACACGCACATGAGCAAGCTCTTCTACTTTCGACACCCGGCATGACCGACCCCGGAGCCTAGGCCCGGGATCGCGGGCCATGCCGGGTGAACGCAGAGGTCGCGACCTCTGCGTTTTTTGTTGACCAGGAGGGATCGCGCAACCGATGTTCGTCGTGATGGCTCGGACCGCGACCGAGGCCGAGATCCTCGGCGTGAAGAGCCACATCCTCGCCGAGGGCATGACCCCGTTCGACCACGAGGGGACGGATCGGGTCGTCATCGCCGTCGTCGGCGAGGTGGGACCGCGCAAGCCGGAGCTGATGAGCCGGCTCGGCGGGCTGCCCGGCGTCGAGACCGTGACGCCGATCAGCCGCCCGTTCAAGCTCGTCTCGCGCGAGTTCCGCCCGGAGGACACGGTGATCCGGGTCCTCGATGCGGTCGTCGGCGACGGCAGCCTGACCGTGATGGCGGGTCCCTGCTCCGTCGAGTCGCGCGAGCAGCTGTTCGAGACGGCCCATGCCGTCAAGGCGGCCGGCGCGACGATCCTCCGCGGCGGGGCGTTCAAGCCGCGGACGTCGCCGTACTCCTTCCAGGGCCTCGGCGTCGAGGGCCTTCGCTATCTCGCCGAGGCGCGCGAGGCGACCGGGCTGCCCGTCATCACCGAGGTCATGGAGCCGAACCAGGTCGACATCGTCGCGGAGTACTGCGACATCCTCCAGATCGGCACCCGGAACATGCAGAACTACTCGCTGCTGACGGCCGTCGGGCGCGTGGCGCGGCCGGTGATGCTGAAGCGCGGCTACGGGGCGACGGTCGAGGAATGGCTCATGGCCGCGGAGTACATCGTCAGCTCCGGCAACCCGAACGTGATCCTCTGCGAGCGGGGCATCCGGACGTTCGAGACGTACACCCGGAACACCCTCGACCTCGCCGCCGTCCCCCTCCTCCACCACCTCACCCACCTGCCCGTGATCGTCGACCCGAGCCACGCGACCGGCAAGCGCTGGCTGGTCAAGCCGCTCGCGATCGGCGGGGTCGCCGTCGGGGCCGACGGGGTCATGGTCGAAGTCCATCCCCGGCCCGACGAGGCGCTCTCGGACGCCGAGCAGCAGCTCACGCTCGACCAGTTCCGGGAGATGATGCCGTCGCTCGTCGCCGTCCACGAGCAGGTCCGCTCGCTCCACGGCGACCCGATCGTGAGCGGCGCGGCCCTCGGGATCGGCGCCGCCGGCGGGCTGGGCAAGCATTGACCGCCGTGCCATCGACCGACGCCGTCGTCATCCGTCCGGCCGGCCGCCTGCGCGGCGAGCTGGTCGTGCCCGGCGACAAGTCGATCAGCCATCGGGCGCTGATGCTCGCGACCCTCGCCCACGGGGCGAGCCGGATCAGCGGTGCCGGCGACGGCGCAGATATCCGATCGACGGCCGCGGTCTGCCGCGCCCTCGGCGCGTCCGTCGAGCGGCTCGAGGGCGACCGGGCCGAGGACCGGGCCCCAGCGACGGTCGAGTACCGGGTCGTGTCGCCGGGCGTCGACGGGCTGCTCGAGCCGGCGGCCGACCTCGATTGCGGCAACTCCGGGACGAGCCTTCGTCTGTTCGCCGGAATCCTCGCCGGGTTGCCTTTCCGGAGCGTGCTCGACGGCGACGATTCGTTGCGACGGCGACCGGTCGCCCGTATCATCGAGCCGCTGCGCTCGATGGGGGCGACGCTGCTCGGCCGCTCCGACGATTCCCTCCCACCACTGACCGTGATCGGGCGTCACCCGCTGCGGGCGGTGGACTACGCGACACCGGTGCCGAGCGCACAGGTGAAGTCGGCGATTCTGCTGGCGGCGCTCCGGGCCGAGGGCCCGACAACGGTCCGCGAGACGATCGCGACCCGCGACCACACGGAGCGGATGCTGCGGGCCCGAGGCGTGGCGGTCCGGGCGGAGCGACTCGACGACGGGGCAGGGGCGACAGGCGCGACCGGCGTCGCGGTGACGATCGAAGGAGGCGGCACGGTGGAGGCGATCGACCAGCGGGTCCCCGGCGACGTGTCGGCGGCGGCGTTCTGGCTGGTCGCGGGATCCATCCACCCGGACGCCGAGCTGACCCTGCGCGGCGTGGGCCTGAACCCGACCCGGCGGGCGGTGATCGACCTGCTCAGATCCATGGGCGCCGACATCGAGGAGCGGCCCGTCGACGATACTCCGGCCAACGCGGACGCCGGCGAGCCGCTCGCCGACCTGCACGTCCGCTCGACGGAGCTCGGCGGGATCGACATCGACCCGGCCGCCGTGGCCGCGGCCATCGACGAGATCCCGATCCTCTGCCTCGCGGCTGCCCTGGCCCGGGGTGTCACCACGATCCGGGGCGTCGGTGAGCTGCGCCACAAGGAGTCCGACCGGGTCGCCGGCACGGTCGAGGGCCTGCGGGCGCTCGGCGTCGACGCCACCGTCACCGGCGACGACATCCGGATCTCCGGGCCGGCACGGCTCCACGCCGCGACGACCGACAGCCTCGATGACCATCGCCTGGCGATGACCTTCGCGATCGCCGGGCTGCTCGCCGCCGACGGGACGACGGTGCTCCGGCCCGCGAGTGCCGCGATCTCCTACCCCGGCTTCTTCGACGACCTCGGAAGGGTGGCGTCATGACCAAGCGCGTCGTTCTCATCGGCCATCCCGTGGCCCACTCCCTCTCGGCGGCGATGCAGCAGGCGGCGTTCGACGACCAGGGCATCGACGCGACGTACGAGCTCTGGGATCGCCCGCCGCTCGGCCTGGCCGACGCGATCGGCGAGGTTCGCGGCGACGACTTCCTCGGGGCGAACGTCACGATCCCGCACAAGGAGCGGGTCGTGCCCCTCGTCGACCGCCAGACCGAGGAGGCCCACGCGACCGGCGCCGTCAACACGATCACCCGCGAGGGACGCCGGCTGGTCGGGCACAACACCGACGTGCCCGGCTTCAAGGCCGCCCTCGACGCCCTCGTCGGCCGGCAGAAGATGCCGCGCCAGGCGGTGGTCCTCGGAGCCGGCGGCGGCGCGCGGGCGGTCGTCTATGGGCTGATCACCGAGGGCTTCCAGCGGATCGTCGTGTTCAACCGCCATCTCCATCGCGCCGAGGGCCTCGTCAAGCACTTCGGCCGGAGCGCGGCCCACATGGAGCTGCGGGCGATGCCCTGGCACGAGTCGATCATCGAGAGCGAGCTCGCCAAGTCGAAGGTGCTGGTCAACGCCACGTCGATCGGCCTGACCGCCGACGTCTCGCCGATCCCGGCCGAGATCATCCTGCCGGAGCTCCTCGTCCTGGACCTGATCTACAGCCGGACGCGGCTGCTGCGCGAGGCCGAGGCGGCCGGCTGCACCGTCGCCGACGGCGAGCTGATGCTCCTCCACCAGGGCGCGGCCGCATTCACGCTGTGGATCGGCCGGCCGGCACCGCTCGAGGTCATGCGCGCGGCGCTCGCGGCGGCCCGCGCGGGCGGGGTCCGGTCGGCCGAAGGAGAGCCCGCCGGCGACGCGTCCGCTTCGGAGCCGGAGTTGACCGGGGCCGGCAGCGGCAGCTCGGCCGACTGAACGAGCGGACCCGATCCTCGTGGGCCGACTCCGCTTCCTGACGGCCGGCGAATCGCACGGCCGCTCCCTCGGCGTGACGATCGAAGGGGTCCCGGCCGGCCTCGAGCTCTCCGCCGACACGCTGGCGGTGGATCTGGCCCGGCGGCAGCGGGGCTACGGTCGCGGCGCGCGCCAGGCGATCGAACACGACCGGGCGGAGATCGTGGGCGGTGTCCGCCATGGCCGGACGCTCGGCTCGCCGATCCTGCTGCTCGTCGCGAACCGCGACTGGGACAGCTGGACCCGGGTCATGCAGGTCGAGGACCTGTCCGACGAGGAGGCGGCCGAGCTGGCCGCGGCCGCCGACGAGGGCAACAAGCGGGCGACCCCCGTGACGCGGGTCCGGCCGGGTCACGCGGACCTCGCCGGCGCCCTGAAATACGGCTTCAACGACGTCCGGAACGTCCTCGAGCGGGCTTCGGCGCGGGAGACCGCGGCACGGGTCGCCGCCGGTGGCGTGGCTCGCGCGCTCTTGCGCGAGCTCGGCGTCGACGTCTGGTCGTTCACGGCCGAGGTCGGGGGTGTGGCCGTCGATCCGGCACGGGCAAGCCGGTCCCGCGAGGAGGCGGATGCATCGCCGCTGCGCTGCCCGGACCCGGACGCGGAGGCGGCGATGATCGCCCGGATCGACGAGGCGCGATCGAACGGCGACACGGTCGGTGGGGTGTTCGAGGTCGTCGCCCACGGCCTGCCGATCGGTCTCGGCTCGTACGTCCACTGGGATCGCCGGCTCGACGCGGCGCTGGCCGCCGCCGTGATGAGCATCAACATCGTCAAGGGTGTCGAGCTTGGGCTGGGCTTCGAGCAGACCCGCCGGTTCGGCTCGCAGGTCCACGACGTGATTGCCGGCCGCGGCGACGGCGGCCGCTGGATTCACCGCTCCAACAACGCCGGCGGGCTGACGGGCGGCGTGACGAATGGCGAGCCGCTCGTCATCCGCGGCGCCGTGAAGCCGATCTCGACGCTCGCCCGGCCCCTGCCGTCGGCCGATCTCGTGACCGGTGACGGCGTCGACAAGGCCCACTACGAGCGCTCCGACATCAGCGTCGTCCCGGCCGCCGGCGTCGTCGGTGAGGCGATGGTCATGCTG
>DATLVO010000197.1:0-9274 GCA_035577485.1 Verrucomicrobiia bacterium
CGGAAGATCCCGACCCCGCGCAGGTAGCGGCTGTTCAGCACGAGCGCGACGACGAACGGGACGACGATCGCGATCGGCAGGTTGAACGCCGCGAACCGGAACGTCACGGCCAGCGACTCCCACGTCTGGGGGTCGGCAAGCATCCGCTGGAAGTTCTCGAGGCCGACGAACCGCAGCGGCTGGTCCTGGGCGAGGTTGATGTTCGTGAGGCTGAAGATCAGCGAGGCGATGATCGGCAGGAACGTGAAGGCCACGAAGCCGAACAGCCACGGGGATAGGAAGATGAGGCCCCAGCGGGCCTCATTCCTGGCGAGGGGCGACTTGCCGAGCGAGGGGCGGCCGAAACGACGCCGCCCTTCGCGCGGGATCACGGGCTGGATGGGAACCGCAGCCAAGCCTTCTCCTCGGATCCCTCTCCGCCCGCCTTCGCGGCGGGCGGAGAGTCGTGAACAGCGTGGGCGGGACCGCTACGGGGCCTTGTCCCAGATGCCCTGCATCTCGGTTTGCAGGGCCTGGATCTGGGCATCCATGTCGAGCCCCGCGGTGTTGCCCCACTTCGTGAGGTACTTGCCGCCCGACCCGACGAGGCCGAGGCTCTCGTTGTAGGCGGGCATGTACGACTCGAAGTTGGGGTTGTCGGCCTTGCCGATCCCGTCGACGGCGACCTGCCAGTCGACAGTGTTCTTGAACTGGGACTGGAGGGCCGTGATGCCGGCCGCCTGGTCGGCCGTCCGGGCGGGGAAGCCGCCGTAGGCCTTGAGCAGGTCGCCGGACGCGTCGCCGAGCAGGTAGGTGAGGACCTGGAAGGCCTCATCGGGGTGCTTGGAGCCCTTCAGGATCCGGAACGTGTCGGCGTTGAACGCGGCGGTCACCTGGCCGTTGTAGGACGGGATCGCCGCGAGGTCCCAATCGTCGACCTTGCCGACGCCGTACGTCGACCAGAGGAAGTTCTCGCTCATCGCGACGTTGCCGTTGAAGAATGGATAGTCGCTCGGGTTGATGTCCTTGCTCTCGAACTGGGGCCCCGTCATGCTCACGTGGTCGGTCCAGATCCCGGTGTAGTAATACTTCCAGGCGGCCTTCCAGGCGTCGGGGATCGCGACGGTCTTGCCGTCACCCGAGGCCAGGGCCCCCGGGCCGAAGTAGGCGCCCATGCCGCGCAAGTCGTCGCGCTGCATCTCGAAGCCCCACTGCTGGATCTTCTTCGGATCGAAGCCGGCCTGGCTCGCGTCCTTGTTGTTCTTGTCGACGGTGAGTCGCTTGGCGACCGTCCGAGCGGTGTCGTAGTTCCACTCCACCTGCTGGCCGTCGAGCGTGTACATGTCGCCGTACTTGTGCGGCGGCTCGGCGAGCCCGGCCTCCTCGAACAGACTCTTCCGGTAGAAGAGCGCCGACGGGTAGATCGCGAACGGGATGCCGACCTGGCCCTCGTCCAGCTTGTAGATGTCGACGACGTTCGACGGGAAGCCCGACAGGTCGTAGCCGGTCTTGTCGATGTACGGCTTCAGGTCGAGCCACTGGCCGTGGAAGGCATTTGCCCCGCCGATCCCGACGGGACCGACGATGTCGGGGCCGTTGCCCGACTGGATCTCGGTGGTCAGCTGGCCATTCGCCTGGTCGTAGGTGACGACCTCGAAGGTCAGGTGGATGTTCGGATGGGACGCGTTGAAGTCCGCGACGACTTTGTCCTCGACGGTCTTCTGCTCCGGGGCCTCACCGCCGCCGAGGCAGCAGTACCACCGGATGTCGACCGGCCCACCGGGCGGAACGGTCGGAGGCCCCGACGGGGACGGGGCGACCGACGCCGACTCCGCGGGCTGGCTCGGGGCGGCCGGGCTCGGCGTGGCTGTGGTCCCGCCGCAGGCGCTCGCGAGCAGGGCGAACGCCGTCAACAGGACGCCGGGACGGGACAGACGCTGGTGCATGGCTCCTCCTCCTGTGCTTGCGCCGCGGCTGCCGTCAGCCGCCGGAGATCGTGGTCGGCGCGCCCGCCGATGGCGTGGGGGCCGGCGAGCCACGGGCTCGGCCGGCCGATGGACGGTCGTCGCCGATCCTGCCGGGATCGGCCTGCCAGCTCGAGCGGACCACGACCCGCTCGATGTAGTAGCGCGTGCGATCGCCGCGAACGTAGCTCCGGGCGAACTCGACCGGGATGCCGTCGGCGCCGAAGGCAATGCCCTCGATCTGGAGGGCCGGCGTTCGCGGCCGCTGGCCCAGGAGGCGCGCCTCGCGCGCTCGCAGCAGGACCGGCTCCAGGGACTCGCGGGCCCGGACGATCCGCGTCCCGTAGCGGGCCGTCAGCAGGTCGTAGAGGGAGCCGTGCTCGAGGTCCGAGGCGAGCAGCCCCGGGAACCGCTCGGCGGGCAGGTGGACCTGCTCGAGGAGGAGCGGCTCGCCGGCGGCGGCCCGCAGCCGCTCCAGGTACAGGGTCGGCGAGCCGGGCTCGATCCGGAGGGCGGCCGCCACGACCTCGCCGGCCGACTCCGGCCGGGCCGCGATCAGCCGCGTCTCGGGGTCGAGGCCGCGGTCCTGCATCTCTTCGGTGAAGCTCATCGTGCCGCCGAAGTCGCGCTCGATCCGGGGCGGGAGGACGGTCGTCCCCCGGCCGCGCGTCCGCTCGAGGCGTCCTTCGCGGGCGAGCTCGCCGAGGGCGCGCCGGACGGTGATCAGGCTGCAGCCGTACCGTCCGGCGAGCTGGCGCTCCGGCGGGAGGAGATCGCCGGGGCGCCACTCACCGGTATCAATGGCGGAGCGCAGGTCGAGATACACCTGGTGGTGCAGCGGAACGGGACCGAGCTCGAACCGGAACCGGGCCATCGCGCGGGGTGCGACCTCGTGGGGTGACGATCCTGGACGGGCCTTGTCGGACGTTGACGGCCTCTTGCGCTGTCGATGAATGCTGATAACGTTATAAGCAATCTGTCAAGTCTCCGACCGCATCGGGTCGGTTGCGGGCAGGCACCGGCGAGGTGAGATGGGGCTGAAGCTGGCGGTCGTCGGGGGCGGCAGCACCTATACCCCGGAGCTCGTCGACGGCTTCGCCCGGCGGGCCGACCGCGTCCGGATCGACGAGATCGCCCTCCTCGACATCGATCCCGAGCGTCTCGCCATCGTCGGCGGCCTCGCCGAGCGGATGCTCGCGCGCCAGGGCTGGCCGGGCCGGGTCGTCCAGACCACCGATCGGGACACCGCCATCGACGCGGCCGACGTCGTCCTGATCCAGCTCCGCGTCGGCGGTCAGCAGGCCCGGCTCGGCGACGAGACGCTGCCACCCCGGTACGGGCTCGTGGGCCAGGAGACGGTGGGTGCCGGCGGCTTCGCCAAGGCCCTCCGGACGGTCCCTGTCGTCCTGGAGCTGGCCGATGCCGTGGGCCGCCGGTCCGCGCCGGGCGCCTGGATCGTCGACTTCACGAACCCCGTGGGGATCGTCAGCCAGGCACTGAGCGACGCGGGACACCGGAGCCTCGGCCTGTGCAACGTCGCGATCGGGTTCCAGCGCCGGTTCGCCGCCCGGTTCGGCGTCGAGCCGGAGCGGGTCGAGCTGGAGCAGGTCGGCCTCAACCACCTAACCTGGATCCGGGCGGTCCGGGTCGACGGCGTCGACCGCCTGCCCGAGATCCTCGTCGAGGACGGTCCGGAGCTCGCCGAGGACGTGAACCTGCCGCTCGAGCGGCTGACGGACGAAGGCGTGATCCCGTCCTACTACCTGCGCTACTACAACGACGAGGCCCGCGTGGTCGCGGAGGCGAAGGCCCATCCGACGCGGGCCGAGGAGGTCATGGCGATCGAGCGCGACCTCCTCGAGATGTACAAAGACCCCACGCTCGACGTGAAGCCCGAGCTCCTCGAGCACCGCGGCGGTGCCTTCTACAGCGAGGCGGCGGCCCAGCTCATCGCCTCGCTCCAAGACGGTCGCGGCGACGTCCAGGTCGTCGACGTGCGGAACGACGGCACGCTGCCGGGGCTCGCCGACGACGACATCGTCGAGGTGCCCGCGCGGATCGATCGCGGTGGCGCCCACCCGATCCGGCAAGTGCCGCTGTCGGCATCGCAGGCCGACCTGGTCCATCGGGTCAAGTCGTTCGAGCGGCTGACGATCGAAGCGGCGCGGACCGGTGACCGCGAGGTCGCCCGGCGGGCGCTCGCGGCCAATCCGCTCGCCGGCGGACCCGCGCTCGCGGCCGAGCTGCTCGACGCGATCCTCGCAGCGAACCGGCAGTGGCTGCCCCGCTTCTTCCCCGACGGATGAGCGCCCGATGACGGATGGCGAGGCGACGCGGGCCGGTCCGACCTGGATGCGTCGTGAGATCGCGGAGACCCCGGACGTGGTCGAGCGGCTGCTCGACGAGGGCCGCGCGGACATCGCCGCCGCGGCCGCCGCGATCCGCGCCGCGAACCCGCCCTGGGCGATGCTCGTCGCGCGCGGCACCTCCGACAACGCGGCGATCCACCTCCGCTACCTGATCGAGACCGAGCTCGGCATCCCGTGCGGGCTCGCCGCGCCGTCGGTGACGACGATCTACGGCGCCGAGATCCATTGGCGCGGCGGTCTCGTCGTCGCCGTCTCGCAATCCGGCCGGAGCCCGGATCTCGTGGCGGTCGTCGAAGCCGCCCAGGCCGGTGGCGCGATCACGGTGGCGATCGCCAACGACACGGCGTCGCCGCTCGTCGCCGCGGCGGGTCACCTGATCGACTGCCGGGCCGGCACCGAGCGGGCCGTCGCGGCGACGAAGTCGTACGTCGCCCAGCTCGCCGCGGGTGCGGCGCTCGTCGCGGCGCTCGCTCCGGACGGGCGGCTTTCGGGAGCCCTGGGGCGCGTGCCGGGGACGCTCCGTCGGAGCCTCGTGGTCGCCGCCGAGGCGATCGACGACGAGGCGGCGATCGTTGCCGCGTTCGCGGCATCGGAGCGGTCGATCGTCGTCTCCCGGGGCTACGACCATGCGACGGCGCTCGAGATCGCGCTGAAGCTCAAGGAGACCGGCCGGCTGTTCGCCGAGGGCTACTCCACGGCCGATCTGAGCCACGGCCCGATTGTCCTCAGCGGGCCGGGAATCCCCGTCCTCGCGATCCGGCCGGACGGCCGGATGGGACCCGAGGTCGACGTCGCCGTCGCCGCCGCGGCACGGTCAGGTGCCCAGCCATGGATCGTCGGTGGCGGCGACGCGGTGGTGGGCCCGCACACGATCCGGCTGCCGCTCGACGTGCCGGACGGGCTCGCGGCGCTCGCGTTCGTCCTGCCCGGGCAGCTCCTCGCCGAAGCGGTCGCCCGCCGTCGCGGCTACGATCCGGACGCGCCGCCCGGTCTCCAGAAGGTGACCCTGACCCGCTGACCGCAGGCGGCCTTGCCAGACGACCGGCGGTGACCGGAATGGGCGACCACGGGAGGGCCGATGGCCGGCGCGACCGATCCAGCAATACCGGATCCCGCGACACGGTCGTTCGACCGTCAGTTCGTGATCGTGGGCGGCGGGATCCTCCTCGTCCTCGCGCTCCTGGCGTGGCTGCCTGACATCACCCCGACGGCCGCGCACGGCCTGATCTCCGACCGGGCGCACGCGCGCGTCGTGAGCGTCCTCCCGGCAACCGACGAGGCGCCGCCGATCGCGACCGTCGAGTTCGTCGACGGACCGAAGGCCGGCCAGCAGGAGCAGGCCCAGGTCGAAGGGCCGAGCGGCCAGCTCCAGCTGCCCGACTACCGCCCCGGTGACGACGTCATCGTCGCGGTCGACACGAACCCGGACGGGACCCAGAACGTGGCGATCGTCGATCGCTGGCGGCTGCCGTTGCTGCGCAACCTCGTCGGCGCCTTCGCGATCGTGACGATCCTCGTCGCGGGCTGGCGCGGCATCCGGGCCCTGGTGTCATTGGCCCTGACCCTCGTCCTCGCGTTCAAGATCCTGATCCCCGCGCTGCTGGCCGGCTGGAACCCGGTCGCGCTCGCGATCACCCTCGGGACGCTGATCACGATCGCGACCCTCGTGCTCACCCAGGGTCTCAACCGGCAGGTGATCGCCGCGGTCCTCGGCACTGTGCTCGGTCTCCTGGCGACCGGCGTCCTGGCCGTGGTGGTGACCCAGGCCGCCCAGTTCACGATCTCCCAGGGATCCGAGCAGGTCACCTTCCTGCAGCAGCTGACCCAGGGCAGCATCGACCTGAGCGGGCTGCTCCTCGCCGCCGTGATCTTCGGTGGGCTGGGCGTCCTGAACGACGTCGCGATCAGCCAGGCCGCGACCGTCGACGAGCTCCGAGCGGTGAGCCCGACGATGCCCCGGCGCGAGCTCTACACGCGGACGATGAACGTCGGGATCGCCCACATCGCGGCGACCGTCAACACCCTCGTCTTCGCGTACCTCGGGGCCGCCCTCCCGCTCCTCGTCGTCCTGGCGATCCAGGTCGAATCGTTCAGCCTGACGGTGAACGAGGAGATCATCGCCGTCGAGGTCGTCCGGACGCTCGTCGGCAGCATCGGGATCCTGCTCGCCGTCCCGGCGACGACGGCGATCGCCGCGTGGCTGGCGGTGCCGACCGGGGGACGCCGCCGGGCGCAGGCCCACCCGACCCGAACCCCGCCGCCGCACGTTGCGGCGGACGTCCCGCCGGCGCCGGCGCCTGTTCAGCCGGCCCCGCCGGCGCCGCCGCCCACTCCCGCGCCCGTCTCGAGCGGGCCGAAGAAACGCGGAGGCCGAACTCGGCCGGACACGGGCTCCACGACCCCTGATTGAGACTCGCTCTCGACAAGCGGGCGGTGACCGGGTACGATCCTGACCCTGCTAGTTGAGACGGAGTCGCAATGAACCACAGGACATTCCGGCGTCTCGCCGCGCTCGTGGTCATCGTCACGATCGCGGTCGGCTGTGGTCGAGCCGCTGGCGACTCGGCCGGACCGAGCTCAGGCGCGGAGCCGACCGCAGGCCCCGGGGCCGTGCGCGTCGTGACGACGACCACGGTCTTCGCCGACATCGTCAAGGCCGTCGGGGGATCGCGGACCGACGTCCGCTCGATCATCCCGCCGGGCGTCGGACCGGAGGACTACGAGCCGAAGCCCGACGATGCCAGGCGCCTCACCGATGCCCAGCTCATCGTCCAGAACGGCGTCGGCCTCGACGACTTCCTCGATCGCCTCCTGTCGTCCGGTACCGGCGGCAACACGCCGCGGCTCGTCCTCGGGGAGGGGATCCCGCCGATCGTCGTCGACGGCGAGCCCAACCCCCACTTCTGGCTCGATCCGAGCCTCGTCAAGAGCGGCTACCTGCCGAAGATCGTCACGGCCCTGTCGGCGATCGCGCCCGCCGACGCGGCGACGTTCCAGGCGAACGCCGCCGCCTACGGGGCCCAGCTCGACGCCCTCGATGCGGAGCTGAAGGCGAAGATCGACGCGATTCCGGCGGCCAACCGGAAGCTCGTGACGTTCCACGATGCGTTCCCGTACTTCGCCCGTCACTACGGCTTCGAGCTGATCGGTGTCGTCCTCGCGAATGTCGGCCAGGAGCCGACCGCGGCCGATCTCGCCGCACTCGTCCAGAAGGTGAAGGCCGCCGGCGTCAAGGCCGTCTTCTCCGAGGCCCAATTCAACCCGAAGCTCGCCCAGACGCTCGCCGACGAGGCCGGCATCCAGCGCGTGGTGACGACGCTCTACAACGACGCCCTGGGCCCCGCACCGGCCGACTCGTATCCGGGCATGATGCGCTGGAACGTGGACCAGATCGTGGAGGCGCTCCGCTGACCCAGACCGCCGTCGCCGCGCCCCAGCGGCCGGGTGTCGTCCGCGATGGGCGGCCGACGGTCGTCATCGACCACGTCACCGCGGGCTATGGCCCGCGGATCGCCCTCAGTGACGTGAGCCTGACGGTCCGGCCGGGTTCGCTGCTCGCGGTGATCGGGCCGAACGGCGCCGGCAAGAGCACGCTCCTGAAGCTGATCGCCAACCTGCTGCAGCCGGAGACGGGTTCGATCTCCGTGCTCGGAGCGGCGCCCGGCGTCGAGGCCCGCTCGATCGCCTACCTGCCGCAGGCGGAGGCCGTCGACTGGGACTTCCCGGTGACGGTCGGCGAGGTCGCGATGATGGGCCGCTACGCCCGGCTCGGGTTCGGCCGCCGACCGGGTCCCGTCGACCGCGAGCGCGTTGCCGCCGCCCTCGAGACGGTGGGCATGGCCGGCGCGATCGACCGCCAGATCGGGGCGCTCTCCGGCGGCCAGCGCCGGCGCGTGTTCCTGGCCCGGGCGATCGCCGCGGAACCCGAGCTCTACCTGCTCGACGAGCCCGTGACCGGCGTCGACGCTCGGACGCAGGAAGAGCTGATGGACGTCCTGGAGGCCGAGGCCCGATCCGGCAAGACGGTGATCGCTTCGACCCACGACCTGATCTGCGCCGCACAGCGCTTCCACCAGGCGGCGTTCATCAACGGCCGCGTGATCGCGACCGGACCGGCCGAGATCGTCCTCGATCAGGCCCTTCTGTCCGAGACCTACGGCGGCCATGTCCTCGTCCTCCCGGGCGACGGCGGTCGACTGGTCCTCGACGACGCCCACCACCACGACGAGGCGTCGGGCGGCGAGCGCCACTACCACGACGAGAGCCGCGGATGAACCCCATCGGGTTCCTCGTCGACCCGTTCAGCTACGGGTTCATGCAGCGGGGCCTGGTCGCGACCCTGCTCATCGGCGTCGTCTGCGCGGTGATGGGCACGTTCGTCGTCCTGAAGGGCCTCGCCTTCATCGGCGACGCGGTCAGCCACGCGGCCTTCCCGGGGCTGGTGATCGCCTACATCCTCGGGCTGCCCCTGTACCTCGGGGGCGCCGTCGCCGCGGTCGGGACGGCCCTCTCGATCGGCCTGGTCTCGCGCCGCGGCCGGCTCCGGTTCGATACGTCGGTCGGGGTGCTCTTCGCCGGCACCTTCGCGTTCGGGGTGCTGCTCTTCTCGACGATCAACGGCTACGTCGGGGACCTGCTCGGCTACCTGCTCGGGAACGTCCTCGGGATCACGACCGGCGACCTCGTCCAGGTCGCGCTCCTCGGGGCGATCGTCCTGGCGGTCCTCCTGGCGACTCGCAAGGAGCTCCTCTATGCGACCTTCGATCCGCTCGGCGCGGCGGCGTCCGGGTTGCCGGTCGGGGGGCTGGAATACCTGCTGCTCGGGCTCCTCGGCGTCACGATCGTCGTGAGCATCCAGGCGGTGGGGGTGATCCTCGTCGTGGCGATGCTCGTGACGCCGGCGGCGACGGCCCAGCTCCTCGTCGTCCGTTTCGAACGCCTGATGGTCCTCGCCGCGGCCCT
>DATLVO010000198.1:0-11397 GCA_035577485.1 Verrucomicrobiia bacterium
GAGCAGAACAACACGTTCCAGGACAACTACCTGGAGGTGCCGTTCGACCTCAGCAAGGTGCTGTTCATCGCGACCGGCAACCTGATCGACCCGATCCCGATGGCGCTCCGCGACCGGATGGAGATCATCCAGGTCCCGGGCTACACCCAGCGAGAGAAGGTCGAGATCGGCAAGCGGTTCCTCATCCCCAAGCAGATGGAGAACCACGGCCTGACCGCAAAGAACATCCAGATCACCGACGAGGCGATGACGGAGCTCGTCCAGGCCTACACCAAGGAGGCCGGCGTCCGGAACCTCGAGCGTGAGCTCGCGAACATCATGCGCAAGGTGGCGCGCTCGGTGGCCGAGGGCCGCAAGCGCAAGACCGTCGTCGACAGCAAGAAGCTGCTGGAGTACCTCGGGCCGCCGCGGTTCGAGTACGGCGAGCTCGAGGCGGAGGACCAGACGGGCTCCGCGACGGGCCTCGTCGTGACCGAGGTGGGCGGCGACGTCGTCGCGATCGAGGTCACGAAGATGGAGGGCAAGGAGGACTTCATCCTCACCGGCCAGCTCGGCGAGGTGATGCGGGAGTCCGCTCGGGCCGGCCTGTCCTGGACGCGGGCTCACGCCCGTGAGCTGGGAATCCCACGGGAGACGTTCGAGAAGAACACCCTGCACATCCACGTCCCGGCCGGGGCGATCCCGAAGGACGGTCCGTCCGCCGGGATCACGATGGCCCTGGCGATCGTGAGCGCCCTGACCGGCATCCCGGTCCGCAAGGACGTGGCGATGACCGGCGAGATCACCCTCCGCGGACGGGTCCTGCCGATCGGCGGCCTGAAGTCGAAGATCCTCGCCGCCCACCTGGCGGGAGCGAAGATGGTGATCATCCCGCACAAGAACGAGAAGGACCTCCGGGACATCCCCGACGAGATCCGCAAGTCGATGAAGCTCGTCCTCGTCGACTCGATGGAGCAGGTCCTCGAGACGGCCCTCCGGCGCAAGCCGAAGGCGCTCGTCGTCGAGGAGCCGGCCAAGATCGTGAAGCCGGACGACGCGGTGACGGACGAGCCCGAGCCCCAGGGTCGCGTTCGACGGACACCGTTCCCCGGGAGCGACCAGCCACCGGTCGTGGTCGACCAGCGGCGCTGACAGGCAAGCGACGGGCCGGTGAGTCGATCACCGGCCCTTCGCATGTTGAGGGCAACCTCACGACGATGGATTTCCAGGACTACTACCAGACGCTCGGGGTCGCTCGAGGTGCCAGCCAGGCCGACATCAAGAAGGCCTTCCGCAAGCTGGCCCGCGAGCATCACCCCGACAAGAAGCCCGGCGACAAGATCGCCGAGCAGCGCTTCAAGCAGATCAACGAGGCCCACGCGGTCCTGTCGGATCCGGACAAGCGCAAGAAGTACGACCGCCTCGGCAAGGACTGGGAGGCCTATTCCCGGGCCGGGGTCGATCCGGATGCGGCCGGGGCGCCCTTCGGGGCCGGCGGTCCCTTCGGTGGCTTCGGCGGCACCGCCGGGAGCGCCGGCCGTTCCGGCCGGAGCGGCAACGTCCGCTACGAGTTCCGGACAGGGGGCGGCGGGTCCGGCGATTTCTCCGACTTCTTCCGGGTGTTCTTCAGCGATGACGAGGAACCCGTTGTGTCGGGTCCGACCGGGGGCCGCGGATCGCGGCCGACGGGCGGACTGTCGTTCGAGGACATCCTGGCCCAGATGGGCCTCGACGCCGACGGCGCCGCGGCCGGGACGGGTCGCGCCGGGAGCGCGCAGACGCAGGGCGCCCACCGCGTGGCCGGCGCGACCGGGACCGGCCGGGCGCCACGGTCGGAGACGGGCGTGACCGCGGAGGCCGTCGCCGACATCGGCCTCGAGGAGGCCTACCACGGGACCAGCCGGCGGGTCGAGATCGACGGCCGCCGGCTCGACGTCACGATCCCCCGCGGCGCGGACAACGGGACCCGGATCAAGCTCACAGGCCAGGGACCGGGCGGCGGCGACCTCGTCGTCGTGGCCCGCGTCCGGCCCCATCCGGTGTTCACCCGGCGCGGCGCGGACCTCGAGCGCGACCTGCCGCTCACGCTCCAGGAGGCGCTCCTCGGCGGCGAGGTCCCGGTCACCACGCTCAAGGGCCGGGTGCTGCTGAAGATCCCGCCGGGAACCCAGAACGGCCATCGCTTCCGGCTCAAGGGCCAGGGGATGCCCCGCCTCAAGGGCGAGGTCGGCGACCTCTACGCCCGGGCGCGTGTCGTCCTGCCCACGAAGCTCGACCCCGAGGCCGAGGCCGCGGCCCGAACCCTCTTCGAACTCGTCGACCAACCCGATCCCCGGTCCGCCCCGACCGGGTCCAACTAGGCGCGACCGGCCTCGACCGCCGGTCGGCGAACCCCGATCTGCCGATCCCCGGAGACACCCGATGCAACTCGATCGCTACACCCAGAAGGCCCAGGAGGCCATCCTCGCCGCCCAGAAGACGGCGGCCGACATGGAATCCCCCGTGCTCGACGCCGAGCACCTCCTCTCCGCCCTCGTCGAGCCCGACGACGGTGTGCCCGCGGAGACCCTCCGCCGGATCGGCGTCGACCTGCTGGCGTTCCGCGGCGAGCTCGCCGCCATCCTCGGCCGGCGGGCGCGGATCCGGGGCGGGTCGCTGTCGCTCGATCCGCGGGCGAAGCGCGTCATGGAGCTCGCCGAAGAGGAGGCACGCCGCCTCGGCGACGAGTACGTCTCGACCGAGCACCTGCTCCTCGGCGTGATCGAGGCCGGCGGCGAGGCTCGCCAGCTGCTCGAGACGCACGGCGCCAACCGCGAGGCCGTGCTCACGGCCCTCCAGAGCGTCCGCGGCGGACAGCGCGTCACCTCCCAGAACCCCGAGAGCACCTATGCGGCTCTCGAGAAGTACGGCCGCGACCTGACCGCGGAGGCCCGGGCGGGCAAGCTCGACCCGGTGATCGGCCGCGACGACGAGGTCCGGCGGGTCATCCAGGTGCTGTCGCGCCGGACGAAGAACAACCCGGTCCTCATCGGCGAGCCGGGCGTCGGCAAGACGGCGATCGTCGAAGGCCTCGCCCAGCGGATCGTCCGCGGCGACGTCCCCGAGGGCCTGAAGGACAAGCGGGTGATCTCGCTCGACCTCGGCGCGCTGATCGCCGGGGCGAAGTTCCGGGGCGAGTTCGAGGAGCGCCTCAAGGCCGTCCTCAAGGAGATCAAGGACAGCGAGGGCCAGGTCGTCCTCTTCATCGACGAGCTTCACACCGTCGTCGGGGCGGGCGCGGCCGAGGGCGCGATGGACGCCTCGAACCTCCTGAAGCCGATGCTCGCCCGGGGCGAGCTCCACACGATCGGGGCGACGACGCTCGACGAATACCGCAAGCACATCGAGAAGGACGCCGCGCTCGAGCGACGCTTCCAGCCGGTGTTCGTCGATGAGCCGACGGTCGAGGAGACGATCTCGATCCTGCGCGGCCTCCGCGAGCGGTACGAGGTCCACCACGGCGTTCGGATCACGGACTCCGCGCTCGTCGCGGCCGCAACCCTCAGCCATCGCTACATCGCGGACCGGTTCCTGCCGGACAAGGCGATCGACCTGGTCGACGAGGCTGCGTCGCGGCTGCGCATGGAGATCGACTCGATGCCGGTCGAGCTCGACGAGGCTGAGCGCCGCCGGATCCAGCTCGAGATCGAGCGGGAGGCCCTGCGCAAGGAGACCGACGACGCCTCGAAGGCGCGGCTCGCCGCGCTCGAGAAGGAGCTCGCCGACATCGAGGAGGACACCCGCGCGCTGAAGCAGCGCTGGGAGGCGGAGAAGGCCGCGATCGCGGCGATGCGAGCGACGAAGTCGGAGCTGGAACAGCTCCAGGTCCGGATCGAGCAGGCCCAGCGGGAGACCGACTACGAGACCGCCGCCAAGCTCCAGTACGAGACACTGCCCCAGCTCCAGAAGCGGCTCAGCGAGCAGGAGGAGGCGCTCGCCGCGCTCCAGGGTCCCGGATCGCTTCTCCGCGAGGAGGTCACCGCCGACAACATTGCCGAGATCGTTGCCGCGTGGACGGGGATCCCGGTCACGAAGCTCATGGAGGGCGAGCTCGAGAAGCTCGTGAAGATGGAGGACCGCCTCCACCAGCGCGTCGTCGGCCAGGACGAGGCGATCGAGGCGGTCTCGGACGCAGTCCGCCGGGCCCGGGCCGGGCTGGGCGATCCGCGCCGGCCGCTCGGGTCGTTCCTGTTCCTCGGCCCGACCGGCGTCGGCAAGACCGAGCTCGCCCGGGCGCTGGCGGAGTTCCTCTTCGATGACGACCAGGCGATGACCCGGATCGACATGAGCGAGTACATGGAGAAGTTCTCCGTCTCGCGCCTGATCGGGGCGCCGCCCGGCTACGTCGGCTACGACGAGGGCGGCCAGCTGACCGAGTCCGTCCGCCGCCGGCCGTACCAGGTGATCCTGCTCGACGAGATCGAGAAGGCCCACCCGGACGTCTTCAACCTCCTCCTCCAGGTGCTCGACGACGGGCGCCTGACCGACGGCCAGGGCCGGACGGTCGACTTCAAGCAGACGGTCATCATCATGACCAGCAACGTCGGCAGCCAGCTGATCGCCGCGACCGGCGGGCGGGACCGCGACGCTGCCGCGTACGAGGCGATGAAGCGCCAGGTCACCGAGGCGCTCCGGGCCCAGTTCCGGCCGGAGTTCCTGAACCGCGTGGACGAGATCATCGTGTTCCACGGCCTGTCGGAGGCCGACCTCGAGCAGATCGTCGAGCTGCTCCTCGACGGGCTCAAGCTGCGCATCGCTCAACAGGACCTCACGATCGAGCTGACGCCGGCCGCCCGCCAGGTGATCGTCCGCGAGGGCACGGACCCCGCGTTCGGTGCCCGGCCCCTGAAGCGGACGATCCAGCGGCTCGTCGAGAACCCGCTCGCCCGGGCCCTGCTCAAGGGCGAGTTCACGCCCGGTGACACGATCAAGATCGATGCCGACCCGGTGTCGGGGACGCTCGTGTTCTCGACCGAACGCTCGACGGTCTTCGCCGAGTCCGCGTCGCGCCGCGACGCCCGGGCGCCGGGCGACGGGTCAGCCGAGCGGGGGCGAGAGCCCGCGGCGACCGGCGCCCGCGGCCGGCGGGGCCGGGGGACCGTGCTCGACCTGCCGGAGATCGACGGCGACAAGCCCACGCGCGACGGCGGCGAGCTGGTGAACTAGGCACACTCAAGAGGTGCAGCTCAGGGAAGCGGTCGAGCGGCTGGCGACGCTACCGGTCCCACTGCCGGCGGGGCCGGCCGAGCTGATGCCCGTCTTCACCGACGGGCGGCTCCGCCCGCGCCTCGCCCCGACGGCGACCGCCCGACCGGCCGCCGTTCTCGCCCTGCTCTACCCGGACGTCGACGGGGTCGCCCGGATCATCCTGACGGAGCGGGTCACGTACGACGGCCACCACAGCGGCGAGGTGAGCTTTCCGGGCGGCAAGGCGGAGGCGGGCGACGCCGACGCGGCCGACACGGCCGTCCGCGAGGCCAGCGAGGAGATCGGCCTGGATCCGGTCGCGGTCGGGCTGACCGTTGTCGGACGGCTCGATCCGGTGTTCATCCCGGTCAGCGACTACCGGATCGAGCCGGTCGTGGCCGTCGCCGAACGCGAGCCGATCCTCCAGGCGAACCCTGCCGAGGTCGCCCGGATTCTCACGCCGCCGGTCTCGGCCTTCCTGCCGGGCGTCGGCATCGAGATCGTCGAGCGGACGATCCGCGACTGGCCCATCCGCTACGGCGGCTACCGGATCGACGGCCTCCACGTGTGGGGCGCGACCGCCCGGATCCTGGGTCAGCTCGGGGCGATCCTCGGCGAATCCTGAGGCGGCGGCCTGATGAATCTCGCTCATCGATCTGCGGTGGCGCGTGCACGATGGTGTTTCAACGTCGATTGACACTGGCCCGAACGGTGAGGCCTTCACGCTCGCGCGTGATATGAACGATCAACCAGCTTCATCAACTGGCGGATCAGGGGCCGGCCACGGCCGGATCAAGGACCGCGAGGGTCCGAAGCTCAGAGCGGCTCGCCGGCGGTCGGGTCGGGCGGCGGGCGGTGCTCCGGTCCGGTCAACGTGCCCTCGCCCCGCGACACCGGCGCCCCCGGACCGATCTCCGGCATCCGGCCCTCGAAGATGCCCCGGATCGCCGTGTCGTCGGCGCCCGCGAACTCGATCACGAACGCCCGCATGTGGCCGTGGTCGGCCCACGCCCCATGCGGCACCCCGGGAGGCCACAGGACGGCCTCGCCGGCGGCGACGCGGGACCGCTCGGAGTCGACGACGACCCACCCGCCGCCCTCGATGACGACGAACCACGTGGTGTTCGGGTTCGAGTGCGGCTCGATCCGGCCGTTCGGCTTGAACGCGAGCTCGGAGATGATCCCGCGGGCGTCGCTGTGGATCACCTGGCCGGTCACGCCGGTCGTGCCGGGCGGCCCGTCGGGCCGACGATGGCCGACGCCGAACCGGCGGATCTCGATCGGCATCGCGCTCGGTCAGGCCGGTCCGGTGGAGGGCGTCAGCGCCGCTTGCGGTTGCGGCTCGCCCGGGCCCGACCGGCCCGCGCCGTGGCCGTGCTCGTCCGGGCGCCCTTCGGCCGGATCGTCGACTCGGGGTGGGCGAACTTCGATCGCGTGAAGTAGCGCTGCTTCGCGAGCTTGTGCTCGTACAGGTCGAGGATCGGCGGGAAGCGGATGAACCTCACCCAGACCATCACCGCGAGCCCGGATACGAGGATCACGAGCAGCACGATCATGTAGAAGTTGAAGACCGCCGCGACCAGGAGCAGGCCGAACAGGGAGATCCCCGTCCAGAGCAGCCACTCGTACAGGTCGAGGTACGGCGCATGCCGGTGCAGCGCTCGCGTCCGGACGTTGTAGAGGACGATCAGCCCGACCAGCAGGATGGCGGTCGCGACCCAGAACGGCGTGTAGAGGTCGGGTAGCGTGTGCGCGCTGAAGCGGGTGAACAGGTAGTCCCACGGGAGCAGCCGCACGGTCGATCCTCATGTCGGATGGGTGGTTCGGCGCCCGTCGCCGGGCACGATCCGGCGTCGCGTCTCGCCTTCGCCGAGGCTGGAGTATGCCACGGCCCGCGCTATACTCGGCCGCGAGACGAGCGTGCCACAGGCGCGAGCCCGCGTCGGAGGAGGATGAGCCCGGGTGCGAGCCCTGCTGTCGGTCGCCAACCGCGACGGGATCTCCACCCTTGCCCGTGACCTGCTCGCCCTCGATGTCGAGGTCTACGCGACCGACGGCACCCGGGACCACCTCGCCTCCGACGGCGTCGAGGTCAAGCCGGTCTCCGATCTGACCCATCTGCCGCCCCTCGCCGGCGGCCAGGTCAAGACGTTCCACCCGGCGATCTATGCGGGAATCCTCGCCCGGCGCGACGTCGAGTCCCAGATGGCGGAGCTCGCGGGCCAGGGCATCGGCCAGATCGACATCGTCGTCGTCAACGTCAGCCCCTTCGCCCCGGCCGTCGGCGCCCATCTCGTCGGCATCGACGAGGCGATCGAGATGATCGACATCGGCGGCGCGGCCCTCCTCGGCGCGGCCGCCCGGAACGCCGCCGGCGTGGCCGCGGTCGGCAGCCCCGAGCACTACCCGAAGCTGGTTGCCGAGCTCAAGAAGCACCACGCCCTCTCCGCCGAGCTGCGGGCCAAGCTGGCCGCCGACGCGTTCGGGGCGGTGGCCGCCTACTACGCCGAGATCGCGGCGTACCTCAACCAGATCGCGAACACGACGTTCCCGAACCGGCTCGCCGTCGTCCTGGAGAAGGTCGACGACCTGCGCTACGGCGAGAACCCCCACCAGCGGGCCGCGTTCTACCGCGAGACGACCCACCGCAGCGGAACGCTGGCCGACGCGACCCAGATCCGCGGCGAGCGGCCCTCGTTCAACAACTACCTCGACCTCGACACCGCGTACCGGATTGCCCGCGACTTCACGAGCCCGACGGTCGCGATCGTCAAGCACACCGATCCCGTCGGGATCGCGTCGAGCGACGAGCTCGTCGAGGCCTACCGGCACGCCCTCGAGACCGACGCGGTGGCGTCCTTCGGCGGCATCGTCGGCGTGAACCGCGAGATGGACGGGGCGACAGCCCGGGAGATCGCCGCGAACTCGTACGAGGCGGTCGTCGCGCCGGGCTACAGCCAGGCGGCGCTCGGGATCCTGAAGGCGAAGGCCGGTCTTGAAATCCTGGCCATCCCGCCCGACCCAACGGAGGGGATGCGCGACTACGGCATCGCCAACCTCGACTTCAAGCGGGTCGCCGGTGGCCTGCTCGTGGAGAGCCTCGACGAGGTCGGGCTCGACCGGGGCCGGCTGCAGGTCGTCACGAATCGCCGGCCGACCCTCGACGAGCTCAACGACCTCCTCTTCGCGTGGCGGTCGGTCTGCCACGTCCGCTCGAACGCGATCGTCCTCGCCCGGAACGGGGCGACGATCGGGATCGGGGCGGCCCAGGCGAGCCGCCAGGTCTCGGTCGAGATCGCCCTGCGGCGGGCCGGCGACCGGGCGAAGACCGCGGTCATGGCGAGCGACGCCTACTTCCCGTTCCCCGACGGGATCCAGATGGCGGCCCAGGCCGGCGTGACTGCGATCATCCAGCCGGGCGGCTCGATCCGCGACGAGATGGCGATCGAGGCGGCCGACCGACATCACCTGTCGATGGTCTTCACGGGAACGCGCCACTTCCGCCACTAGCGCCCGAAACGGCGAACCGCTCCACCCGCCCGAGGAACGACCCATGGAACAGCTCCTCGCGCTCGAGATGATCCGGGTCACGGAGGCCGCCGCGATCGACTCGGCCCGGTTCATGGGCCGCGGCGAGAAGGACGGCGCCGACCGTGCGGCGGTCGAAGCGATGCGCCGGACGATGGACGAGATCGAGTTCGCCGGACGGATCGTGATCGGCGAGGGCGAGCGCGACAAGGCGCCGATGCTCTACATCGGCGAGCAGGTCGGCCGGCGCGCAAAGGACGAGCTCCCGAACGCTCCCGAGGTCGACATCGCGGTCGACCCGCTCGAGGGCACGAACCTCGTCGCCTATGGCCAGGCCGGCGCGATCACGGTCCTTGCCGCATCCGAGAAAGGCGGTCTCGTCCACGCCCCCGACACGTATCTCGAGAAGCTCTGCGTCGGGCCGGTCGTCGCGGGCAAGGTCGACATCCGCGAATCGCCGACCGAGAACCTCCATCGGATCGCCGAGGCGCTCGGCCGGCGGGTCAACGACATCGCCGTCGTCATTCTCGAGCGGCCCCGTCACGAGGCGCTGATCGCCGAGGTTCGCGCGGCCGGCGCGCGGATCAAGCTGATCAGCGACGGCGACCTGTCCGCGGCGATCAGCTGCGCGGTCTCGGGCACCGGCATCCACGCGGTGATGGGGATCGGCGGCGCCCCGGAGGGGGTTCTGACGGCTGCCGCCCTGCGCTGCCTCGGCGGTGAGATCCAGGCCCGGTTCCGCTATCGGAGCGACGCCGAGCGCGCCCGCGGCGAGGCGATGGGCCACGGCGACGAGGATCGGGTGTACCGGACGGACGAGCTCGCGTCGGGCGACAACATCGTCTTCGCCGCGACCGGAGTCACGGCGGGAGACCTCCTCCAGGGCGTGCGGTTCTTCGGCGGCGGGGCCCGGACGCACTCCCTCGTCATGGCCTACCAGACCAAGCAGGTCCGGTTCGTCGACACCGTCCACATGTTCGACCGCGACCGACCGCCGTCCGTCCGCCTCTGATCTTCAGGACGCCTCGTCGATCGACCGCCAGGCCGACCGGTCGGCATCCCACGTCGCAATCGGCCGGACCGCGTCCGGAGGCTCGAGAGCCCGACGTCGGCGGGCCGCTGACGCCACCGTCTCGCCCCAGCCGGGCGGGACCAGACCGGCGGCGATGTCGGCCAGCGGCGCGAGGACGAACAGCCGCTCGGCGGCTTCGGGATGCGGCACGACGAGGAGCCGGTCGGCCTTACCCCGGTCGAGGGAGAGCCCGGCCGGCGGCCGGTCGATGGCCAGCCGGGCGCGACCGAAGACGAGCAGGTCCAGGTCGAGCTCACGAGGACCCCAGCGCTCTCGCTCCTGGCGACCGAACGCGCGCTCGAGCTGCTTGAGAGCGATGAGCAGCGCGGTCGCGCCGGTCCCCGGGTCCGGGCCGGCCGGGACGTCGAGGGCGACCGCGGCGTTCCGGAACGGCGGCTGGTCGACGACGCCCACCGGGATCGTGACGTACAGCCGTGAGACGGCCCGCGGCCGGACGCCCGGCAGGACCGCCAGCGCCCGGATGCCGTGGGCAATGGTCGTCGCCGCGTCGCCGAGGTTCGCGCCGAGGCCGATGTACGCGCGCACGCGTCTCAGGTCCGTTCCTCCCACGCCTCTAGACTCCGGCAGATGACGGACGTCGCGGTGCTCATCCTGCACCCCGAGGCGGACGCGCACGCGGGCGCCGTCGAGCGGTGGGTCGCGGCGGCCCGGGCCGATCTGGCCGCCCGGCACCGCACGGGGTTCCTGGCGGCCGGCGCGACGGACGTGACCGTCGCGGCCGGGCTGCCCGACGACGTCTCGTTCGGTGCGCGCGTCCGGGCGTTCGTCGCGCGACGACGGCCGGCGGGCCTGGTCGTCCTCGGATCCGGAGCGATGCCCCTGGCGACGGCGGCGGACCGGCGGGCGTTCGTCGCCGCGGCCTCGTCGGGTGACGGCGTGGCCCTCGCCAACAACCGCTTCTCGGCCGACGCCGTCGCCGTCGGCGGCGCGGGCCGGCTGACCGAGCTGCCGGACCTCGCGACCGATAACGCCCTGCCCCGCTGGCTCGAGGAGGTCGCCGGCGTCGCCGTGACCGACCTGCGGCGGCGCTGGCGGCTCGGGTTCGACGTCGACGGACCGCTCGACCTCGTCCTCCTCGCCGGCCGGATCCCTCTGCCCGCGCCGCCGGATCGAGTCACCGAGCGAGTCGCCGAGCGGCTCGCCGCGGTTCGCGCCGTCGCCAGCCACCGGACGGCCGAGCTGGTCGTGGCCGGCCGCGTCTCGGCCGCGGGCCTTGCCTGGCTCGAGAGTGCGATCCCGGCCCGGACCCGGGCCCTGATCGAAGAGCGCGGCATGCGGACCGCACCCGCCGGCCAGCGGCCGCCGCGATCGATCCTCGGGGCGCTCCTGGAGCGCGACGGACCGAGCGGGCTCGGGCTGATCCTCGGCGAGCTCGGCGAGGCGGCGCTCGTCGACACCCGGGTCCTGCTGGCCCACGGGCGCGGTCCGAACGACGCGAACTGGCCGCCTGCCGAGGATCGGTTCGCCTCGGATCTCCTGCTCCACGAGCAGATCGGCGACCGCTGGCTCCGGGAGCTGACGGCCGCGGCGGTCGACGGCCCGATCCCGATCGTCCTCGGTGGGCACAGCCT
>DATLVO010000199.1:0-9855 GCA_035577485.1 Verrucomicrobiia bacterium
GCGGGCGCTCGGCGACCCGACGTTCGGGACCCGGATCACCGCCGGCCGCCCGGCGGTCGGGGCCGCGTGACCGCGATGCAGGGTCGTGCGTCCGCGATGACACGCTCCATCAGCCCGGCGGCCTCCGTGGGGATCACAACCGGTGGCTCGAAGCCCGAGCGCCAGCGGGCAATCCGCGCGCTCGTCGCCACAGAGACGATCGGCAGCCAGCAGGAGCTGGCCGACCGATTGATCGCCCGGGGCTTCGCGGTCACCCAGGCGACGGTGAGCCGGGACATCGGCGAGCTGGGCCTGGTCAAGGTCCCGCGGGCCGACGGCCACGTCTACGTCCTCCCCGAGACGCTCGCGCCTGCGCCCGGACGGCCGGCCGCGTCGGCTCCCGCCCGGTCCGACGAGCGACTCCGCCGGATCCTCGCCGACATCCCCGTGACGGTCGGCCGGAGCGCCCTGATCCTGCTCGTCACGGGCTCGCCGGGGACCGCCAGCGTTATCGCCCAGGCGATCGACGAGTCGTCCCTCGTCGACCAGGAGGGAACCCTGGCCGGCGACAACACCGTGCTCGTTCTCTTCGCCGATGAGACGCGCCTCCTTCGCTGGCAGGCTCGCTTCGACGACATCCGATCGACTGCCCTGGAGGCCCGAACCCCATGAAGAAGGTCGTTCTCGCCTACTCCGGCGGGCTCGATACGTCCGTCGCCGTCGCGTGGCTGCGCGAGAAGTACGACTGCGAGGTCGTCTGCCTGACGGTCGACGTCGGCGGCGGCTCGCTCCGCGAGGGGGTCGAGCAGCGGGCGATCAGCGCCGGCGCCTCGCGGGCGTACGTCGTGGACGCGCGCGACCGGTTCGTCCGTGACTTCGTCTGGCCGCATCTCCAGGCCAATGCCCTCTACCAGGGCGCGTACCCGCTGGCGACCGCCCTGGCCCGGCCGCTGATCGCCCAGCTCCTGGTCGAGGTCGCCCGGCGCGAGGGCGCCGACGCCGTCGCCCACGGCTGCACGGGCAAGGGCAACGACCAGGTCCGGTTCGACGTCGCGGTCCACGCCCTGGACCCGGGCCTCGAGGTCATCGCCCCGATGCGGGTGGGGATGGGCCTGACCCGGGACCAGGAGATCGACTACGCGATCGAGCGGGGGATCGAGATCCCGATCACCAAGGCCTCGCCGTACTCGATCGACGTCAACCTCTGGGGCCGATCGTGCGAGACCGGCGTCCTCGAGGACCCGTGGGTCACGCCGCCGGCCGACGCCTACGAATGGACCGTCGCCGCGTCCGACGCGCCGCCGCCGGTCGAGATCGTCGTCGAGCTCGAAGGCGGGATCCCCGTCGCGATCGACGGCGAGCGGCTCGCGCCGGTCGAGCTCGTCGAGCGGCTGCATCGGCTGGGCGGCGCCCACGGGGTCGGCCGGATCGACCACGTCGAGGACCGGCTCGTCGGCATCAAGAGCCGCGAGATCTACGAGGCGCCCGCGGCCACGATCCTCCACGAGGCCCACCGGGCGCTCGAAGGGCTGACGCTGACGAAGGACACCCTGCGGTTCAACCGGCTCGTCGCGAACGAGCTGGCCCAGCTGACGTACGACGGGCTGTGGTTCTCGGCGCTGCATCGGGATCTGCGGGGCTATGTCGCCTCGTCGCAGCGGGTGGTGTCGGGTGAGGTCCGGGTCCGTTTGGACCACGGGTCGGCCGTCGTGGAGGGCCGGCGGTCGCCGCTGTCGCTCTACGACAAGAACCTCGCGACGTACGACACGGGCGACGCGTTCGATCACGCCGCGGCGGTCGGGTTCATCTCGATCTTCGGCCTGCCGCTGCGGGTCGAGGCCGCCCGACACGGCGCCGTGGGCGCGCGCTACGGCGCCGCCTGGGCGTGGACGGATCCGCTCCTCGAGGGGCTGCCGACGAAGGTGACCGATCCATCGGAGGCCGTTCCCGCCGGGTGACGCTGGCCGTGTGCCCCCGCCCGCCGTCGCGCGCCGCGGAAACCCGTCGGGCGTGCACCCAGTGACCGATCGCGACGCGAATGCCGCGGCCGTCGCGCAGGCGTGCATTGGATCGAGCGCCAGATGCACGAATCGGGTCGGCGGCGGCCCATCTGGCCCGCGTCGAGGCGCGATCGCGTCGAATCCGGTTGCGATCGTTCACGTGGTGCATGTCGCAGCCCATTTCGTGCATCTCATGCTCGCGGGCTGACGTGCCGTCAGGACCGGAGGTCTACCCCGGGGCGACACGCGGGGGTCATGAACAAGGCGTACCGTCTGACCGTCATGAGCGACGAGTCTCCCCTTCCGCCGGGCGGCGATCCCGGTACCAGCGAGATGTGGCGCTCGATCCTCATGGGCACGGACCCCAGCCTGCCGGCGCTACGCCGACGTTTCCGGCGGCTCCCATCGGACCCGCGCTGCAAGATGTGCGCCGCGCCGTTCCGAGGGCCGGGCCGCCTCGTCACCCGGCTGATGATGCACGGACCGTCATCGTCCAACCCGATGCTGTGCAGCCTCTGTTTCGGCAACCTTCGGAAGGGGCCAGGAGGCGCGGAGATCGAGATCAGCGTCCTCTTCGCGGACATCCGGGGCTCGACCGGGATCGCGGAGCGGACCTCCGCCGGCGACTTCCGGCGGCTCGTGCAGCAGTTCTATTTCCGCGCGGCCAAGGCGATCCACCAGCACGACGGGATCGTCGACAAGTTCCTCGGCGACGGGATCATGGCCCTGTTCATCCCTGTCGTCAGCGGCGATCAACACGCGATCCGGGCGATCGAGGCCGGCGAAGCGCTGCTGCGCGCCGTCGCGGACCGCGAGCTCATGGCCGGGGGCGTTCGCGTCGGGGTCGGGGTCCACACGGGCGAGGCCTTCGTCGGGACCGTTGGGTCGGAGGACCGCCTCGATTTCACGGCCCTCGGCGACACCGTCAATGTGGCGGCGAGGCTCGGATCGGATGCCGGCGCCGGCGAGCTGCTCGTCAGCGCTGTGACGTGGGCCGCCGCCGGTCGGGCGGACGTCGCCGATCGACGCGAGCTGGCCGTCAAAGGTCGGACCGAGCCCCTCGAGGTCGTCGTCCTGCGAGGTGACGCAGCGGCCGTCGCCTGAACAAACGATCGTGGCCCGCTCAGGATCCGCGCAAGCGGCGGAAGGCGTTCAGCGACGCGTTCCCCGCGCCGATCCCGTCGACTGTCCGCCGTCTCGTGGGACCACCGTACAGAAGGCCGTCCGGATCCCGATGTCCCAGTACGGCTGCTCAGGGCCCATCGAGCTGACCCAGTAGAACCGGCGGCCGACGTAGGGCACGCCAACGTACGCCTCGTAAGCCGCCGTGCAGAACGGCATCGGCTCCGCCCGGATTGCGTCGACGCCGGGATAGGGCGCAGTCGAGGGCTCGGGATACGCGAAGACGGCAAAGACCTCGGTGCCATGCGCCAGATCGCAGGGGATCGCCGAGATCTGCTGGATCGAGGCCCGTTGGGTCAACGTGAAGCAGTCGCCGACCGCGAGGCTCAGCGTGGGTTTCGTTCCCACCGCGAACAGGACGGCCGCGGCCGAGAGGACGCCAATGACAACCAGGGAGCCGACGATGGCAGGCGCGATCGGCTCGTCCCGCAGCCATCCGCGGGCCGCAGCCTCCAGCACGGTTCGATCGGTCCGGGACAGGGAGGCGAAGCGACGGCGGCGGCGCCAGATGCTCGCGAGCATCGCGATGAGGAGAGCCGTGGCGGCGAAGAAGAGCGCCAGGAGAACCGATCGCTGGTCGAACTCTTGCCTCACCACGCGAAACGCCAGGAGCGCGACCCACGCGGCGATGGTGAACCCGATGAGGGGAGCAACCCAGAGGCGTCGAAGAGCCGAGGTGGGAGCCGGCTGAAGCGGCCCGCGGCGGGCTGCCTGCGCGTATGCAGCAGCCGCTGCGGCCGGTTCGCCCAACGCCTCCATCGATGCGCCGAGGGCCATGAGACCGGCGACCGAGGTCGGGTCGCGCGCGAGCGCAGCACGCGCGAAGCCAGCGGCCAGCTCGGCGTCGCCCGCGGCGAGCGCTTCGTTCGCACGATCCACGTATCGCGCGACGTCGGTGTCTGCGGATATGGACTGGTCGTCGATGTTCGAATTCCTCCCGACACCCATCATGCGGCCGCCGCATCCGCGTTCGCGGCCGCGTGCGCTTCGACCTGGGCCATGAACACGTCGGTCAGGATCAGCCGCGACGGCAGAGGTTGGCGAGGAACGACGCCGAGAAGAGCGTCCAGAACCCCCGGCCCAGGCTGCCGCCGGGGGGCACCGACGGCGCGCGTCACCGAGCGGTTCGCGGCGAGCCGGGCCTTGCGCGGGTCATGGCTGCAGAGGATCGTCGAGCGCCGACGTGCCGCTTCAGGCCCCCCGCAGGTCCGATTTCGGACGCTCGACGGGACCACGTCCGCCCCGTGCCTCGGCCGTCCGATTTCGGACTCCGAAAGCGGATCCAGCCGGCGGGAAGGAAACGTGGCTACTGGCAGCGTCCGAAATCGGACTCGAACGGCCGGCCGGCGGATCAGACCGCGTCGAGCCGCTCGAGGGCCGACGTCGCCAGCATCGAGCCGATCGCGAGCGAGCTCGTCGCCGCCGGCGACGGGGCGTTGCGGACGTGGAGGATCCGGGCGCTGCCGCCGAGGACAAAGTCGTCGACCAGCGTCCCGTCCCGCCCGAGCGCCTGGGCCCGGACGCCGGACGGCCCGAACCGCAGCTGGTCGGAGCGGATCTCCGGGACGTAGCGCTGGAGCTCCCGGACGAAGGCCGGCTTCCACCAGTCGCGCCACATCTCGCCGAGCCCCGTCCGCAGGTACTTGCCGGCGAGGCGGAGGAACCCGCGGTCGGTCACGGTCGCGAGCAGCTCCAGGGGCCGGATGTCGCGCCGGCGGTAGCCCTCGCGGGCGAACGCCAGGACGGCGTTCGGGCCGGCCCAGACCGCGCCGTCGATCCGCTTCGTGAAATGGACGCCGAGGAACGGGAAGCGCGGGTCCGGCACCGGGTAGATCAGCCCGCGGACGAGGCCGCGAGCATCGGCGGTCAGGGTGTAGTAGTCGCCGCGGAACGGCACGATGCGGGGCCCGTCGCGGGAGCCGCCGAGGGCCGCCACGCGGTCGGCCTGGAGACCGGCACAGGCGACGACCAGGTCCGCTCGGACCTCGTCGCCCGACGTCCGCACGACGATCTCGCCGGGTCGCTCGTCGAGTCCCCGCACCTCGCGGCCCGTCAGGATCGCCACCTCCTGCTGTCGGAGGTCCGTGGCCATGGCGAGCGCAACGCGGCGGAAGTCGATGATCCCGGTCCCCGGACTCCACAGCCCGCGAATCCCCGCCGCGTGCGGCTCCAGCTCGCGGATCCGCTCCGGCCCGATCTCCTCCAACCCCGGCACGCCGTTCGCGACCGCCCGCTCATGGAGGGCTGCCAGCCGTTCGAGCTCCGACTCGTCGAGCGCGACGACGAGCTTGCCGCACCGTTCGAACGGGATGTCGTGGGCCTCGGCGAACGCCTCGATCTCGGCCTTGCCCTCGCGACAGAGCCGCGCCTTCAGGGATCCCGGCTGGTAGTAGAGCCCGGCATGCAGGACGCCGCTGTTGTGACCCGATTGATGCGTCGCGAGCTCGGCCTCCTTCTCCAGGATCGCGATCCGCAGCCCCGGGCGCTGCTCGAGCAGCCGCCGCGCGGTGGCCAGACCGACGATCCCGCCCCCGATGACGACGACGTCGAACCGTTCGGTCATCCGGGCGGCGGCCCGGCGGTGCCCATCTCGAACGGAACACCGAGCCGCGCCCCGAGCGCGGCGAGGTTGCGGGCGTGGACCGCGTCGATCACGACGCCGCGCTCGTCAGATCGGCGTTCCGCCTCGGCCTCGGGCTCGCCGTGGATGAGCACGCGACCCGGCGCGCCGGGCACGGTCGGCGCCGCGACGAGCTGGTCGAGATAGCCCTCGAGCCGCGTCTCGAACGCCTCGCGGGTGCCGATCGCCGCGGGGTCCAGGACGATGAGCGCCTGGCCGAGGTCCGACGGCGCGTCGGTGCTGAAGAGCCCGACGATGTTCGGCCCGAAGGCCGCCCCGCCGAGGACGCCGGTCAGCATGTCGACCGCGAGCGACAGGCCGTAGCCCTTGTGGCCGCCGGTCGCCTCCTCGCCCCCGAGCGGATGGAGCGCGCCGGCGAGGGCCGCCTCCGGGGTCGTCGCCGGACGGCCCTCGGCGTCGATCGCCCAGCCGACCGGCAGCAGCTCGCCCCGTCGCGCCGCGACCTCGATCCGGCCGCGCGGGATCGTCGACGTCGCCATGTCGAGACAGAACGCGCCGAACCGTCCGGCCGGCGCCGCGATCGCGATCGGGTTCGTCCCGATCAGCGGCTGACGGGCCCGCGTCGGCGCGACGAGCGGCGACGTGTTCGAGAGCGAGATCCCGATCATCCCCGCATGGGCCGCATGCAGCGCGTACCAGCCGGCGATCCCGTAGTGGTTCGAGTTGTGGACGATCGAGGTGCCGGTGCCGAGCTCGCGCGCGGCCGCGATCGCCGCGTCGAGGGCGACCCGGGACGCGTGATGCCCCCAGCCGTTGCCGGCGTCGAACCGGCGCAGGGCCGGCTTCCCGGCATCCTCGCGCGGCCGCGCGGCCGGGTCCATGACCCCGGCCTCGATCAGGGCGACGTAGTTCGGAAGACGGGCCGTGCCGTGGGACGCGATCCCCCGCCGGTCCGACGCGACCAGCACCTCGGCGACGTCGGCGGCGATGTCCGCGGGGGTGCCCAGGGACTCGACGAGCCTCGCCGTCCAGGCCTGGAGGAGATCGGCCGGGACGGCGAGGCCGTCGATGGGATCGGCGTAGACCGGCATGACCGAATGATCAGCCCGATGACGGCGCCACGGGTGCCGCCGGCGCAACCGGCGTCGATGGTTGGCCCGGTGCCACCGCCGGCACGCCGTGCTCGGTGCCGACGAGACGACCCGACGCGGCGAGCTCCTGGTAGATGCGAGCGGTGGCGGCGATCGCCTCGCGGTACGGCGTCACGGGCACGTCGCCCAGGGCCGCCAGGCGGTCGTGCTGGATGTCCGACGGGAACGGCAGCGGCGCGGGCTCGAACGTCAACAGGCGGGCCGCCCCGGGCACGACCGCCTCGATCGCCTCGATCCAGTCGGCGATCGCCACGGGGCTGCCGCCGAGGTTGAACACCCGCGCTCCCGCCGGCGCCGCGCGGCTGGCGAGGAGGAGCGTCTTCGCGACGTCCTCGGCGTACTGGAAGAGGGTGCCGCCGCCGAACGTGATCCGGAACGGGGTCCCGAGGACGGCGGCCGCGATCGCCACCGTCGGGCTGCTCGTCATCCCCTGGTCGCGGCCGGCGCCGTAGACCGTCATCGGCCGGAGGCCCACGCTCGGAACGGCCGTATCGGCCCAGTAGATCCGGGCGGATCCCTCGTTCGCGAACTTGTAGACCCCGTAGTGGTTGCCGGGGTGCGGCTCCGCATCCTCGAGCAGCCGGTTCGTCGCCGAGTCCACGTCGGATGCGGAGAACATCCCGATCGAGCCGGTGTAGACGATCGGCGCCATCGCACTGCCCGCGTCGCGGCGGCGGCGGACGGCCTCGAACACGTTGACCGTGCCCACGACGTTGACGCGGGCACCGAGCGGCGGGTCGGCTCGGCAGAACGGGACCTGGAGCGCCGCGAGGTGGACGACGTTCGTGATGTCGTGATCGTCGAGGGCCCGCGCGAGCCCGGCGAGGTCGGTGATGTCGCCGGACACGAGCGTGACCCGGGCCAGCTCGTCGGGCGTCATCACGAGGGCGAGGCGGCGCGGATCCTTGCCGACGTCGAACCCGACGACCGGCACGCCTTCGCGGACGAGCTCGCGGACGGTCCACGCGCCGATGCAGCCGAGGGCGCCCGTGACGAGGAACCGTTCGCCGGTCGTCACGCCGCCGCCGCTCCCGCTCGATCGAACCTGAAGACGTTCTCCAGCCGTCCGATCCGCTCGATCTCGACCGTCACCCGATCGCCATCCCCGAGGAACCGCGGCGGATCGCGGAAGACCCCGACGCCGCCCGGCGTCCCGGTCGCGATGACGTCGCCCGGCTCGAGCGTGAACGAGCGGGAGCAATAGCTGATGATCTCTGCGACGCCGAAGTACATCGCCGACGTCCGCGCGTCCTGGACGCGTTCGTCGCCGACCGAGCAGCAGATGGCGAGGTCCTGCGGGTCGCCGATCTCGTCGGCCGTGACAAGGGCCGGGCCCATCGGGCAGAACGTATCGAGCGACTTGCCCCGGACCCACTGGCCGTCGCCGAATTGGATGTCCCGGGCGGAGACGTCGTTCAGGCAGGTGTAGCCGAGCACGTGGTCGAGGGCACGCTCCGGGCTGACCCGCCGCGCGGTGCGCCCGATGACGACGGCGAGCTCGGCCTCGTAGTCGACCTGGGCGGTCAAACCGGGGTCCCAGCGGACCTCCGCCCCGTGGCCGACGACCGAGCTCGGCCACTTCGCGAAGATCAGCGGCGCCGGCGGCGCCTCGACGCCTTCCTCTGCCGTGTGATCCCGGTAGTTGCGGCCGATCGCGACGATCTTGCCGGGCCGAGGTACCGGCGCCAGGAGATCGGCTTCTTCCAGCGGCTGACCCCGGTCCGCGATCGACGATCCTGCGATCCTGTCGCGGAGAGCGGCGAGCGTCGCGGAGCCGCCGTGGAGCAGCGCCGCCATCGTCGCCGGACCACCGTCGAGCACCTCGGAGGCGAGGAGCCAGCGGTCGCCGGTGACCACGGCCAGCCGCTCGCCGGCGGTGGTTCGCAACGAGATCAAGCGCACGCAGGCTCCAAGTCGTTCAGTATTCTGTCCGGTGGACCGAGGACTGAACGATACGATAGCCTGAGCGGCGGCGTCAACAGGAACCCGGGTCGCCGATCAGCGCCACGATCGGCGCTCAGCCGTTGCGGTGGAGGACCGGATGCCCTTCGAACCGACCGATCGCCGGACGCTCGGCAGGACCGGCCTGAGCGTCACCCGGCTCGGGTTCGGCGCCGCCCCGATCGGCGGCCTCTTCCGGGCGGTCAGCGACGAGGAGGCCGTCGCGACGGCGTCCCGTGCGTGGGAACTGGGCATCCGGACGTTCGACGTCGCGCCGCTCTACGGTTACGGCGCGGCGGAACGCCGGCTCGGGACGGCCCTCTCCGGCCGGCCGCGCGACGAATACGTCCTCTCGACGAAGGTCGGCCGCCTGATCCGGGCAACCGACGAGATTCCGCCCGGCGCCGACATCGATCGCCAGGCCATCGATGGCCGCGAGGACGCGTATTACGTCGGGACCGGGCCCGTCCGCGTCGTGTTCGACTACAACGCCGACGGTGTCCGCCGCTCGATCGAGGAGAGCCTCACGCGGCTCGAGCTCGACCGGATCGACATCGCCCTCATCCACGACCCTGACAACCACTGGCAGGAGGCGATCGAGGGCGCCTGGCCGGCCCTCGCCCGGATGCGCGAGGAGGGCACGATCCGGGCGGTCGGTGTGGGGATGAACCAGTCGGCGATGCTCGCCCGCTTCGCCCGCGAGGGCGACTTCGACGTCTTCCTCGTCGCCGGTCGCTACACCCTCCTCGACCAGGACGCCCTGGCCGAGCTCCTCCCGCTCTGCATCGATCGCGGCATCGGGGTCCTGCTGGGCGGGGTGATGAACAGCGGCGTGCTCGCGGATCCGCGGCCCGGGAGCAACTTCAACTATCGGCCGGCCCCGCCCGCCGTCGTCGAGCGAGCGCGTCGGATCGCGGCCGTGTGCGACCGCCATGGGGTCCCGCTCCGAGCGGCCGCGATCCAGTTCCCGCTCGCCCACCCCGCCGTCGTGTCGCTGATCGCCGGCGTCCGGCGGATCGAC
>DATLVO010000200.1:0-16785 GCA_035577485.1 Verrucomicrobiia bacterium
GAACGGGTTCGCCTCGACCACTGCCGCCAGCTCCTCGCGGGTCCGGACGAGCACGGCGACGTCGAAGCCGAAGCGTCGCTCGATCGCCCGCTCGATCTCCGCCTCGAGCCGGGCCGCGCTGCGGCGCGTCGAGGTGAAGATCGCGTTGCCGCTCAGGATGTGCGTCCGGACGTCATCGAACCCGAGCCCCTCGAGCAGCTCCCGCAGCTCCGCCATCGCGATCTTGTTCCGGGGCCCGAGGTTGATCCCGCGCAGCAGGGCGATGTACGTGGTCATCGAACACCCCAACGGTCAGAGCCGCGGCCAGCCGTCCTCGTTCGAGAACGTCTCGTAGGAGACCTCCGTGTCGTCGAGGTCGTCCCACTGCAGGCCGGTCTTGCGCTCGTAGGCCGTGGAGGCGACGTAGAGCAGGCTCTCGAAGGTCTCGTTCTTCGGCATCCGGGTGGGATCGGCCCGGATCGCGTCGTAGGCGTCGCGGCCCTTCGCCACCGCCGCACACCGCGCATCGAGGAACGCGTCGATCGACAGCTGGTCCGGCTCGCCGAGCCAGATCTCGTTGCCGCTCTCGCGGGCCCACGCCCGCCCGTCGAGGTCGTACAGCTTCCGCGCGAGGATCTCCTGGAACGACCCGATCTCCGCGTCGGGGAGCAGGGCCAGGGCGCGGATGAGCGGCTCCGCGACCGCGTCCTCGTCATCCTCGCGACGGAGGTCCAGCTTCGCGATCAGGTCCCAGAACGTTCCGTCGTCCACGCTTCTCCTCGATTGCGGCTCGGCTCGGTCCATGGTGACGCTTCGGCTTCGGCGCTACCCTCCCGTTGTGGAGCCGGGTATCGATCTTGCCACCGCCGCGGACGGCGTCCGGATCGCCTGGACATCGGTCGGCACCGGCCCGACCCTGATCTACCTCCCGGGAGTGCCCTTCTCGAACGTCGAGGCGGAGTGGCGGATCCCGGTCCTGCGGCGAGCCTACCTGCATCTGGCCGAGCGGGTCCGGTTGATCCAGTACGACGGTCGCGGCAGCGGGCGATCGCAGCGGAACGTCGACGAGGTCTCGCTCGAGGCCCACTTGCGCGATCTCGACGCGGTCATCCGTGCTGCCCGCGTCGACGAATGCGTCCTCTTCGGCTTCTACCACTCCGTGACGCACGCCATCGCCTGGGCGGCCCGGCACCCGGATCGGGTCCGCGGTCTCGTCCTGTTCGGCGGCGCGACCCGCGGATTCGACCAGATGCGCGGTCCGGGGACGCAGGCACTCCTCAGCCTGATCGAGCGCGACTGGGACACGTTCGCGGAGTCGATCACGCACGCCTGGCTGGGATGGCCGGCGGACGGGGAGGGCCGCCTCGCGGCCGAGTGGTTCCGGACGTCGACGAGCCCGGCGGTCGCCCGCGCGACGATGGAGGCGGCGAACGGCATCGACGTCACCGCCGACGCGGCGCGCGTCGTGTGCCCGGCGCTGGTCCTCCACCGGGCGGGCGCCACCGTCATTCCGATCGAGTTGTCCGAGGAGCTCGCCCGGGCCCTGCCGGCCGGCCGAGTGGAGGTCCTGCCGGGTACGTCGGCCGGGATGTTCTTCGAGGACACCGATGCGATCGTCGAGCGGCTGACCGCGTTCGTCGAGGATCCCGGCGGCGCCCGGCCGTCCGCGACGCGGTCGCCGGCTCACCGCGGGCGTTCCGGCAGCCTGTCCCCGCGGGAGACCGAGGTCCTCCGCCTGCTCGCCGGCGGCGACACGAACGGCCAGATCGCGGCCCGGCTGGGCCTCTCGATCAACACCGTCGAGCGACACGTCGGGAACCTGTACCGGAAGATCGATGCCCGTGGCCGCGCCGAGGCGACCGCCTGGGCGATCCGGAACGGGGTCGCCTGAGGCGAGGCCATCACGGCGTTCCGTGACCCTCGATCACGGATCGCCGGGAAGTCGATCGCGGCCGGTTCGGGCCAAGATCCCGGCATGGACAGCACGACCGCGACCTCGACCACCAGGCCTGATTTCCAGGCCGGACGCCCACACCGCAGCCTCCCGATCCGAAGCCTCGCCCGGGCGATCCAGCCGCTCGCCCGGCGGATGGCGGGCACCCGCCTCTTTCCGCTCTGGTCGATCCTCCGCCACACCGGCCGCACGTCGGGGACCGTGTATGCGACGCCGGTGGTCGCCCTCTCGAACGCGGACGGGTTCGTCATCCCGTTGCCGTTCGGCGACGCGACGCAGTGGGCCCGCAACCTCTTCGCCGCCGGTGGCGGGACGATCCGCTTCGCCGGCCGCGAGCACCCGATCGGCCAGCCGCAGGTTCTCGAGCGCGACGAGGCCGGCCGTTATCTGCCGGGGCCGATCCGGTTCCTGTGCGATCGCCTCGGCCTCCGCCAGTTCGTCCTGGTCCAGCGCCTCGACGCGTAGCCAGCCGTCAGCCGCTCGGCGTCGAGACGGAACCGGGATCCGCTCGCGGCCCGAACATCGTCGCCGACCAGCTGGCGACGAGGACCACGACGATCGCGGTCAGGGTGATCACGGCCGGTGCCGAGATCCGATCGGCGAGCGGGCCGGCCACGAGGATCGGCAACAGGCTCGCGGCGCTCACGATGGACGCGAGAACTCCGAAGACCCGCCCGCGGACCGCGGCGGGCATGTTCTCGAACAGGGCCGTCTGGGCCGAGACGGTCGTCGTCGCGTACGCCGCACCGGCGACGAAAGCGAGAACGGCGACCAGCGGAATTGGCGGGAGCGTCGTGAGCCGGCCGATCGGTCCGACTGCGGCGATCGCGATCGCGAGGATCCCGAATGCGATCAGCCCCGCTTCGCCGGCCCGCCGGCGGGAGACGCCCACACCGAGCCGCCGCAACCCGAAGACACCCGCCACCACGCCGAGCCCGAGCGGGAGGACGACCACGATCAGGTTCTTCGGGTCGAGGCCCAGGGTCGAGGCGAGGTTCGGCCCGAGCACGCCGATCACCCCGACGAGCGAGGCCGATGCGGCCAGGTGGAGCAGCGGACGGCTGACCTCCCGGTTGCCGCCGATCGTGGCCAGGCCCTCGCCCAGCTGGCGGATCGGCTCGTGGATCGCCCGCCGGGCGATCCCCGGGTCGGGGCGGGCCGGCGGCGCTGGCGGCAGGCCAAGGGTCGCGATCGTGGCCGCAGCATAGAAGACCGTCACGACACCGAGCACGAACGACGGTCCGGCGACCGTAACGAGCAACGGCCCGAGGAACGCGAACCCGGCGGCGAACGAGGCCTGGAGCGTCAGGTTGAAGATGCCCATCGCGGTCTCGAGCTGGGGCTGCGGCACGATCCGCGGGATCATCGACGCCTCCGCCGGCGTGAGGATCACGGTCGTGAGGCTGATCCCGAGGTTCAGGACGAGGAGCAGCGCGACATTCGTGCCCGCGAGGGCGAGGCCGAGCGTCAGCAGCGTCCGGATCATGTTCGGGCCGATCAGGGCCCACCGGACGTCGAGCCGATCCACGAGGACGCCGGCGACCGCGGACAGCAGGATCGTGGGGACGAGGAACGACATGACGAGGGCGCTGACCGCCGCGTTCGAGCGGGTCGTGGCGAACACGAGGATCGTCAGCGCGTAGAGCGCCATGTTGCCGCCGACCTGCGTCGACGCCTGGACGAACCAGAGCCGGCCGAAGGCCGGGTCGCGCAGGATCGGAACGGCGCGTTGGGTCGTCACCGGGCCGATTGTCACGGGCGTGGGTTGCGGCGCGGCACGCGAAACCGGGCCGCGCCTGTCATTCATGGCCGAACGGGTTCGGCCGCGGCGAGCGCTCCGCGACGATCAGTCGCGAGGTCGGCGGGTCCGCTCTTCCTTGGTCGGGCGCGGCTCGTGGCCCGGGCGCGGCGGCCGCGGGGGAGTACCCGGGGCCATGTTCGGCCGTGGCTCGGCGGCGGGCCGGCTGCGAGCTGCCTCCACCGCGGCCACGAACGCTTTCGACCGCTCGGCCGGAAGGCTCGCCAGCCAGGCCGACTCGATCTCCTTGACCCGGACGGTCTCGGCCGCCCGACGGGCGTTCTCCCATTTCGAGTGCTTGGTCACGTCGTCCTCACGAACCGGGATCAGGTGGGCGAGATATGAAAAGGCCGCCCGTTGGTACGGGCGGCCTGTCGAGGGCCGGTCAGGCGGCCTGGACGTTCTTTGCGCGAGCGCCCTTGGGGCTCTGCTCGACATCGAACTGGACCTTCTCGCCGCCGGCGAGACGATCGAAGTCCAGGGAAGCAGTCAGGCCGTCGCGATGGAAGAAGTATTCCTTCCCATCCTCGGCGGCGATGAAGCCGAAGCCGCGGTCGGAGACGACCTTCTTGACGGTACCGGTGGTCACAGTGACCTCCTATTTCTCGAACCAGAGACAGCTGGCGCACGGTCAGTTCGAGAAAGAGGTCGACCACACGGAGCTTTCGCCACAGCGGCGAGCCCTCACTATCGCACGTTTGGCGGCCCCTGTCGACTCGCCCCCGTCCCTGGGGCTCGCGGACGCTAGAATCCACCGGCAATGCGTCTCCAGCGACGGCGTTTCAGTGAACCCAGCGACGTCAGGACGCTTCCACGCGGGCGCATCGACATCGTGGAGCTGGACGACACGGTCGTCGGACGGATGACGTACGAGCCGGGCTGGCGCTGGTCCGTGGACATCAAGCCCATCGCCGGCACCGATACGTGCCAATACCATCATCTCGGGGTCTCCCAGTCCGGCCTCCTGCGTGTCCAGATGCCGGACGGCACGGAGCTCGAGATCGCCCCCGGTGACGTCTTCGAGATCCCACCGGGTCACGATGCCTGGGTGGTCGGGGATGAGCCATGGATCTCGGTCGACTTCGAGGCGATGCGCACGTACGGGAAGCCGCATGACGCCCGGGACGAACAGATCCTGGCGTCGATCGTCTTCACCGATATCGTCGACTCGACCCGCCGCGCGGACGAGCTCGGCGCAACCCGCTGGCGGGACCTCGTCGGTGAGCACAATCGCAAGGCAGCGGCAGCGATCGATCGCCATCGGGGACGACTCGTCAAGACCACCGGCGACGGCATCCTCGCCCAGTTCGATGGGGCTGAGCGCGCCGTCCGGGCCGCGGCTGCCATCCGCGACGCGACGGAGAGCCTCGGTCTCGAGATCCGCGCCGGCGTGCACACCGGAGAGGTCCAGACGGTGGCAGGCGATGTCCGGGGGATCGCGGTCCACACGGCGGCCCGGATCATGGGCGTCGCCGAGTCCGGCGAGATCCTCGTCTCGGCAACGGTCATGGACCTCCTGGACGGCTCCGGGCTGACCTTCGAGGACGCCGGGGTCCACGAGCTGAAGGGTCTCCACGGAGCCCGCCAGCTCTACCGTCTCGCAACGCCCGAGCGCGACTGAGCATCAGATCGCGGGCCCAACTCCCGCGCACGCGCCCTGGACATCGGCCGAGCAAGCGAATACCCCATGGGGGTATCGAAAGGGGTTGTCAAGAGGCCCGGATTCTGGTACAGTATGGACATCGACGGCGTGTCAACAGTTGACACGCCTTCACCTGTGTCCGGCTCCGGGGAGCCGGATGCCCCCGGGCCGCCTCGGCGGATGCGCGGTCCGGTCACGATCCAGCATCCCGGCTTCGAACCTTCATGCGCGATCCGTCGCGCCCGCACGCCTAAGGATTCACGTTGACGACCTTCCTCGACCACGCCTCCCCTCTCTCCATCGATTCAACCGTCGACCCGTCGACGGGCGCCAACGTCCGTCCGACGGTCGACCTGCCGACCCCGGCCGACGCCGACCTGGCAGCGCTCGGCGGCGACCCCGTGCCCGAGGACCTCGACATCGTCGTTCCGCGCAGCCGCAAGGCCGCGCCTGCCGACGATCCCGACCAGGAGCCCGAGGCCGTCGTGTCGGACGACCTCCTCGACATCGAGGATTCGACCCGTCTGTACCTCCGCGAGATCGCGCGCGTCCCGCTCCTCACCGCCGAGGAGGAGGTGATGCTCGCGAAGACGATGGAGATCGGCCTCCGGATCGCGACCGATCCGGCGCTCGCGATCCTCGATCTCCACGAGTGGGTCGTGAACGGCACGGAGCCGACGGCCCGGGCGAAGCATCCCCGCTACCAGCTGCCGCACGGGGACGTCGCCGCGCGGATCGTCGGTGAGGCGGTCGCCGCCGACGATGCCCTCGACCTGCTCGTGACCGCTCCCCGCTTCGGGTTCACCGAGGCGATCGCCAACGCGACGGGCGAGGCGCGGGAGCTCCTCGATCGCGGGCGCGTCCTCCGCTCGATCTACAACGAACGCCTCGACGCCGAGTCGTTCCTCAACCTGCTCGACTGGGTCCACGGCGCGGTCACGCGTCCGGTCGTCCGGGAGAATGCGGCGCTGATCGCCATGCGGACCTGGGCCCGCAACGAGGTTGCCCTGCCGGCGCTTCGTCGCCGCCTCGAGGGCGGTCACGATGCCGACGCCATCGACGCGATGACGCCGGATCTACGGGCGCTCGGGGCGGCGGCGCGCGAGCACCTCACCGCGGCCAACCTACGGCTCGTCGTCTCGAACGCGAAGAAGTTCATCAACCGGGGCATGGGCCTCCTCGACCTCGTCCAGGAGGGCAATGCCGGGCTGATGCGCGGCGTCGACAAGTTCGAGTGGGAGCGCGGCTTCAAGTTCTCGACCTACGCGACGTGGTGGATCCGCCAGGCGATCCAGCGCGGGCTCGCGGACCAGTCGCGGACGATCCGCATCCCGGTCCACATGGTCGAGACGATGAACCGCGTCACCCGGATCGGGCGGGAGCTCACGGTCTCGCTCGGTCGAGAGCCGACGAACGCCGAGATCTCGGCGGTCCTCTCGGAGGATCCACGGACGGCGATCACGCCGGAGCGAGTCGAGGAAGTCCGCGCCTACGGGCGGAACACGGTCTCCCTCGAGCAGCCGATCGGCGAGGAGAACGACACGGAGCTCGGCGACCTCCTCGAGGACGCCGACGCCGTGTCCCCGCTCGACGCCGTGACCGACCAGCTGCTCCGCGAGCAGGTGGAGCGGGTCCTCGGCAGCCTCGACGGCCGCGAGCAGCGGGTCATCCGCCTGCGGTTCGGGCTGGACGACGGCCGGCCGCGGACGCTCGAAGAGGTCGGCAGCGAGTTCGGGCTGACCCGCGAGCGGATCCGCCAGATCGAGGGTCACGCCCTCCAGAAGCTCCGCCACCCCTCACGGAGCCGCAAGCTCCGGGAGTTCGTGGCCGGCTGATCGGCCCTGCCCCATCGACGTCACGAGACGCCGCCGACCTTCGGGTCGGCGGCGTTTCCGCGTCCGAGCATGCTTCCGGGTGCCTGGCCCACGCCGTGCACACCGCATGTGCATGAAGGGCGCTTGGGCGCAGGAAGCCGGCTCACCGGCCCGTCCCGGGCCTCCTTCCCGTGTTCGATGCTCATGGGATGAGCAACCGCGCCCGTTTAGACCGAAATCCCGGTGCGGTCCTGGTCGTTCGGCGGCCGATCGCTCGCCAACGCGCATGGGATGAGCACCGGCGGCGTTACCGCGTCTGGATGGGACCCTCAGTCGGTCGGTCGCGGCGGGGCCGGGGCCGCCAGACCGTCGACGACCTCGACACCCGGGAGCGTCAGCAGGATCGACGACGGGGCGATCACCTTCCAGCTCCGGCTGCCGCCGCCGAGCACGATCCGGGCCCGCTCCATCACCGCGCCGTCGACCCAGAGCGGCAGGCCCGCGGGCAGCCCGAACGCGGTCACGCCGCCGATCGCCATGCCCGTCAGCTCGCGGGTCTCCTCGGGCGAGGCGAACGACGCTTTGCGCGTGCCCAGGCGCTGCTTGACGGTCCGGTTGACGTCCAGGCGATGGGTCGCGAGAACGACGCAGGCCGCGTAGACCGGCGGGTCCGACTTCCCGACGACGACAATCGTGTTCGCCGAGTCGTCGAGCGCGAACCCGTAGGCGGCGCAGAACGCCGCGGTATCGGCGAGGGCGGGATCGCAGGCGAAGAGCTCGTACGCGCCGTGCCCGACCAGGGCCGCCTCGAGCGCGTCGCGGTCGGCGTCGGTCGTCGTCATCCGCGAACCGTAGCGGAGCCATCGCTCCGGCGCTGAGTCGCCCTCGTGATCGCCGGATCGTGGTTGATCGGACCGGGCTTCCGGTCAGATGCTCACGATCCGCCGCCCCCGTCGGGGCCGTCCTGACGCGGCCGGACCGCCATCACGAGCACGAGGACGCCGAGGGCGATGAGGATCACCGGCCAGAACCAGCCCCAGTCGATCGTCGGGAGGTATTCGCGGACGAGGAACCATGCGCCGATCAGGATGAGGAACACGCCGATGATGACAGCGCCCGAGCGACCGCGGGGATGGGAGGCACGCCACGCCGCACGCGCCTCGCGGGCCCGCATCCGCGACTCGTATCGGGTCTGTCGCCAATCTGGTGTGGGTGCTCCGGCGGGCGGCGCGCCCGGCGATGGCGCGGGATTCGTCCCGGCGGTGGATGCGGCGGTCGGGCCCGTTCCGACCGCGTGCGTGTCGCCCTCCTCGGGGACGACGATCGCCATCACGATGTAGATCACGAGGGCGATCCCGCCCGTGAGGACGACGAGCAGGGCCCACACGACGCGGACGAGCGACGGATCGGCGTCCCACAGCTCGGCCAGGCCACCGGCAACGCCGGCGAGCATCCGGTCGTCGCGCGACCGGTAAAGGTGGCGGTTCATCTGCAGTCTCCCGGCGCGGCCGCGGCTCCTGCGGCAGTGTCGATGATCGGGCCAATCGGGCGATCGTGCGAGGGCCGATCGTCGCGAAGGTCGGGAGCTACGCTCCGGTCGTCACCGCTCCGCTGCAGTCGTACAGGTTCGGGCTCACATCCGGGACGACGGCGCAGGTCGATGCGACCCAATGGTCGACGGCCGAGATCGTCGAGCCGCCGCCACCGGGTCCGCCACCCCGACCGCCGACGATCACATAGCGGAGCCGCCCGCTCCCCGTCAGCGACTGGATCTGTCCGAGCGTCGGGGCGGGATCGTTGCCGCTGAAGCCGCCCATCGCCATGACGGGCAGGCCGGTCGCGAGCTCGATCGAGCCGGCCTGGTTGGCCGATGTCACCGCGACGAGCCAGGTCGCGTCGCCGCGATGGGCGACGAGGTAGTCGGTGAGCGCCGCATCGACGGCGCCGCCGCCCGGTCCGCCGCCGCCGACGCCGGCAAGGATGCCACCGGGCGCTCGGCCCGCCAGTCCTCCGTCCGGGCCTCCGGCGAACCCGCCCGGGCCGCCGCGTCCGTCCGCCGACGCGACCTGCGGGCCCGCCGACGGATCGCCGCCGGCATAGGCGGTGCCGATCGTGTTGAGGGCGTAGGCCGCCGGGCCGGCGAGGAGCACGGCGACGGCGAGCGTGATCGAAGCAAGCTGGATGCTCCGGCGAACGGAGCCCGCCGGCAGCGCGAGGATCATGGCGATCGCGACCGCCAGGGCGACGATGGCAACGGCCAGGCCCGGAGCGAAGGCGGGCGTCCGGTCGAGGAGCAGGTACGCCACCGTCGCGGTCATCAGGATCCCGACGGCGAGCACGGAACCAGCCCACGGCAGGCGCGGGTTCCGGCCTCGCAGGGCCCACAACTCGACCACGCCACCACCGACGAGGGCTCCGACGGCCGGCGCCATCGCGACGACGTAATAGGAGTGGATGATCCCGGACATGAACGAGAACACGGCGACGTGGACCGCGAGCCAGAGGCCCCACATCAGGTAGGCGGCCCGGCGGAGATCGGTCCGCGGCGCGTGACGCCGGACGAACAGGCCGACCGCGAGGCCGAGACCGCTGAATGGCAGGAACCAGGCGATCTGCCCGCCGAGCTGGGCGTTGAACAGCCGGAACAGCCCGGGCGTGCCACTGAACCCGCCACCCGGTCCGCCGCCGCCACCCGGTCCGCCGCCGGACCCGCCGAAGATCCGGCCGAGGCCGTCGTAGCCGAGGATCAGGTCAAGAGCCGAGTTGTTCGTCGAGCCGCCGACGAACGGTCGGGCGCCAGCCGGGAGTAGCTCCATGACCACGACCCACCAGCCGCTGGCGATGAGCACGGTCGCGAGGGCCACGGCCAGGCCGACGGCTCGGCGCCGGACACCAAGAGGTGCGGCGATCGCCCAGACGAGGCCGAAGACGGGCAGGACGAGCCACGCCTGCAGGTACTTCGTGTTGAACGCCAGGCCGACGAGCAGCGCCGCGACGGCGACCCAGCGGAGGCTCCCGCGATCGAGCGATCGAATGAACGCGTACGCGGAGCCGACGAGGAGCAGGGTCAGGAGCGCGTCGGGGTTGTTGAAACGGAAGATCAGGACCGCAGCGGGGGTCAGCGCGGAGACCAGCCCCGCGATCACGGCCGCCCAGGGTCCGAACGTCCGTCGGACGATCGCCATCAGGAGCACCACCGTCCCGACGCCCATCAGCGCCTCTGGGAGCAGCACGCTCCACGAGCTCAGTCCGAACAGCCGGACCGACAGGCCCATCACCATCGTCGCGAGCGGTGGTTTGTCGACGGTGATGAAATTGGCGGGGTCGATCGAGCCGAAGAACCACGCCGACCAGCTCTGCGAGGCCGCGAGCGCCGCGGCCGAGTAGTACGTGTTCGCGAAGCCGCTCACGGTCAGGTTGACCACGTACAGGATCGCGGCGAGACCGGCGACGCCGAGCTGGGCGAGCACGGCGACCTGTGACGCGTCGCGGATCGCGAGGGGCCGTGCGCTGGACGCCCGGCCGTCGGAGGTCGACTGGGGGTCGTCGACGTGCTCGACGACGGCCGGACGCAGGAAAGGAACGCCGAAGCGCCGCCGGTCAAGGGGTGCGGCCTGCCCGGGGTCGACGGTCATCCGCCCGAGCCTCCGGTGGCGGCGTGGCTGTGATGGGCCGGGGCGGGGCGGGGGTTCGGGACGCTGCCGAACGCGGGGGTCGTGGCGTTGCCCTGGGTGCGTCCGGTCCCGAAGTCGCTCGAGCCGTCCTGGGATCGGGTCGTTGCGGGCGGCGTGTCGTCGGTCGCGGCCTGGGCCGTCGGCTTGCCGCTGAACGTCGCCGCCGCGAGGAACCCGAACCCGATCGTGCCCGCAGCGCCGGCGACCACGGCGCCAGCGGTGAGGCTTCGCAGGCGATCGATCGCCGCACGGCGACGGCCGGTGTGCAGCCGGAGATGCTTGTTCATCGTCCGAGTCTCGCGCCGGAGCCTTTCGGAAGGGTTACGTCGTCGGCCATCAGGCGAGCGCCCGCGCCCACGTGACGGACATGCGTGCGCCACCGGTCGTCCCGCTGCCGACCTTCCAGCGGCCGCCCGTCGCACGGACGATCGCGTCGGCGATCGCGAGTCCCAGGCCGGCGCCGCCCTGGCTGTCGGTCGCCCGGTGGAAGCGGTCGAAGATCCGGCTCCGTTCCTGCTCCGGGATCCCGGGCCCGCTGTCGTCGACGACGAGGCCGACCCGCGACCCGTCGACCGACACGGTCACCTCGACCGTGCCGTCCTCCGGCGCGTATTTGCAGGCGTTGTCGAGGAGGACGCCGAGGAGGCGGTCCAGCCACTCCGGCGGAGCGGCGATCACGGCACCGTCGGCCGGGACGTCCAGGGAGATCCGCAGACGGCGGGTCTCCGCGATCGGACCGAACCGGTCGACGGCCTGGGCGGCCATGATCCCGAGATCGACGGGCTCCACGTTCGGGGGTCGCTTCGACGCGTCGAACCGGGCCAGCCACAGGAGGTCGTCGAGGAGGCGGCGCATCCGCTTCGACTCGCGATCGACCCGTCCGAACGCCGAGCGGTACCAGACGTTGTCCCGGTCCTGGGCGAGGGCGAGGCTCGTGTGGGCCTCGATGACCGCCAGCGGCGTCCGCAGCTCATGGGAGGCGTCGGCGGTGAAGTCGAGCTGGCGCTGACGCGATTCCTCGATCGGCGTGGCGACGCGCCGACCGATGGCGACCGCTCCGAGGAAGACGATGCCGAGCAGGATCGGGGCGATCACGAGCTCCGCGAGGACCACGGTACCCCGGGTCTCGTTCACGGGCTCGAGCGACTGGCCGATGACGATGTAGTCGTCCCCGACCGCCCGGCCCGACAGACGCATGTCGACGCCACCGATCGACGCGGTCGTCGGCTGGGTGACCGTGACATACGCGGCCGGCAGGACTGCGTCCGAGGTCTGGGTCTCCACGCGGCCGTCGCTGTGGACCTCCCACAGGATCAGCGGCGCACCGCCCAGGCGATCCGGCGGCGGTGCCTCGTAGGGGCCGCCATCCGGGGGCCCACTGTGGGGCAGGCGGACGAATGACGACGTGATCCGCTGGTCGATCTGGTCGGTGAGGTTGCGCTGGACGATGAGCACGACGGCGATCGCGACGGCGAGGTACACGATCGCGACCACCGCGGTGGCCGCCAGGGCGACGCGGATCGAGATCCGCCGAACGCTCGGCAGGGCGGCCGCGCTCACGCGTCCTCCAGCCGGTAGCCGGCTCCCCGCACGGTCACGATCCGGATGCCGGCGCTCGGGAGCTTCGCCCGGAGCCGGCTCATCTGGACGTCGATCGCGTTCGAGCCGAGCGGGTCGGTCTCGTCCGCCCAGCCATGCTCGGCGATCGCCTTCCGATCGACGACCGCGGGCGAGCGACGCATCAGGAGCTCGAGGATCCGGTATTCGGTGGAGGTGAGCGACAGCTCCCGGTCGTCGACCGCGACGACGCGGCTGACGGGATCGAGGGTCAATCGGCCGCGCTCGATCGTCGGCGCGTCCACGCCACGCGGCCGGCGCTGAAGGGCTCGGACCCGCGCGAGCAGCTCGCCGAAGTCGAACGGCTTGACGAGATAGTCGTCGGCCCCGCTGTCGAGCCCGCGGATCCGGTCGGCGGGCGTGTCGCGGGCGGTCAACATCAGGATCGCGGTGGGGCGCCGGTTCCGGCGGGCCCACGCGACGACGTCGATCCCCTCCGCGCCGGGCATCCGCCAGTCGATGATCGCGACGTCGTAGTCGTAGAACTTCAGCTGGTCGATGGCGTCGTCGCCGCGGTCGACCGCGTCGACGTGATAGCCGCTGTCGGCGAGGCCCAGGACGATGACATCGCGGAGACCCGGATCGTCCTCGGCGACGAGGATACGCATCGGCTCAGCGTCGCACGGATCCCGATGCCGGACCGTGCCATCCCGCCTGGCCCCGCGGGACCGGAGCGGTCGACACGCGGGCGAGGCGCAGGGCGAGGACCGGACACACCGCGACCGCCCGGCGAGCATGCTCCAGGAGCGCGTCGGGGACGCCGCCGGCCGCGACGATCGGATAGCCCCAGTCGTCGAGCTCGATCAGCTCCGGCAGGAGCTCGGCGCACATCCCGTAGCCGTCGCAGGCGATCCGGTCCACGACCAGCTCGGTCCGGAGCGGCGCGCCGGTCGGGCGCGGAGCCCGGGTCACCATCGCCATCTCAGGCCACGTCCGCCCGGCGGTCCGGCGTCCACGCCGCGCGCTCGCGAGAACAGGTCCGCCGCCGCTGATGCAGCTCCCATTCCCCTTCGAAGACGCGGAGCGAGCTCAGGAGCTGCCCGACGGCGCCGTCGGGATGACGGCAGGCGCCGCGCCCGGCGATCTGGGCGGACCACCGCCGGAGGCGTTCGAGTTCGTCACCCTCTGCTGTCCCGTTGGCGACCCGGGCCGTGGCGTCGGCGATCGCCCGAAGTCCGAAGACGCACGGACCGCACTGGGCGGCGCTCTGGCCGGCCATCCAGTCCATGATCCGGCTCGTCGCGCGAACGCCGCAGCGGTCCTGGCCGAGGAACGCGACCACGCCGCAGCCGAAGGCGCTCCCGCCATCGCGGAGCGCGATCGGCTCGAGCGGGAGGTCCCAGCCGCGCTCGGCCGAGACCCAGCCGCCGAAGTAGCCGCCGAGCAGGACCGCCTGGCGAGCGGACGGATCGACGCCGGCACCCGTCTCCGCGGCCAGCTCCGCGATCGTCGTCCCGATCGCGATCTCGCGGATGCCGTCCCGCCCGGAGCCGCTGACGGTCACCATCGCGGTTCCGAGTGTCTCGCCGCGGCCGACCTCGCGATACCAGCCGTCGCCGTACCGCCCGATGAGGGCCGCGTGGGCGAGGCTCTCGACGTTCTGGACGAGCGTCGGGGCGCCACCGATCCCGCGCTCGTAGACCCGCGGCGGGGTCGTCGTCGGGCGCGCGTCGGCCTCGTCGACGAAGTGGACCGCCGCCGATTCCTCGCCGGCCACGTACGTGTCGGGGGCCAGGACGAGGTCCACCGACCGCGGCAACGATCCGCGCTCGCGCACGGCGCGGTCGAGGGACGTGGCCGCGTCCCGATGGCCGGCCCCGACGTACAGGACGATCCGTGCGGCATCGATCGCGTCCGCGGCGAGGAACGCGCCGTCGAGCACGAGGTGCGGTCGCAGCCGGAGCAGGGTCCGGTCCTTGGCGCTGAGCGGCTCGCCCTCGGCGGCGTTGACGAGGAGCGTCGCGGGGCCGTGGCCGCGCTCCGCGAGGGTCCGCCACTTGCGACCGACCGGGAAGCCGGCACCGCCCCGACCGAGGAGGCCGCTCGCTTCGATCACGGGGATGAGGCCGCGGGCCGTCGTCGTGCCGCTGGGCGCGCGACCGAGGCGGGCGATGTGGTCGTGAAGGCGCTCGGGGCCGGCCGCGGCCGGCGGCCCGGCGAGGACGCGCAGCTCGCTCATCGGTTCGTCCAGGCCGGATCGACCGCGACGGGGTCGGCCGTGCCGTTCGCGACCGCGGCCAGGCGGCTGCGGTTCGTGCCGCCGGCGGTCAGCCGGTACAGGAGGGCGCCACCCACCGCAACCACGCTCACGCCGGTCATCCCGAGCATCCACAGCGCGAATGCGTCGCTGCCGGCCGTGATCGAGTGGGCGACGCCAAGCGGCCACGCCGCGTACGCCGCCCAGTGGACGAACCGCCAGATCCGGTGGCCGATCCGCTCGCGAAGAAGGCTCGTGACGATGACGGCGACAACGAGATCGACCGAGATCACGCCGAGCGCGACGGCGACCGGTCGGTAGGACGACGCGAGCGGCACGATCGCCGCGGCGATCCCGAGCGACGTGAATGGGTCGAGGACCGCGGTGACGATGTGGATCCCGAGGAACACGACCGAGACGAGGGCCAGGTTGCGATGGAGCTCGACGGTCAGGAACCGCGGCCACCAGGTCGCCTGGGTCCGGGCGACGGCGAGGAGCCCGAGGCATGCAACGGCGCTGAACAGGAGGAGCGAGACGATCCCGGCTCCCCGGGTCGCGAACCACAGGATCTGGGTGCTCACGTGCTGGGCGCTCCGTTGCTGGCGAGTCGGCGATCCCCGATCGCTTCGAGCACATCCTCGGCCGCGCCACCTTTCGATCCGGTTACGCCAGGCGGCTCAGGCTGCTCGGCATCCGGTTCGGGCCAGCCGCCGATCCTGATGACCGTGCCGTCGACGGCGACGAGGCGCGCGGCGAGCCCGGTCCGCTCCAGCCAGCCCACGGCGTCCACGCCCATGACGATCGCCGCGGTCGCCGCCGTGTTCGCGTCGACGCAGTTCGCGGCGACGACCGACGCCGTTCGCCACGACGAGTTGACGGGGCCGCCCGTTCGTGGATCGACGAGGTGGTGGAGCGTCCGATTCCCCCGTCGCCAGCGCCGGACCGTCGTGCTCGAGGTGGCGATCGCGCCCGTGTCGATGGCGACGACCTCGCCGTCGACATCCGCCGCTGTCTCGCTGTCCTCGGCGACGAGGATCCGCCAGCCGCCCGGCGGCGGAGTCCCGCGAACGGCAATGTCGCCGCCGAGCGAGACGAGGACGCCGCCGCGGCCCGAGGCGGTGTAGGCCGCGGCGGCCGCCAGATCCGCGGCGAGACCCTTGCCGGTCGACCCGAGGTCGAGCTCCACGCCCCGTCGGATCCGGACCTCGCGCCTGGCAACGGAGAGCTCGACCGCCGCCCAGCCGGGGATCGGCTCCAGGCGCAGCTCGATCGGGCCGCCGTCGCTCGCGACGAGCGAGAAGTCGGTGTCGTAGCCGATCGCCCGCATCGCCCGGCCGACGGTCGGGTCGACCGCACCGCCGGTCACCCGCGCCGCCCGGAGAGCGGCGGCGATCGCCTCGGCGAGGAGCGGGCTGATCGAGACGCGATCGCCCGCATGCGCGTTGAGCGCGACGATCTCGCTGTCGTCCCGGAACCGACTGTAGGCGCGATCGACGGCGTCGAGCACGGTCTCGATCGCGCCACGAGCCGCGCCGACGTCGCCGTCGTGGACGACGAGTCGGACGCCGGTTCCGAGGGCCCGCCAGGCGGCGGTTCGGACGTCGGTCACGAACCGCCGGTCGTCGCGTGGGTGCTGCCGCTCGCCGAGGTGGTCGTTGGGGCGGCGGTGGCCTCGAGGGCGCTCGATTGGGTCGTCGAATTGGTCGTCGGGGTCGACGTTGACATCGTCGAAGTCGAGGTCGAGGTCGTCGTCGCGGCCGCGGTTATCACATTGCCGCTGCCGCCCGTGTACGTCGCAGCCGCGACGCCGCCGAAGACGCAGACGGCCGCCAGGCTCGCGAGGCCGGTCCCGATCGTGATCGTCCGCAGCCGGGCGACGGCCCGGTCGCGATCGGCGGGGTTCCGTCGTGCTGTGGCGTTCATGCCCGGAGTCTGCAACGTCGTTTCTTTCGGGTTCGTGACAGCCGCGAACGCCAACGGGGCCCGGCCGGTCGTGCGCGGGCATGCTGTGCGTCCGGTCGGGCCGGCTGTCACACAACCGTCAGACGCCGGTCATGGTCGCGACATCGGGCGACGCGAAGGTGCTCCCAGCGGCCGACACCCGACGCGG
>DATLVO010000201.1:0-9315 GCA_035577485.1 Verrucomicrobiia bacterium
CTCTTCTGCGACCTGTTCGCGTCCGTCGCGCCGACGCCCGATCCGCGGATCGTCGCGATGACGACCGTCGAGCTGCCGCCGGTCTCCGTGATCCGGAACCGACGCCGGCGGCGCCGAGCGGACCACGTCGACGTCCCTCAGGCCCAGTCCGACGACGGGCTCGGCGGCACCCAGGGGTCCGCCGCGAGCTGAGGGCAGGGGGCTTGGCGCGAAGCGCTCGCAAATCGTCGGGTAAGGATCTGTGCAGGACCGCCTGCTAGGTTGTCCCTGCCCGCCAGGCATCAGCCGGCCTCGTCGACCGAACGCCGACGGTCCGTTGACCACCGTAGGTCCGCCGACCCGCCGGATGGCCCGACCGCCGGGGCCGGCGCCCTTCCCCCGCCCACGCCGCCGAACCGTGCCCGCCCGCAGCCCGCCGCATCGATGCCCGCCGGAAACGCAGGGTCGACCCGATCCCCGTCGGCCGACCGAGAAGGAGAACGCGGACCGTGAACAAGGTCCTCTTGACCGGGCGCCTCACCCGCGACCCGGAGATGCGCAGCCTCGCGAGCGGCAAGGCCGTGACCCAGTTCAGCATCGCCACTAACGAGTACATCGGCCAGGGCAAGGAGAAGGCCGAGTACCACAACATCGTCACGTGGGACCGGCTCGCCCAGACCTGCGGCGAGTTCCTCGGCAAGGGCCAGCAGGTCGCGATCGAAGGCCGGATCCAGACGCGGAGCTGGGACGACGACCGGGGCGTCCGGCACTGGAAGACCGAGATCGTCGCCAACCACGTCGAGATGCTGTCCGGCCGCCGGAAGAAGGATTACGCGGCCGAATCGGCGGCCAACGGGCTCGCGGCGCAGGCCACGAGCTACGAGGGCGACGAGGAGGATGCCGGGGAGGATGCCGCGATCGCCGCGGCTGGTGAGCCCCTCAGCGAAGCGGGCGAGGAGGTCCTGGCCGCCTAGTCGTCCGGCGGCGACACCTCGATTGCTCGCAGGACCGGCGGTGGCGCCCCTCCCACCGCCGGTCTCTTCCCGGCAGCAACGGGCGCGGCTTCCTCAACCGTCAGCGGAGTTCGAAGAAGGCCGCGGCGAGGATCAGGTAGACGATCGTCAGCAGGGCGCCCTCGAGCCAGTTCGACTCGCCATCGAGGGCGATCAGGGCGCTGATCCCGACGGCCGCCGCCACGGCGGCGACCTCGAGCGGGGCGAAGATCAGGTCCATCGGGTGGCCGGTCAGGACCCCCAGGAGGACGAGGGCCGGTGCCACGAACAGGGCGACCTGGAGGCTCGCGCCGTAGGACACGGCCATCGAGAACTCCATCTTGTTCTTCCAGGCCAGCTGGACGGCGACGAGTTGCTCGGCGAGGTTGCCGATGATCGGGAGGAGGACGACGCCGACGAAGAACGTCGTCAGCCCGAACGTCTGGACGACGGGCTCGATCGCCCCGACGAGAATCTCGGACAGGATCGCGAGGACCACGGCGGCCCCGACCAGGACGCCTGCGGCCTCCCGCCCGGACCAACCGGGGCCATCGCTGGCGTCGTGCGGCTGGTGGCCGGCGAGGGTGGCCGTCGGGTTCGTGAACTGGTAGCTCAGCGACAGGATGTAGCCCGCGATCAGGAGGACCGCGACGAGGACCGAGTCCTCGACCAGGCTGCCCTCGCCGCCGCTGCTGGTGAACCCGAGGACGGCAGGCACGAACAGGCCGATCGCGGCGAGGACGAGGAGAGCGGCGTTCGAGCCGGCGATCTCGCGGCTGAACGTCTGGGTTCCGTTCTTCAGCCCGCCGACGAGCACGCTCAGGCCGAGCACGAGCAGCAGGTTGCCGACGATCGATCCAGTGAGGGACGCCTTCACGACATCGATCAGGCCGGCCTGCAGCGCGAAGAACGCGATGATCAGCTCGGCGATGTTGCCGAACGTGGCATTGAGGATGCCGCCGATCTGGGGCCCGGTGATCGAGCCGAGCCGCTCAGTGGCCTGGCCGATGAGCCAGGCGAGCCCGAGGATCGAGAGGGCCGCCAGGCCGAACGTCAGGGTCGGCGGGAGGTCATGGATCAGAACGTTCGCGAGGATCGTCACCGCGGCGAGGACAGCGACCACGACGACCGCGATCCGGGCCGGGCGCGACAATGCGCCGAGGACGGGGATTCGTGCGGCCGGGGCGGCGGGCGGGGTACGGGACGGCGGACCCATTGCCGGGAAGGCTAGCGATCGACCGGAGCCGCGTAGAGGCGCCGGCGCGGAATCCCCGTCGCCGCGGCGACCTGGCGAGCGGCCTCGCCGCGGGGCGTGCCGGTGGCGACGAGCCGCTCGACCTCGGCGAGTGCCTCGGCCGGGTCGGCATCGCGCGTCGCCGCGTGGGTCGTACCCTCGGGGCGCGAGCCGACGACGATCGCGAACTCGCCGCGGAGCGTCAGCTCCCCGCTCCGTGCCCGGCCGGCGAGCGCGCCTAGCGTGCCGCGGACGATCTCCTCGTGCAGCTTCGTCAGCTCCCGCCCGACCGCGGCGGGCCGCTCGGCACCGCAGGCGGCCGCGAGATCGACGAGCGTGGCCGTGACCCGTCCGGGCGCCTCGTACAGCACCGTTCCGCGATCGTCGGCTGCGATCCGGGCCAGCCGCTCGCGGCGTTCCCGACCCGACCGCGGCAGGAACCCCTCGAACGCCCACCTCGGCCCGGCCAGACCGGACGCCGCGACGAGCGCCGTCACCGCCGACGCGCCCGGGATCGGCACCACCGTTCCGCCCTCGCTCGCCCAAGCCGCGACCAGGTCCTCGCCGGGATCGCTGACCGACGGCGTCCCGGCGTCGGTGACGAGGGCGAGATCCGCCCCGTCCCGGAGATGGGCGAGCAGCTCGGCGAGCCGGCCGGGTCCGCTCCGGGCGTGGTAGCTGATCGTGCGCGTCGCGATCCCGTGGCGGGCGAGGAGCCGATGGGTCAGGCGGGTGTCCTCGGCCGCGATCAGGGGCACGTCCCGAAGCGTCTCCAGGGCGCGCAGCGTGACGTCGGAGAGGTTCCCGATCGGTGTCGCGACGACGAACAGCCGGCCGCTCACCCCCGCGACGAGCCAGGCCGCCGCCGCGGGTAGAGGTAGTCCACCCCGGCCGTCCGCGGCCCGAGCTTCGCGATCGGCGGCACCTGTCGCTTGAACTCCGACGTCGCGATCATCCGGTCGACGCGCGCAACGAGCGCTGGATCGAACCCGAGCCCCGCCATCTCCTCGTCGGACCTGCGCTTGTCGACCCGCCAGAAGAGCAGCCGGTCGAGCACCGGATAGGTGAAACCGGCCTCGTCCTCGTCGGTCTGGCCCGGCCAGAGGTCGGCCGAGGGCGCCTTGCGGATGATCGCCTCCGGGACCCCGATCGCCGCCGCCAGCTGGCGGACCTGGCTCTTGTACAGATCGCCGATCGGGTTGAACGCGCACGCCGAATCGCCGAAGAGCGTCGTATAGCCGATCAGGGTCTCGGTCTTGTTGCCGGTCCCGACGACCAGCCCGGCCCACGTGACCGATCGGTCGTACAGCACGGCCATCCGCTGGCGGGCCATGAAGTTGCCGCGACGCAGCGGCGACGCCTCGAGCCCGTCGGGGAAGAACGCGTCGACCATCGGGCTGATGTCGACGACCTCGCTCGTCGCACCGAGCCGGCGGACGACCTCCTCGGCGTCCGCCCGGGAGTCCGGCGACGACGTCCGGTACGGCATCAGCACGCAGAGCAGCCGCTCGGCGCCGATCGCCTCGGCCACGAGGTAGGCAACGAGCGCCGAGTCGATGCCGCCGGAGAGGCCGACGACCGCCCGCTCGAAGCCCGCTTGCCGGAGCTGACCGCGGATGAACGGGCCGATCACCTGGCGGGCGACATCCGTATCGATCGCGAGCTCCGGCGGCAGCTCGAACAGGGCCGCCGGCTTCCCCGCCCCGCCGGGACCGGCCGTCGTGGGGACGGTCACCGCCGGGCTCCGGGCTGGAAGCCGATCGGGGCGCGGACCGGATCGCCGGGCGCGACGTCGAGGCCGGGCTCGGCGAAGTCGTCGGCCGTCGTATCGCGGGCCAGACCGGCCCGCTCCGCGACGATCCGGGAGAGCTCGCGGACCTGCAGCTCCGGCCGCTCGTCGCGAAGGAGGGGCAGGGCGAGGCGCTCCCGCCGCAGGTCGGCGATCGGTACCTCGACGGTGAAGAGACCCTCCTCGAACATCGGGGCCGTGAAGAGCGGCTGGCCGCTCGGGGCGATCACCTCGGAGCCGCCCCAGAACGAGATCGACTCGTCGACGCCGACCCGGTTGCAGAAGACGACGACCGAGGTGGTGAGCTGGGCGTACGTCCGCATCAAGGTCCGCCAGGAGGTCGCCGTCCCGAGCCCGACCTCGTTCGTCGACGCCAGGTCACGGCCCGGCGACGAGGACACGTTGACCAGGATCTGTGCGCCGTCGAGGGCGAGGAGCTGGGGAACGGTCAGGTGCCAGAAGTCCTCGCAGATCGCGATTCCGATGCCCGGCCCGAGCCGCGACGGCGTCGCCCGCAGGAGATCGCCCGCGGCGAAGAACCGCCGCTCGTCGAACAGCCCGTACGTGGGGAGGAACAGCTTCCGGTGGACGTGCCGGATCCGGCCGTCCTCGAGCAGCGCGGCAGCGATGAACAGGCGATGGTCGGCGGACTCCTCCACGAACGACACGATGACCGAGAGGTCGGCGGTGGCGGCCGCCAGCCCGGCCAAGCGCGGATCGTCGAGACGCATCGCGACCTCCGCTGCGAGATCCTGCAGCAGGTACCCGGTCAGCCCCAGCTCGGGGAAGACCACGAGTCCCGCTCCCCGACCCCGGGCCTCCTCGATCAGGGCGTGATGGCGGGCGAGGTTCTCGTCGAGCTGCCCGAGCCGCGGGGCGATCTGGGCGAGGGCGATCGTGAGCGTCTGCACGAGCCGAGGATAGCCGCTCCACGGGCCGGCTCGGAACGAGCTCGGAACCCGCCTCCGAACGGGGCCCGGATCCCGCCTCGCGACGGGACTCGGAACAGACCTCGCGACCCGTCTCGGGACCCGGCTCGGAACCTGCGCCACGCGTGAACCCGGCGACCGCCCGACGCGTACTCCGCTACGCGAGGGGCCGAGCCGACGGGGTCCGATTCGCCTGCCTCGAAGGCATGGCGGCGGGGTTCCTGCGGTGCTAGGCTTCCCGGCACCCGCGACCTGCGGCCCGTGGGCCGATCGCGCGCGGAACGGACGCTCCAGCCGGGTCGATGCGACGTCCCGGTCCGGGGCCGTTGAGGAGGAGTCAGCGCATGTCCCGAACCAAGAGGTGGTCGCCGCTCGCCTTCATCGGCGTGGTGGGGATCGTCTTCAGCGCCTGCGGCACGGCGGCCACTCCGCAGCCGAGCGCGAGCACGGCGCCGAGCACGCCGACCGCCACCGAGAGCGCAGCCGTGAGCACGGCGCCGTACACGGGGATGAACTACCCGGACACGGCGATCGACTGTGCGAAGAAGCCCACCGGATACACCGGTGAGTTCAGCCAGATCAAGGCGGTCGATCGGTACACGGTCGAGTTCGACCTCTGCGCCCCGGACGTCGCCTTCCTGGCGAAGCTCGCGTTCGCCACGAACGGAATCCAGGATTCCGACTGGCTCGCGAAGCACGCCCCGGACAAGTCGTATGTCAAGACGACGAACGGCACCGGGCCCTACATGTTCAAGGAGTGGGTGTCGGGCGACCACATCACCCTGATCGCCAATCCGAACTACTGGGGCAAGGACAAGCCGATCGCCCAGACGCTGATCTTCAAGTGGGCCGACACGGCCGAAAAGCGGCTCCAGGACCTCGAGGCCGGCCCGGCGACGGCCGACGGCATCGACAACGTCGCACCGGACGACTTCGCGTCGGTCCAGGCCAACTCGGCGCTGCAGCTGATCAATCGTGACGCGTTCACGATCCTGTACCTCGGCTTCAACGTCGACAAGGCGCCGTGGAACAACGAGAAGGTCCGCCAGGCGATCGCCATGGGCATCGACCGGAAGCGGATCAACGACACGTTCAACCCGCCCGGATCGAGCGTCGCCGACTACTTCACGCCGTGCAACGTGCCCGGCGGCTGCGAGGGCGACCCGTGGTACGCCTACAACAAGGCGGCCGCGATCCAGGGCCTCAAGGACGCGAACTTCGACTTCAGCAAGACCTACGACCTGTACTTCCGCCCGAAGGTCCGGGGCTACTTCCCGAACCCGCCCGGCGTGGCCCAGGACATCCAGGCCCAGTTCAAGGACCTCGGCATCGACCTCAAGGTCCACACCGAGGACAACGCGACCTATCTCGGCAACTCGTCGAAGGGCCAGTACCCGCTGTTCCTGCTCGGCTGGGGCGGCGACTATCCCGACATGACCGACTTCGTCGATTACCACTTCGGCACCGGAGCGAACAACGCGTTCGGCAAGAAGTTCGACGACATCACGAGCCTGCTCACCCAGGGCGCCTCGGAGCTCGACGCGACGAAGCGCCTCGACATCTACAAGCAGGCCAACAACCTGATCCGCCAGCACGTCCCGATGATCCCGCTCAACCATGCGGCATCCGCGACCGCCTACCAGGCGGACGTGACCGGGGCCCAGGCGAGCCCGCTCGGCAACGACGCCTTCTGGGTCGTCAAGCCGGGCGACCGGACCCAGCTCATCTTCGAGCAGAACGCGGAGACCTCCGGTCTGTACTGCGGCGACGAGAGCGACGGCGACTCGCTCCGCAACTGCGAGCAGATCTACGATCCGCTCTACACGTACAAGATCGGTGGAACGGACGTCATCCCGAACCTGGCCACCGAGTGCAAGCCGAACACCGACGGCACGAAGTGGACCTGCACCCTGCAGCAGGGCGTGAAGTTCCATGACGGCGCCGACCTGGATGCCAACGACGTCGTGACGACCTTCGCCGTCCAGTGGGACGCGAAGCACCCGCTCCACGTCGGCAACCTCGGCACGTTCGACTACTTCCCGGCCCTGTTCGGTGGGTTCCTGAATCCGCCGGCCTCGTAGCGATCGACCAGTCGAAGGGGGCGCGGTTCATCCCGCGCCCCCTTCTCCGTTCTGACCAGAGGTCGGGATGCTCCGCTACATCGTTCGCCGCATCTTGCTCACGATCCCGGTCCTGTTCGGCATCCTCGTCCTCGTCTTCTTCCTCGGCCACGTCCTACCCGGCAGCACGTGCCGCGCCCTCCTCGGTGAACGGGCGACGGACGCCGTCTGTGCGGCGTACGACCACGCACACGGCCTCGACCTGCCGATCCCGGTGCAGTTCGCGAACTACCTGGGCGCCCTGTCCCACGGCGACCTCGGAACCTCCACGAAGAGCTCGCAGAGCGTCCTGGACCTCCTGATCCAGCGCCTGCCGGTCACGATCGAGCTCGCGCTCGCCGCGATGCTCTTCGCGGTGACGATCGGCGTCCTGCTCGGGGTGATCTCGGCCTACAAGCGCAACTCGGTCATCGACGTCGTGACGATGGCCGGGGCGAACATCGGCGTGTCGATTCCGATCTTCGTCCTGGGCCTGCTCCTCGCGTTCGTGTTCGCCATCATCCTGAAGGGGACGCCGTTCGCCCTGCCCCCCTCGGGCCGGCTGACGCCGGGTATCACGATCGTGCCGCTCGCCACGAGCTGGGGGCTGACGAGCTGGACCGGGGTCCCGCGCGGGATCATCGACTTCGTCTCGAACATCTACACGTTCAACGCCCTCGTGACCGGCCAGTGGGCCGTCCTCGGAGACGCGATCCGTCACCTGATCCTGCCCGCGATCGCGCTCGGGACGATCCCGCTCGCGATCATCGCCCGGATCACGCGCTCCAGCCTGCTGGACGTGCTCGGCCTGGACTACGTCCGGACCGCCCGGGCCAAGGGGCTGACCGAGCGGAACGTCGTTCGACACCACGGCCTCCCGAACGCGATGCTGCCCGTGACGACGATCGTCGGGCTGCAGCTCGGGAGTCTGTTCGGTGGGGCCGTCCTGACCGAGACGATCTTCAACCTGTCGGGGGTCGGGCGGGCCGTCGCCGAGGCGATCGGAAGCCGCGACTTCCCGACCGTGCAGGGCTTCGTTCTGGTGATCGCCATCATCTACCTGTTCATCAACCTGATCGTCGACGTGTCGTACGCGTTCCTCGACCCGCGGGTTCGGCTGACATGAGGACATCTCGATGACCGCCGTCGTCGAGGCCGAGCTCGTCGCCCCGTCGACCTCGAAGGGCATCTGGCGGGACACGCTCGGCAACATCCTTCGCCAGCGCAACGCGATCGTCGGGCTGACGATCCTCTCGTTCCTCCTGCTTACCGCGCTGTTCGCCGACCAGATCTCAACGTATCCGCCGAATCAGGTCCTCCTCGGCGTCGTCGACGGCGTGAAGAAGTCGTCGGCGCCATGCATCCACGTCCTCGGCTGCCCGACGAGCCAGCCGGAGCTCCTGATGGGCACCGACTCGAACGTCCGGGACGTGTTCAGCCGGGTCGTCCACGGCGCCCGGGTTTCGCTGTTCGTGGGGTTCGCGACGGTCGGCTTCGCGATCGTGCTCGGGACGCTCATCGGGATGGTGGCGGGCTTCGCCGGCGGCTGGCTCGACAACGTCCTGATGCGCGGGATGGACGTGCTGCTGGTGTTCCCGGCCCTGCTCCTCGCGATCGCGATCGTCACGGCCCTCGGCCAGAGCCTCGTCAACGCCCAGCTCTCGATCGGGATCGTCGCGATTCCGATCTATGCCCGGATCATGCGGGCGTCGGTCCTGACCGTGAAGGAATCCGACTTCGTCACCGCGTCGCGGGCGCTCGGGGAGAGCCCGGCCGGCATCCTCTTCCGGCGGGTCCTGCCGAATTCCATCACCCCCCTGATCGTGGCCGGCACGCTCGGCATCGGTGGGGCGGTGCTCGACGTCGCGGCACTCTCGTTCCTCGGGTATGGGGCCCAGCCGCCACTCGCCGAGTGGGGATCGATGATCGGGCAGGACAGCGGCAAGCTCTTCACGGCGCCCCACCTCATCTTCTTCCCGGGTCTCGCGCTGGTCCTGACCGTCTTCGGCTTCAATCTGCTCGGCGACGGTCTGCGCGATGCCCTCGATCCGCGGTTGAACCGGTGACGGGCTCGGCCGGCAGCCCCGTGCCGAGCCTGGTCAGCGACACCGAGGCGCCGGTCGTCGAGGAGCTCGTCCCGGCGTCAGCCCGGAAGCAGAAGTTCGAGCGGGGCGATCGGCCCCTCCTCGAGGTCAGGGGCCTGCGGACGTCGTTCCGGACCCGCGACGGGGTCGTGAAGGCCGTCGACGGCATCGACTTCCACGTCGACCGGGGCGAGATCATGGGCCTCGTC
>DATLVO010000202.1:0-7895 GCA_035577485.1 Verrucomicrobiia bacterium
CGGCGGCGAGCGTCGCGCCGTTGCCGATGCTCAGGTTGTAGGTCCGCAGGAGCGGCTGGTAGCCGAACGAGGTCGCGAGCATCTCGTCGAGCTTGTCGACGAGCCACGGCTGGCGGTAGTAGTTGTACATGACGAACACGCCGTCGGGCGCCAGGTGGTCGCGGACGGAAGCGAACGCCTCGGTCGTGAACAGGAACGACTCGAGCCGGAGGTTGGCCGACGTGCTGACGAGGGTCAACGAGTCGGGCAGGGCGAAGACGACGAGGTCGTACTTGGCGGTGCTCGAGCGGAGGAACGCCCGGCCGTCGTTGATGATCGCGTGGACGCGCGGGTCGGCGTACGGCCGGTTCGGGTGACGCTCGATCCCGATCTGCTGGATCCGCGGGTCAATCTCGACGGCGTCGATCGAGCCGGCGCCGCGGCGCAGGGCCATCGCGGTGTCGTTGCCGCTGCCGGCGCCGACGATCAAGACCTTGTCGAACGTCCGGCCCGGGAACCACTGGTAGACCTGGTCGTAGAACGGGTCGATCCGGGGGTCGTCCATCGACCACATCGACTGGTGAGGGATGCCGTTGACGCTGATCGACGGCGGCGAGTCGTTGTGCTCGGTGATCCGGTAGTACGGCGACCACGACGTCGTCGCGCCGGCCGACCCGAGCGACACGAAGATCGTGCCGGCGATCAGCGCCCCGTTGACGAGGGCACCCGTGTTGACGCCGCTACCGAGCCGGGACAGCCCGAGCAGCACGGCGAGAACGAGGAACCAGACCGTCGGAGTCGTCTGGGCGGCCGACAGGACCGTGAACATCGCGACGCCGGTCATCGAGCCGATGATGTCGACCGCGTAGACACGGAGCGGTGACGCGCTCGTCAGCAACGGCCCGAGCGGCCGGGCGAGGGCGGCCATCGTGATCGTCGTCAGCATCACGAAGATCGGCAGCACGATGAAGTTCGTGTCGGCCGCGGTGTTGCCGTCGAGGCCGAAGAAGATCTCGTCGGAGCTGCGGAGCTGGAGGTCGATGCTCGTCGAGGTCGTCAGGCCGACGATCGCGAACAGGAGGAGCGGGAACAGCGACAGCTTCGCAGCCTTCGGGTCGCGCCCGTAGAGGATCCCCGCGCCGATCCCGAGGAAGCTCGCCATCAGCAGGAAGTTCCGGAAGAAGCCGACGTACGTGACGTTGGCCGGGATCCAGCGGATGAGGAGGAGCTCGACGAAGAGGAGCGTCGCGCTCGTCAGGAAGAGGCGGACGGTCGAACCGCCCAGCGCCTCGACCGGCGGCAGGACCGGCAGGTCCATGGCGTGGCCGAGGCGGCCGGTGACGCTCCGGGCTCGAGTGGCGGCGGTCATGCGTGATCCCCCGTGGTCATCTGGGCTGATGGTCAGCGACTGGGTTGGGTGGCGGTCGACGGTGCGGTGCTCGGCGGTGTGGCGCCGGCGAAGACGCCGGCGGTTGGCGCGGGGACGGTGTTCGGACGGCTCGTCCGGACGGCGAGGATCGTGAGCGGCAGGAAGAGCCAGGCAACCGGCTGGCCGAGCCCGAAGACGCCGATGAGGAACGCGACGAGGATCAGGCCGAGGGTCAGCCGCTGGGCGCGGGCGCCGGCCACCTGCGACCGCAGTGCCGCGACGAGGCCGATCGGGAGTAGGGCGCCGAAGTGGTGGAACCAGGTCACGGGCATCGGCACGAAGCTCGCGAAGGAGGCCCAGGCGAAGCTCTCGAGCGGGTCGTCGACCCGGAGGGCCGACCACGCGGTCGCAACGATGGCGATCGCCAGCATCGCGGCCTGCATCGGCCCGATCGCGCTGGGCCCGAGGCCCGTCACCATCACGATCTGGGCCACCGGCCCGAGGTTGCGGTAGTCGAGCAGGTCCACGTTCGTGCTCGCGCGAAGGACGGCGAGGTAGTCGATCCACGGCTGGACGCCACCGACGGCGAGGCTGATCGCGAGGATCGCCGCGCCGGTCACGGCCGCGGCCCCGAGGAGGAGCCAGGCCAGGGGCAGGCCGGGGCGGCGGTCACGGTCGGGCGAGCGCATCTCACGCGCGCCGCGCATCTCGCGCGCGCCGCGGAGGAGGAACCAGAGCGCGAGCAGCGCGGGGTGGAGCTTGAGCGAGGCCAGGGCCAGGGCGATCCCGCCGGCGACCGCGAGACGCCGGTCATGGCGGTGCGCGCCGTCGGCCAGGGCGGCGGCGAGCATCAGCCCGTAGAGCGCCGGGAAGAAGATGTCGAGGTTGCCGAACAGCGCGCCGACCGTGTACGGGAACCAGAGCGGGGCGAGGGCGACGACCGCGGTGACGGGGAGCAGCCACGGGACGGCCGGCGCGAATCGGTCGCGGATCACGCGGGCCATCGCCGCCAGAGCCGCGATGGAGGCGGCGACCCAGAGCGCGAACATCACGGTCGAGGCGACGCCCGCGACCAGCGAGGTCAGCTGGGCGACGATCGGCGGGTACGAGTAGAAGAGGCTCTGGATCTCGACGGGCTTGCCCGCGAGGAGGCCCGGGTCGTAGGGAGAGTGGCCCGCGGCGACGAGCCGGCCGCCCTGCAGGAGCAGCTCGAGGTCGAACGCCGCCGACGGCGGCTTGTGGGCGTAGGAGAGGGCAGCGAGAACGACGAAGGCCGCCCAGCCGAAGACGCCGAGGGTCACGAGCGCGGGCATGACCGGTACGCGGAACGGGCGCCGTGTCCCGGTTCGCACGGTCGACGCGGTCATCGGGGGCCCCCGCCGGCGGCCGACCCGGGCATCGCCCGGATCGAGCTGGGGGTGGCGCGGGCGACCCACGCCGGGACCATCGTGCTCGCCGGCTCCCGCGCCGCGGCGAGCAGCGTCATCAGCTGATAGAGGAGGAGCCGCGGCGTCGCGAGGATCGACAGCGCGACCGCGGCCGCCCACCCGTACCGGGTCCGCGCGAGGCGCAGTGCCACGACGATGCCGATCGCGACGAGCCCGGCCCACAGCCACGGTGAGATCGCGTACGGCGACCAGTTCCGGACCTCGCCGACCTGGGCCAGTCCGAACTGACCCGGGAACGCGAGCGTCCCGGCAGGCTCTAGCACGAGCTGGAGGACGACGAGCAGGCCGCTCCAGGCGACGAACCGGCGGACCGCCGGCCAGTCACCCCGGCCGATCCACCACACCGCGACGAGGACAGGCAGCACCTTGATCTGGCCGGCGAGGGCGATCGAAAGCGGCGTCCCGAGGGCCACGAGGTACGTCACCGGCACCTGGGCCTGGCCGATCGACAGGCTCCAGCCGATCCCCAGCCCGAGCAGCCCGACGAGGACCCACGTCCGCGGCCGGCGCAGCCCCAGGTGATACAGGGTGAGCGCGAAGGTGGCGACGACGATTGTCTCCCAGGCCGCCGCCGCGACCCCATAGGGCAGCAGGGCCAGCGGCCGGAAGAGGATCGCGAGGAGCGGCGGGTAGCGGTAGAAGGCCGCCTCGTTCGTCGAGGCCGGCTGATCGTAGAGCGGGATCCCCGCGTTGAGCCGGGCCCCGGCGTCGTAATAGGCCCGGGTGTCGGACAGCGGATCCTGGGCAAGGTGGATCAGCGCCAGCTCGAGGCCGACGAGGAAGCCGAAGAAGGCCAGGCCCGCCAGCGACAGCCGGCCGATCCGGCTGCGCAGCGAGGGCGCGGGGCGGTGCATGGGCGCATCCTACCTGCGCCCGGAAGCCGTCCGGAGCCGTCCGGTGGCCGTGCCGGAAGTGGCCCTTTCGTACGGGTCCGAAGGCGCGGAGGGCGGTGCTACGCTGCACCGGCTGTGCGGTTTTCCCTCTTGCGCGTCCCCCTCTTTCTCTACGCCTTCGCGTTCGTCGTGCGCCTCGCGCTGGCCCTCGCCTACCCCGATCCGGCCTATCCGGACGCGTACTACTACGTCGACGTCGGGCGGGCGCTGGCGTCGGGTCACGGGCTGAACGTCGACTTCATCTGGATCTTCGCCGAGGTCGGCGGGCACATCCCCGCGAACCCCGTCCTGCCGGTGCCGAGCAACGGCCACTGGCTGCCGCTGTCGTCGATCCTCCAGGCGGCGTCCATGACGATCTTCGGCCAGACCCCGCTGGCGTCGGCCCTGCCGATCATCGCGATCGGCTCCCTGATCGGCCCGCTCGTGTGGCTGATCGCCCGGGATGCCGGTTGCCGACCCGTCGTCCAGATCGGCGCGGCCCTCCTGGCCGGCGCTCCCGGCGCCGGGGCGGTGTTCATGCCCCAGCCGGAGAACTTCGGGATCCTCCAGCCGGTCGTCGCCGCGACGATCTTCCTCGTCGCCCGCGGTCTGAAGGGCAGTCCGCGCTCGTACGTCGCGGCCGGGGTCCTCGTCGGGATCGCCTCGCTCGCACGGAACGACGGATTCCTGCTCGGGCTGGCGGTCGCGATCGTCTTCTTCGCGGATCGCATCCGTTCGCTTCGCTCGCGCGGAGCGATCAAGCCGAGGCTCCCGTTCCGGGCCGCCGTTGGCTGCTTCCTCGTCTACCTGCTCGTGATGCTGCCCTGGTGGTTCCGCCAGATGGAGACGTTCGGGTCGCTCTCGCCTACCGCGACGAGCGGCAGCGCGCTCTGGATCCGGACGATGGCCGAGTGGAACAGCATCACCGTCCAGCCCACGATCTCGCGGTTCCTCGCGTGGGGCTGGACCAACATCCTCGATAGCCGCTTCTTCGGCCTCGTTGCCGCGATCGGCAACTTCTCGGTGATCATCGGCTCGGTCGTGCTGATGCCGTTCATGCTCATCGGGGCGTGGACGCGGCGGCGATCGGTCGACTTCCAGCCGTGGTTCCTGTACGCCGTGGTCGTCTTCCTCGGGGCCGCGATCATCTATTCCGCCCACGTCCCCGGCGGCGCGTTCATCCACTCCGCGATCGGCCTGTCCGGGCACGCGTTCATCCTCGCGCTCGAGGGCGTCCTGGCCATGGTCGGCTGGCTGGCCGCCAGGCGGCCGAAATGGGACCGTGAGCGTGCCGGCCAGGTCTTCGTCGTTGCCGTCGTCGCGTTCGTCCTGGCGCTGGTCCCGGTCTATGCCTCGGGCGTGCATGCGACGTGGGACGGCACGCGCCAGCCCCGGATCGCGCTCGCCCACGAGCTCGACGAGCTCGGCGTCGGCCCGGACGAGCGGCTCTACTCGATCGACGCCGCGGGCATGAAGTACTGGACCGGGCGGCCCGGCATCGTGACGCCGGACGACCCGATCGATTCGATCGAGGCCGTGGCCCGGGCGTACAACCCGCGCTGGCTCATCGTCGAGCGCAACGATGCCGCGAGCGCCCTCGCCCCATTGCTCCGTGGCGAATCCCGCCCGACGTGGGTCGGGGGACCGGTCTTCGTGGTCCCGGCGCCCGACGGCGGGCTGCCCGTCCTCGTTCTCTACCCGGTCTGCACCCTGCCGGGTGACGATCGCTGCTCCGGAACGCCGGTCCTGGCCACGCCGTGACCCGGCGCGAGGCCGTCGCCTCGGCCATCCTGGTCTTCGCGATTGCCCTCGCGGTGCGCTGGGTGGCGGCCTCGCTCGTCGTCTTCCCGGTGCCCGAGGACACGGCCTACTACGTCGACGTCGCCCGGAACCTCGTCACCGGCCGGGGCCTGATCACCGACTCGCTCTGGAGCTTCCAGACGATGCCGCTCATCGTCCCGCGCGCGGCGTTCGAGGTCTGGCTCCCGCTGCCGACGTTCGCCGCCGCGGTGCCGATGCTGATCCTGGGTCCGACGTTCGCGGCGGCGCAGGTGAGCTCGGTCCTGGTCGGCGCGCTCGTGCCGGTCCTCGCCTGGCGCCTGGCGGCGGACGTCGCCGAGGAGCGCGGGCTGCCGCCGGGTCGCGCCCGCACCCTGGCGATCGGGACTGGGGTCACGGCGGCCGTCTCGCTGCCGCTGATCCTCCATTCGACGCTGACGGACTCGACGATGCCGTTCGCGGCGCTGACCCTCGCCGCGTGCCTCTTGATGAACCGGATCCGGATCGCGCCCAATCCCCGCCCGACGCCCCTTCTCATCCTCCTCGGGCTCACCCTCGGCGTCGCCGCACTCACCCGCAACGAGGCGGCCTGGCTGGGTCTGGGCTGGGCGCTCGTCGCCTGGTGGCTGCCGATCACCCGTCGCGACCGGATCGCCCTGATCGCCGTTCCGGGGGTGATCGCCCTGGCGGTCTTCGCCCCGTGGATGATCCGCGACTGGCTCGCCTTCGGCAGCCCGCTGCCCGGCCAGGCCCTGACGAACGCCCTCTCGATCAACGGCACCGACATCTTCGCCTGGAGCGATCCGCCGACCCTCAGCCGGTACCTCGCGGTCGGCGCGGGCCGGCTCGTGGAGATGCGGATCACCGGGATCGGTCACAACCTGCTCGACGTCCTGCTCGTGCCCGGCGCGCCTTTGTCGGTCATCGGCCTCGTCGCGCTGCCGTGGATGGTCCGGATCCGGGCGCTCCAGCCGCTCGTCGTCGTCTCAGCCGCGATTTTCATCGTGACGAGCCTCCTCTTCCCGGTCGCGACGACGTGGGGCACGTTCCTCCACGCTGCGGGCGCCGTTCATGTGCTCCTGATCATCTCGGCGCTCCTCGCCCTCGATCGCCTGATCGTCGCGATCGGCCGACGCCGCGGCTGGACCCGGCCCGTCGCCTGGCTCGCGCCGGCCCTGACCGTGTCGGGGGCGCTGCTGTTCTCGGCAGTGATCCTCCCGAGCTTCGGGAGCCAGTCCGAAACCGCGCTCCGAAGGTTCACGGCCCTTCCGGCCCGCATGGCCGCAGCGGGACTGCCATTGACGGGCAACGGGCCGGTGATCACCGACGCCCCGATCTGGGTGCCATACAGCGGCGGCGGGACGGCGATCGCGTTGCCACACGAGTCGCCGGCGAGCGTGCTGGACCTCGCCCATCGGTTCGGCGCGATGACGGTCGTGATCCTCGACGCCACGCATCCATTCCGGGCTGCGATCGAGGCTGGGGGCGGCGCGGCCGCCTGCTTCCGCCCTGTGACACTTCCGAGCAGCCTGGTGCTATCCGCCGACGGCGGCGATCAGGCACGCGCGTACCGGGTGGTGTGCCCATGACGGGCCCCTATACTCGGAAGTCCATGGACGCTACCCGGGCCGGCGACGACACACGGGCGGTGCGCGACGCCCGAATCGACGGGCTGCGCGCGGAGGCGTCCGAGGCGGTCGGGTACAGTGCGAACACGCTGCGGACCGTCAGCCAGCGGTATCGGACCGCCTACGCCGAGCAGCTCGGGCGCTGGCAGGGCCTCCGCGACGAGCTCGACGCGATCGAACGCATTGAAGCCGACGGGCCTCGCCACCCGGCCGCACGCGATCGCTCCGAGGGGGATGGAGCCGGCTCGACCCCCGCCGGCTCAGCCCCCGACTCCGTCGATGCGGCGGCCGAGGCGGCCGAGGCAGGCGCCGAGGACGGCCGCCAGCGCGACCTCCGCCTCGAAGTGGAGGTGCTCGGCCGGGAGCTCGGAACCCAGCAGACGGAGCTCGCCAAGCTCGAGATCGCGCTCCGCAACCTGGAAAGCACGTGGCTCTTCCTCGAGCGCGGCGATTCGAGCCTCGTGAACGAGCCCGGCGACGGCCTCCCGACCGACCTCCAGATGCGGATCGTCGAGGCCCAGGAGTCCGAGCGGTCGCGGCTGGCCCAGGAGGTCCACGACGGCCCGGCCCAGGTCCTCTCGAATGCGATCTTCCAGGTCGAATACATCGAGCGCGTGATCGATACGGACGAACGGGCCGCCCGGACGGAGCTGCGCTTCCTGCGCGACCTCCTTCGCCGAGAGCTCGGCTCGGTCCGGACGTTCATCAGCCAGCTCCGTCCGCCGGTCCTCGACGAGCTCGGGCTGGACGGCGCGATCGCCGACGCGATCGGACGCGTCACCGCGCTCACGGGCCTCGCGATCAGCACGCAGCTGGCCGC
>DATLVO010000203.1:0-3149 GCA_035577485.1 Verrucomicrobiia bacterium
TCTGGTCCCAGTAGACGAAGAACGTCTTGAAGATCGGCGCCGCGAGATCGGTCAGCACGTCGACCGCGTACTTGCCCCGGTAATCCGCGGCCGGGAACGGCCGAGGGTGCGAGGCGTCCACCATCCCGAGGTCCGAGATGAGGTGGCCGGGGATGTAGTTCGACCCGAGCAGCCACGTGATCCGCGCGTTGTGCGTCTCGGCCGGCCGATTGCCGTCGGGCTCGGTGATGAGCAGGAATCCGAGCAGCGCCATCGGGTCGTAGATGTCGGTGTTGATCTCCCGCGCGGCCCCGGTGATGAGCGAGTTGCCGCTGCCGCGCTGGTACGTCCGTCCCCCGACGTAGCCCGTCCCGATCCGGGTGGCTCCGACGCAATCGGTCTCGTCGACCGTGATCGGCATCCAGCCCCGGACCGTCATGTTCGCGGTCGGGTCGTCGAACACCACGCCGCCGATGGAGCCCTGCCCGTTGGCCGAGGTCGTCAGGCCCGGAACCCCGTTCTCGTTGCCCGACCGCAGCCGAAGACGGGTCGTCCCGATGTCGGCGTTGTTGAGGATGCAGAGCAGGCTCATGAGGGCGTCGCGAACACGCGGCTGATCTTCTTCTGGCCGTTGTAGATATCGCGGATCGAGAGGTTGACCGGCACCGTGACCGAGAGGTCCTTCTCCTGGATCGCCCGTGCGGTCCCCCAGCCGGCGTCGGTCGTCTTCTGCTGCGCCGCCACCTGTGCCCGCTTCGCCGCGTCGATCTTCGCCTGCACGAGCTCGATGGCGTGCGTGCTCCGACCCGCCAGCGTCTTCTGGATCGCCGTCAGGTCGGCCACCTTCTGCTTGGTCGACTCGGTGGAGCGCGCGATCTTCTCGGCTTGGGCGATCTGCTTGGCCACGAACTCCCGGCCGACGACCTTCTGCTCGACCTTGCGGATCGCATCCCGAAGCGCGGTCTGGAGTTTCGGATCGTGGGTGTTGGCGAGTTGGTGCTTGAGGGCGTTCAGCACGTCCTGCGTGCCGCCCACGTTGCCCCGCTGCTTGGTGATGACCAGCTCCACCGCCGCCTTCACGGCCTTGGCCACGTCCTCGGGCTTCTTCGCGTCCCGCAGGGCAACGAGCATGTCGTGGAACTGGTTGGAGAGCGCCGCCTTGATACCCATCGTGATCGTCGAAGCGCTGATCTTGCCCAGCGGGGAGTCAAGCATCCGGTCGGCAATGCCCGCGCCGATCCCTCGAACGGCGGCGCTGTCGAGGCCACGATCGGAGGCATTGCGAAGCGTGCCGCCCTGCTGCTCGCGGTGACTCGCCTCATAGGCCAGTTGCGATTGCGTCTTGCCGGTGTCCGGCCCCGGTCCGCCCTTGAGCCAGTCCGGCAGAGCCGATGCAAACGCCTGACCGATTGGCACCGCCGCCGCGACGATGATCGCACCGAGGCCCGCTGCACCGAGCAGGCCGATCCCGCCAGCGCCGGCAGCGGCACCCGCCGCTCCTCCGAGACCACCCGTTACGTCGGCCACGAACAGCGGCATGGCGGGATTGCCGCCGCGCTGGAAGAAACCCTTGGCCAACCCCCCCAGCGCATCCTTGGCGAACGTGATTGGTGAGAAGCCGAACAGGAACTTGACGGCCTTGTCCGCGATGAAACCCTTGACGAGCAGATCGCGGATCGGAGCCGGTACGGCGTTCCACGCCGACTTGGCCGCGTCACCGATGGACATGAGCGTCGGGACGACCGTGCCGGTGACGAATGCCGCGAAATCCTGCGCGGTGTGGATGAGGTTCTGGAAGAACTGCTGGATGCCCTGTCGGTTCTTCGCGATGAACTCGGTCCCGAAGTTCGCGAGATCGGTGAGCGGGCCGACCACGAGCAAGCCGATCTGCACCTCCAGCCCGCCGAGCGCGGTGCCCCACGATCGCGTCGCCTCCCGGAGTTTCGCGAGCTGGCCAATGTTGTCCTTGGTCAGCGTCAGGCCGAACTTCGCGGCCTCCTCCTCGGCATCCTGGATGCCCTTGCGACCGGCCGCGAGGAAGGGAATGAGGTCCGCCCAACTCCGTCCGTAGAGCTTGGCCAGTGCGGCGGCCTTGGTCTGGGCCGGGATGCTCTTGTTGTTGAAGTAGTCGGCCGTATCGAGGATCAGCGTGTTCGCGTCCTTGACCTTGCCATTGGCGTCGAGCAGCGCGAGGCCGAACTTCTTGTAAAACTCCGTCGCCTGCGATACCGACAGGTTGGTGCCCTTCTGGAGACCCGTGAGTTTGCCCTCGGCCTCGGCCAATGCTGCCGTAGCATCACGCACTTTGTAGCGGGCAGCCGCGAGACTGGATGCAGATGTGCCGCTCTTGCCTTCCATCTCGTGGAGTTTCAACGTCGCGACGTTGAGCTTCTCCTGAGCCACCGTGACCTTGTTTTGAGCCGCCGCGAGGTCGGACGCCGAGGCTTTGGCTGCACCAGCCGTCGCCGTCAGAAGGCCGACGTTCTTCTCCAGCATCGCAACGGCCTTGATCTGCTTATCAACGCCGATCCCGAAGTGCTCGAATGCGGCCGATAAGGCGCTCGTTGTCGTAACGTTGAGTCCCGTAATGGCAGCAAGACGCGAGGCGGCCTTGCCCATCTCGGTTGCCTTGGAAATGCCGCCTTCGAGAGCGCCCGTGATCGTAAACAGCCCCGCCCCAAGTCCCACGAGCCCGAGCGGTCCTGAGATCAGGCCGCCAAGTTGGCTCTTGGCGTGACTCAGCGCTCCGCCAAACCGTGATGCAGCCCCAGAGGCCGCGCCGAACCCGCGCGAGAGTAGGCCGGTTCCTGCGGTGCTTCGCGCAGCGGCCGCCTCGACTCCCGCGATCTCGCTTGTCGCGCCCTTGAACGAGCCGATCGTGTTGAGCTTGAGATCGACCGCCAGTTGGGCTGTCTCGGCAATGCTCATTCGCCGGCAGCCTCAGCCACCGCTCGCAGCCCGGCGGACGCCGCGTCCTGCGCCGCGTTGAACTCGGCAATCCGCTGGCGATTGATGGTGCCGATCTTCTCCTCGACCTCGATCTGGAGGAGGGCGAATGCCTCCCTCCAGGTCACGATGCCTTCGCCGCGGACGGCTGCCCACCCGAGACGGTGCGCAAGGACGGCTTGGCCGACGAGCGGGTGCGCGATCCAGACGTACGGGTCCGAGAT
>DATLVO010000204.1:0-9739 GCA_035577485.1 Verrucomicrobiia bacterium
GCTCGGTCAGGCGGACCGCCACTCGATCGACCGCCGAATACGATGCGATCGAGACGCCCGTCAGGATGGCAAAGCCGGCGGCTCCCCCGCCGACCCGGCCGGCGGCCCGGAGATACCGCCAGGGTCGCTGGAGCGACAGCAGCCCGACCAGGAGCAGCGCGACCCCGACGTCGCCGACCGGGCCGAGGCGCTCTCCGAGCACGAGCGTCCCGACCGCAACCGCGAGCAGCGGTGCCGTCCCGCGAGCGAGCGGGTAGACCATCGACAGGTCACCCCGTCGGTACGCAGCCGCGAGGAACGCGAAGTAGATCGCCTCGAGGAAACCGGAGACGACCGAGAGCCCGATCGCCTCGACCGGAACGGTCGGCCGGCCGACAGCGAGCCATCCGACCACCGCCGCCGGGCAGATGACGGCCGCCGCCGTGGACATCCCGACGGCCGCCGCTCGGAGCGGATCGCCGGCCGTCTTGAGGATGACGTTCCACGTGACATGGAGGACGGCCGCGCCCGCGACCAGCCCGAAGACAAGGGGGTCCACCGAGGCAGTCTAGACAAGGGCTGTCGCGCCTGGACGCCGATGGGCGCGTTGCCGCCTACGGTCCGCGCTCACGCACGTCGAAGTGCGCTCGCTTACGGTCCTCGGCGGCGCCTTCCCCTCGGCGCCCATCCGCGACGAACGCGGTACTGAATCAGCCTCGCAGGTCGCGCCGGTTGAACCCCCAGGCGCCGACGGCCAGCCCGCCGAACGCGAAGACGAGCGAAGCGACGATCCCCACGACGTCCCACTGGCCGAGCATCGGCAGCCCGTAGTGCGAGGTCAGCGCGAGCTGGTGGACGGCGTCGGGCAGCTTGAACGCCGGGGCAAGGATGTCGACCAGCCAGGTGAGGATCACGAGGAGGGCCGCGGCCGGGCCGGCAAACCTCGCCCCGAAGACCCCGCCGATGGCGACGCCGATCCCGGCGACGGCCAGCCCGTAGAGGCCCAGGGCGAGCGTGCCGATCATCGGCGTCGCGATGTCGCCGCCCGTGATCAGCGCCCCGATCGTGATTCCCGCGACCGCCAGCACGGTCAGGACGACGATCCCGGCGAACACGCCGAGCCCGCCCGAGACGACCCCTCGCGCACGAGCGAGCGGGGTGGCGAGCAGGAGCTCGAGCCGCCCGGACGTCTCGTCGGACGCCCAGCCGGCGGCGAGCGTCGCGGCGGCGAGGCCCGCGAGGATGTAGCCGAACTCGACGAACACGAGCTGGAGGAAGCCGCCGACGCTGCTGATGTCGGCGCCGGGAAACACGGATTGGAGCAGCCGAAGGAAGTCGGGCGATTTGTTCAATTGCGCGGCGAACGACCCGCCGGACCCGGCGATGACGAGGCCGAAGATCGCCAGGCCGATCCCCCAGGCGAGGGCCGTCGGCAGGTTGTGACCGGAGGTCCGGCCGCCCGGCCCGCGGAGGCCGACGAGGGCCCGCGGCAGGCTCGGCGTCGGGATCGTACTCGTCACCCCGATGTCGCGTCGGACGAACGCCTCGACCCCGACCACGAGCAGCACGATCGCAACGACGGCCACGAGGACGAGGGACGGCCAGTCGTACAGCCCGGCGAGCGGGATGTGGTTCGACGTCCAGCCGAACCAGGTCAGGTTCGCGAATGGCGCCAGCTCCGGGATTGCCGCCTGGTAGCCGTTCAGAATGAACCCCGCGAACATGATTGCGCCGGCGATCCCAACGGCGGCGCCTCGGCCGATGAACGGCGCAAGCGCGAACGCGACCGATCCGGCGGCGAGGGCGAGCAGCTCGAGCCAGACGGCGAAGCCGAGCGCGGCTGAGACCGGCAGTGAGTCGCCCGGCAGGGTCGCGAATGACGAGACGAGCAGGATCGACAGGAAGAGAAGGAAGCACGCGATCGTCAGCGCGGCGATATGGCCGAACAGCTTCTCGAGGGCAATCCGCCGCCGCGAGATCGGCGTGGCCGCGACGAACTCGAGGCTGCCCCGTCGCGCCTCCGCGGCGAGCGTGCCGGAGAGGGCCAGGATCGACCAGAGGCTCACGATGATCGGGAAAAACGCCCCGTACTTGTACTGAAGGTAGCCGCCCAGGGTCTCCACGTTGACGACCCTGCCGGCCATTCCCTGGAGGATCGCTGGAACCGAGCGGATGAGGTCGCCCATCTCCTGGCGCGATTGGACCGTCGCGAACTCGGTGACGATCGCCTTTGCCACGCCAACGAGGAGGATGCCGAGGACGACGCCAACGATGATCGTCGCGCGACGCGAGTCGCGGATCGTCTTGCCGAAGACACTGCCGAGGCCGTAGAGGCGCCGGACGAGCGGAACGGGATTGGGCAGGGCAGCCGACGGCTGCCGACGGACGTCGGTCGTCATGTCAAGCCGCCTGACCGGCCTGCTCGCCATACATCGCCAGGAACGTCTCCTCGAGCGACGGCTCGCGGCTCACGAAGTCGAGCAGCTCGTAACGGGCGGCCTCGCGGACGACGGGCGTGATCGGGCCCGAGACGCGCATCCGCAGGAGGTGGTCCTCCGTCGTGACCTCGCTCACGCCCGGGATCGCGGCGAACGCGCCCATCGGGACCTCGCCGGCGAACCGGAGCTCGACCTGATGGTGGGCGAGATCCCGGAGCGCCTCGACCCGGTCGACCTTGATCAGTCGGCCCTCGCGGATGATCGCGACACGGTCGCAGGTCTTCTCGACCTCGCTGAGGATGTGGCTCGAGAGGAAGATCGTCCGACCCTCGGCCTTGGCCTCGCGGATGATCTCGTAGAAGGTCTGCTGGACGAGGGGGTCGAGGCCTGACGTCGGCTCGTCGAGCATCAACAGGTCCGGCCGGTGCTGGAACGCCACGACGAGGCCGATCTTCTGCTTGTTGCCCTTCGAGTACTCACGGAACTTCCGCGACGGGTCGATGTCGAGCCGGGCGATGAGGTCGGCCTGGTAGGCCGGATCGACGCTGCCCCGGAGGTTCGCGAAGTACTCGATGGTCTGGCCGCCGGTGAGCTTGTCGTAGAGCGTGAACTCGCCCGGGAGGTAGCCGACCCGACGGTGGATCGCCACCGGGTCGACCGTGGTCTCGATCCCGAACACCGTCGCCCGGCCGCTCGTCGGCCGGATGTGATCGAGGAGGGTCCGGATCGTCGTGGTCTTGCCGGCGCCGTTGGGCCCGAGGAACCCGAAGGCCTCGCCCTCGCCGACCATGAGGTCGACGTCGTCGATCCCCCGGTGCGAGCCGTAGGTCTTCGTGAGCTTTTCGGTCTGGATGATCGCGGTCACGGTGCTTTCCTTTCGCCGGCCTGGGCCGGCAGGGTTGAACGGTCGCGAAGGAAGCGCTCGATGAGACGGGGGAGCTCGGCCTCGATGAAGGCGACGACGTCGCGGAACTCCCGGAGGCGGGCCTCGGCGCTCGGGGAGTCACCGGCTGCGGCGAGACCATGCTCGGCGATCTCGCGGAGGCGGCGGTAGATGACGCCCGCGTTCGACAGCATCGAGTCGAGGGCGTCGGGTGGCGAGCTGAAGTACTCGCGGCGGTCGCCACGCCGGGTCGTCCGGCGGATGAAGCCGGCAGAGGCGAGGATCCGCGCCGTGCCGCTGATCGCGCCGCGGCTTGCCTGGAGCGCCTCGGCGATCTCGGCCGCGGTCTGCTCCGGCGGGTCGCAGAGCAGGAGCCAGCCCCACATCCGGCCCGCCATCGGCGTCATTCCGTAGCCGCCGAGGAACTGGCCCATCTCTTCGATGAAGTCGCTTTGCGCCGGCGTCAGGGTCATGGCCACAGGCCTATGCTACGTCCGTTCAGAACGTTCAGTCAATACTGAACATTAGTGAAGAACGGACGCGCCCGACCATGTCCGACGCCGGACGGCGCAGCAACCATCTGTCCGTCCCCGACCGTGCGTCCCATTTCGGTGTGCGAAATCGGAGGAATCCGGCAGGAAGCGCAAGTGAGTCCCCGGACCGTTCGATATCGGACGATCTCCGCGCGGCCTAGCGGGGATCCGGCGAGCTCAGACCCCGATGGGGTGCCATACGGTCTTCATCTCGAGGTAGGCCGCGATCCACTCTGGGCGTTCCGCGGCGCGGTCGTCGAGCCAGTCGAAGCGGGCGTCCGTCACGCCCGCCGGCCGGCGAGCGAGCCGCTTGACGTTGTCCGCGGCGAGGAGCTCGACATCGGTCCGGAGGTCCGGTGGCACGCCCCAGACGTCGATCGCGTCGACATCAACATGCCCGGCGAGGACGGGTACCAACTCCTTCTTCCAGCCGGTCAGGACGTTGACGACGCCGCCGGGCACGTCCGACGTCGCGAGGACCTCGGTCAGGGTGATCGCGGGCAGCGGCCGCGTCTCCGACGCGAGGACGACCACGGCATTGCCCGCGACAAGCGGCGGCGCGAGGCGGCTGACGAGCCCGAGCAGGCTGCTCGTCTCCGGGGCCACGATCCCGACGACCCCGGTCGCCTCGGGGATCGTGAAGTTGAAGTACGGTGCCGCGACCGGGTTCGACGAGCCGAGGACCTGGGCGATCTTGTCGGCCCAGCCGGCGTACCAGACCCAGCGGTCGATTGCCCGGTCGACCACGGTCCGCGCCTTCGACTCGCGGAGGCCCTCGGCCGCGGCGACCTCGGCGACGAACTGGTCGCGCCGGCCTTCCATCAGCTCGGCGACCCGGTAGAGCACCTGGCCGCGGTTCATGGCCGTCTTGTCCGCCCAGGGCTGGGCCGCCTTGCGCGCGGCCCGGACTGCGTCGCGGAGATCCTTGCGCGACCCGCGAACCGCGTTCGCCAGCGGGTCGCCGTTCGCCGCCGCGATCGGGTAGGAGCGGCCGCTCTCGGATCGCGGGAACGTGCCGCCGATGTAGAGCTTGTAGGTCTTGCGGACGTCGATCCGAGTGTCAGCCATCCGAGATACCAGCCCCGGTGGTGCGGACGACGGAACTGCCGCCTTGAGCGGGGCGAATTAGCCTTGATAGGCTAATTCCAAGGCGATGAGGGCCAGAAACGGGAGTGATTCGGTCGCCGCCACCACGTGGGTTGGTGCCTCGGAAAACGGTGCGGCGCGCCACCGAGTCAGCGGTCCTCGAGGCGGACGTAGGCGTGGAGCCCGTGCATCCCGCCCTCGCGGCCGAAGCCCGACTCCTTGTAGCCGCCGAACGGGGACGTCGGGTCGAACCGGTTGAAGGTGTTCGCCCACACGACGCCGGCTTTCATCCGCTTGACCATGTGCAGGATGCGGCTGCCCTTGTCGGTCCAGACCCCGGCGGACAGCCCGTACGGCGTGTTGTTCGCCTTCTCGACCGCCTCCTCGGGCGTCCGGAACGTGAGCACCGACAGCACCGGCCCGAAGATCTCCTCGCGGGCGATCCGGCTGGACTGGGCGACGTTCGTGAAGAGCGTCGGCCGGAAGAAATAGCCGCGGTCCGGCAGGTCGCAGGCCGGCTGGTACATCTCCGCCCCCTCGGCGCGGCCGGCGGCGACCAGCTCGGTGATCTTCTCGAGCTGCGCCCGGGAGTTGATCGCGCCGACATCCGTGTTCTTGTCGAGCGGGTCGCCGACCCGGATCGTCGACAGACGATCCTTGAGCTTCTCGATCAGGGGCTCGACGATCGACTCCTGGGCGAGCAGCCGCGACCCCGCGCAGCAGACCTCGCCCTGGTTGAAGTAGATGCCGTTCACGATCCCCTCGACCGCCTGGTCGAGCGGCGCGTCGTCGAAGACGATGTTCGCGGCCTTGCCGCCGAGCTCGAGCGTCAGCCCCTTGTCGGTGCCGGCGACGCCCTTGTAGATCTTCTTGCCGATGTCGGTCGACCCCGTGAAGGCCACCTTGTCGACACCTGGGTGGGTGACGAGCGACATCCCGATCTCGCCGGGACCGGGGACGATGTTCACGACGCCCGGCGGCAGGTCGGCTTGGCGGCAAACGTCGGCGAAGAGCAGCGCGCTCAACGGGGTCGTCGACGCGGGCTTGAGGACGACCGTGTTGCCGGCGGCGAGGGCCGGCGCGATCTTCCAGGCAAGCATCAGGAGCGGGAAGTTCCATGGGATGATCTGGCCGGCGACGCCGAGGGGCTTCGCGACCCGCCCCGGGAACGCGTACTCGAGCTTGTCCGCCCAGCCCGCGTAGTACCAGAAATGGGCCGCGGCGAGCGGGACGTCGACGTCCCGGGATTCCTTGATCGGCTTGCCCGAGTCCATCGACTCGAGGACGGCGAACTCCCGCGATCGCTCCTGGAGGATCCGCGCGATCCGGAAGAGGTACTTCGCGCGCTCCTTGCCCGGCAGGCCGCCCCAGCGCCGGCGGAAGGCCGTCCGGGCGGCGCGCACCGCAGCGTCCATGTCGGCGGCGGTGGCCCGGGCGACCTCGGCCAGCGGCTCCTCGGTCGCCGGGTTGACCGACGTGAAGACCTGGCCGTCGCTCGCGGCGACGTCCTTGCCGCCGATGAAGAGCCCGTAGCGCTCCTTCAGTCGGACGACGTCACGCGACTCCGGCGCCGGCGCGTAGTCCCAGGGGATCGCCTGGCCGTCGCCGAGGCCCCAGCTCGAGGGGGCGCGGTCGCCGACGCTCGTGACGGCATCGCTCCGTGCGACGGCGGGGTCGGTCTCGGTCGCCATGGGGAGGCATTATGGCACCGCGGGTGTCGGAAGCCCCCGAGCACGTGCGGGGCCGTTGCCCTCAGCAGTCGTACAACACGTTCGGGTGGGTCGCCTCGCAGTACCGGATGTGGAGGTGGTCATCGTGGCCCGTGAAGCGGGTCGTCAGCCCCTCCGCGATCAGCACCGGGTCGTTGAAGTAGATCAACTTGACGTGACCCGGCGCGAGCGCCCGGATCGCCTTGACCAGCGCCCGCGTCGCCGCGCGGTCGTAGGTCGTGGAGCGCCAGTTCGTGCGCTGCGTGCACTGATCGTTGGCCTTGCGGAGCGGCCGGATGTCGACGTCGAGCCCGACGCGGTGGGTGTCGTGACCGGGGATCGGGCCACCGTTCTCGAACGAGACGTCGCCGACGGCGACGCGTCCGTAGCCGTGCGCGACCGACCAGGCGCCGGAAACCTCCAGGCTCGCGATTGCCTCGGCGGTGCCCCAGTTCGCCGGCCCGTTCCCCACGGAGTAGTCGCACAGCCCTGACGCTCCGAACCGCGGCAGCTCGTAATGCCAGACGAGGATCCGCCAGGTCGTGGCGTCGACGACGCCGGTCCTCGCGATCCCGACGTGGCCCTGGAAGGCGACGACGGCGGAGCGTGTCGTCGAATCGAAGATCCCGTCGACGACCAGCGGCGCAGCGCGCTTCTCGACGAGCTCGCGCTGGAGCGCGGCGACCTCGGGCCCCACCGAGCCGATACCGAGCGGGATCACCAGGGCTAGCCAGGTGGGTCCGTCGACGATGCCGGTGGCGGTCAACCCGTGGCCTGCCTGGAACCGCCGGACCGCGTCGTCGGTCGTGACGCCGAAGAAGCCGTCGACCGGTGGCAGGACGATCGTCCGAAGCGTCGTGCGCCGGCGCGGCAGCGGCGTCGGCAGGAGCCGCTGGCGGAGCATCGACTGGATCGCGATCACGTCCGTGCCGCGGTCGCCGAGGCTCTGGGTCGGCCAGGCGACGCCCGTGAGCACCGCGGGCGAAACGGTCAGCGCCGCGACCGGCGACGGCCCGCCCGCGAAGGGCGACCCACCGGTGACGAGCGCGCCGAGGAGCACGACCGTTGCCGCAAGGACCTTGATGGGACGACGCGCCCGCGTCACGTCCAGCCCCTGGCTGCCGTGCCCGAGCCGACGTCGACCGCGAACCGCGTGGCGGCGGCGATCGCCTCCGGATCGCCCAGGTCCGCCCGTCCCTTGCCCGAGGAGTCCCACGCAGCCATGAAGCCCGCCCCGAACGCGTCACCGGCGCCGACCGTATGGGCGACCTCGACGGATGGCACCGGCACCTCCACGACCCGGGCACGGGTCACGATCCGGACGGGTCGGGCGCCATCGGTGACGAGGGCGACCGAGGGACCGCACTCGATCAACCGTCGCGCGGCTTCAACCGGGTCCGTCGCCGGCTCGAGCCAGGCGAGGTCCTCGACGCTGGCCTTCACGATGTCGGCGCGGGCGAGGATCCGCCCGAGGCGGGCCCGGTAGGCCGCGACGTCGCGGATCGCGGCGGGCCGGCAGTTCGGGTCGATGACGACGAGGACCTCGGGGCCGACACCGCCGACGAGTGCCTCGATCGTCGAAGCCATCGGCTCGTAGACGAGACCCAGGGTCCCGACGTGGAGCGTCGACGTCGCGGCCGGGAGCCCGTTCGGGACGTCGGACACGCAGAGGCCTGGGGCCGCGGTCCCCTCAGCGTAGAACCGGTACGTGGCGGAACCGTCGGGGTCGAGCTCGGCGATCGCGAGGAGGGTCGGATCGTCGGTCGCGACGACGAGCCCCAGGTCGACGCCGTCGGCCTCCAGCCCCGCCCGCAGGATCGCGCCGAACCGGTCGGTCGACATGCGGCCGAGGAACGCGACCGGCCGGCCGAGCCGGGCCACGGCCCGCGCGGCGTTGTACGGTCCGCCACCCGGAGCGGCATCGACCCGCCCGTCCGGTCGGACGATCAGGTCGATGAGGCTCTCTCCGGCGACGACGATCACGGACGCACTCCGCAGGACGGGCCCTCCTGCCAGCCGGGCCCGAATCCCGATCAGGGTAGCGTCACTCCGGGCGACCAACCGCTAGGCTGCCCCGAATGGACCGCGCCACGCATGCGCCCGAGCTCCTCGACGGGCCGCTCGACGACCAGGCTGCCCTCGTCGCGAACCTGCGCGACCTGGGCAGGCTGAACTGGCTGACCGGCGGCGCGGCCCTGTCGCGACGGGCGATCGCCGCCCTCGGCGACACCACCCGCCTGCTCGACGTCGGGACGGGCGGCGCCGACATCCCGCTCAGCCTTCTGAGGGCGGCACGTCGACGGGGCCGAGCCGTGTCCGTGACGGCGACGGACAGCCGGCCCGAGGTCCTCGCCGCGGCCCACGTGGCCCACCCCGAGATCGCGACCACGCCCGGGTTGACCCTCGCGCTCGCGGACGGGCTCGGCCTGCCCTACCCGGACGCGTCGTTCGACGTCGTCCACGCGTCGATGGTCCTCCACCACCTCGAGGCGCCCGAGGTGGTGGCCTTCGTGCGGGAGATGCGGCGGGTGGCCAGCCGGGGAATCGTCGTGAACGACCTGGCGCGGAGCCGCCACGCGTGGATCGGCGCGTGGCTGCTGACCCGGACCATCGCCACCGGCCGCTACACGCGCAACGACGGTCCGTTGTCCGTCCGGCGTGGGTGGACGCGCGCCGAGATGGTCGCGCTCCTCGACCAGGCCGGCCTCGTACCCGTCGCGACCCTCACCGGGGTGGCCGGTCACCGCTACGCGATCGCGGCCCACTGACCGACCCGAGATGACCGTCGTCGAGCGTCGCGAGGTCGTGGTCGTCGGTGGCGGGCCGGCCGGGGCCGCGGTCGCGATCGGTCTCGCCGGGCTGGGGCGCGACGTGCTGCTCCTCGAGCGGTCGCCGGCCTGGCACTGGCGGGCGTGCGGCGTCTTCACCTCGCCGGTCACGGTTCGAGCTCTGAAGCGCATCGGCCTGGGCGCGGCGGAGGTTGCCGCAGTGGCCCGGCCGGTGCCGGCGATGCGCGTCGAGACGCCGGCCGGAACGCGGTTCCGGCTCACCTACGGCGGCGACGGCTCGCACGCCGCGGCGGCGGTCGGGCTCGATCGGTCGCGGCTCGAT
>DATLVO010000205.1:0-6266 GCA_035577485.1 Verrucomicrobiia bacterium
GTCGTCAGCGAGGACTCGTACGTCGCCTTCGCGTCGGCCGCGATCGCCTTCGTGGCCTCCGCGGTCATCTTCATCCCGATGGCCCGTCGCGGCTACCTGCGCGGTCGCTCGCTGCTCGTCGGTGGCGCGTTCTACCTCGTCTACCTCGCACTCGTCATCGGCGTCGTCACGGGCGAGGTGGGCGGGGCTCCGGCGACCCACTGATATACTCGGCCGACCGCAGCGCAGGAGCTCAGCCGATGTTGACCGAGAAGTCCGACGCCACGCCGGCGCCGGCCACGCATCACGCGCCGAAGCCCGGCGCCCTCGACGACCTCATCGCCTATTTCGAGGGCGACTGGGTCCCGATGCGCGACGCCAAGGTCAGCATCATGACCCACGCGTTCATGTACGGGACCGCGACGTTCGAGGGGATCCGCGCCTATTGGAACGCCGACGAGGGCAAGCTCTACGGGCTGAAGCTCCGCGAGCACGTCGAGCGGATCCGGCAGTCCTGCCGGATCCTCCTGATGGAGAACGTCCCGGCCGTCGACGAGCTGACCCGGCTGATCGTCGAGACCGTCCGCCGGAACCACTTCCGCGAGGACGCCTACATCCGGCCGTCGTTCTACAAGTCGACGAAGGCAATCGGCGTTCGCCTCCATCACCTCGAGAACCAGCTCGACATCATCGCGATCCCGTTCGGGAACTATGTCGACACCGAGTCGGGGATCCGGGTCATGACCTCGACCTGGCGGCGGAACGCCGACGAGGCCCTGCCGGCCCGCGGCAAGATCGTCGGCGGGTACGTGAACATGGCCTTCCAGAAGTCGGAGGCCGAGCTCAACGGCTACGACGAGGCGGTCGTCCTGACCGCGGACGGGCACGTGAACGAGGCATCCGCGGCGAACCTCTTCATGATCCGCGACGGCGTGGCGCTGACCCCGCCGGTCAACGACGACATCCTCGAGGGCGTGACCCGCAAGGCGATGCTCGAGCTCCTCGCGAACGAGCACGTCCCGATCGAGATCCGCTCGATCGACCGCTCGGAGCTCTACATCGCGGACGAGATGTTCCTGTGCGGCACGGGCGTGCAGATCTCGCCGGTCACGGAGATCGACCATCGGCCGGTGGGCTCGGGCCAGGTCGGCCCGATCTCGAGCCTCGTTCGGCAGCGCTACTTCGACGCGGTGCGGGGGCGCCTGCCGGAGTATCGCCACTGGCTCACGGAGATCCCGGAGTAACGCGCGTCTCGGGCAAGCGCGAGCGCAGACGACCCCGAAACCTGTCAAACGATCTCCACGCGGTCGCTCGTCAGCGGATTGTCGTCAGATGCGCCGATCCTGAGCCGTTTGACGGACTCCTGACGCTCGTTGGTGCGTGAGCGGCGGGAGTAGCCGTCGTTCGCGCTGACCAATGACCGCCTGGCGTTCGTTTGACAAGAAACACGACACGCGGGCGGCACGCGGTCGCTCGTCAGCGGTTTTCTGTCAGATGCGCCGATCCGAGTCCGTTTGACGGATTCCTGACGCTCGTCCGTGCGTGAGTAGCCGCGACGTCCCTCGTTCGGGCTGACGAATGACCGCTTGGCGGTCGGTTGACAGGAAGCGCACGTACGCGCTCGCGGGCGTGACGAGTGCAGTCGCGAATGCACCTGATACGCGCCCGGTCATCGGCGGGTCGCGAATGGTGGCCGGCTCTCCGGACACTTCCCGAAACGGGGGTGAGAGGCGGGAGGACGGTCGATGATCAAGGTCTGGAGTGAGCTGCCCGGCGCGCGGACCAAGGAGCAGATCGCCGATGTGGCGACGTTTCTGTGGGTGCTCTTCTGGGGCAGCATCGTCTGGCAGCTGTTCTCGTTCCTTTCCGGCTTCGCCGTGGCCGGCCGGGCCGTTCGGGCGGGCGGCCAGACGATGGTCCAGGGCGGGGTCAACCTGGGCGAGTCGCTTGCCGGCCTGCCGCTCGTCGGATCGCAGGTCCGCGATCTTGCGCGGGACGCGTTCGCGGGAGCCGGCGGGCCCCTGTCCGACTTCGGGACGCAGCTGGAACAGTTCATCTTCGTGGTCGCCGTCGTGCTCGCATTGCTCCTGGCACTCGTGACGCTGGGGCCGTGGCTGTATCGCTATCTGCCGTGGCGCTGGGAGCGGCTTCGGCGCGTCCGGGCCGCGCACCGAGCCATCCGCACTGCGCCCCGCGTCGGCGCCGCATCGGTCGAGCGAGCGTTGGCGATGCGGGCCGTGACCCGGCTCGACTACCTGACGCTGCTCCAGTTCTCGCCTGATCCACTGGGCGACTGGGTCGGTGGCCGTCACGACCGGCTCGCAAAAGCGGAGCTCGCGAGCGTCGGCTTGCGACCCTGACCTTGCGACCGTGCGATCGCCATCGCCGCCCGCGACGACGTTCTGAAAAATGATCGCCAGGCGGTCGCTCGTCGGCAGATATCTGCCACCTGCGCCGATCCGGAGTCGTTTGACGGATTCCTGGCGCTCGTTCGTGCGTGATCGGCCGGAGCAGCGGTCGTTCGTGTTGACCAATGACCGCCTGGCGGACGGTTGACAGGAAATCGCGGCGTGCGCCACGTCGAACGCGACAGGCGCCGGGCAGACTCCGGCTAGCTGCTCGGGGGCGGCGTGAGATTCGGGGTCGCGTTCGACGTGGTGATCACGATGTCGGCGCTCACGGCCGGATCGTTCTTGAGCACCACCTTCGTCTTGAACGTCGATTCGAGGAAGTTGATCGTGTCGGTCAGACGCGTCTCCGCGCCGTTGTAGACGACGATCTGCGTCCCGCCGGAGCCATTCTTCGGCGGCTTCTGGTTGGGCGCCGACGTGTTCAGCCCGTAGTAGTCGAGATAGGCCGCGAGCGTCGACGCCTGGTTCACCTTGCCGGAGCCGTTGAGGACCCAGATCGAAGCGTTCTCCTGGCCGAGGGCGGCCCGCGTGTCCTCGAGCTGCGGGTCGACCTTGAAGGCGTTGGCGACCGCGGTCCGGATCCGGCCGACATCCGGCATGTAGCGGTACTCCGGCGCGCCGGGCGGCGTCTGCGTGCCGTAGCGAGGGTACGAGAACACGTACGAGCGGATGTTCTTCGTGTCGACGCTGCCGGCGAGCCCGGCCAGCTTCGCGAGCTGGTCCTGCGGGATGTCGGTCCGGACCGTGGCCTTGACCGCGTCGAGCAGCTGCGGGATCCGTGGGATCAGGTCGGCGATGTTCGCCTGCTCCCGGAGCGAGGTGAGGACGCGCTGCTGGCGGTAGCCGCGGTCGAAGTCATCGGAGCCGTGCCGCGACCGGGCGTAGACGAGTGCCTGGGCCCCCGTCATGTGCTGGATCCCGGCCGGGATGTAGACCCGCGACAAGCGCCCGGTGTCGCTCGGATAGCTTTCGTCGAGGACCGGCACCTGGACGTTGATCGTCACCCCGCCCATCGCGTCGACGACCTGCTTGAATCCCGTGAAGTTGACCTCCACGAAGTATTTGATGTCGAGGTTGTAGAGGTTGCCGAGGACCTCCTTCAGGCCGTTGTAGCCGCGCGTCCGGCTCGTCCCGGGGACGAGATCCGGGCGATTGCGGACGGTCGTGAAGAGCGAGTTGATCTTCTTCGGGTAGATCCCGCCGACGCTGGCGTAGGCGTTGCGCAACGGGCCCGGCGGCAGGGGGATGCCCCACGAGTCGCGCGGCAGGCTGAACATCGCGACCTGCTTCGACACCGGGTCGATCGAGACGACGATCAGCGTGTCGGTGTTGTAGGTGCCCTCGTTCGGGCGCTGATCGGAGCCGATGAGCAGGATATTGAGCCGCTCCGTGCCGTCCCACGGGGGGATCGTCGCGTTCGGCAGGTCCGAGCCCTGCACCGGTGGGGGCGTGTCCGTCGGCGTCGGGCTGTCGATCGGCTCGTCGGTCTGGTCCTGGGAGCCCGACGGCGGCGGTGTCGACGTGTCGCAGTTCGCGGTCCCGGCCGTGTCCTCGGACAGGAAGACGCACGGGTCGTTCAGGGCCCCGAGGGCGATCAGGTCGTACCGCGCAACGACGACGTGGCCGCCGGACATGACGAGGAGGACCGCGAGAAGCCCGGCGACCGACACCGGCGTCGGGACCAGCCGCGGCCTGCCGAGCCGGCCGCCGCCGCTCGTCGCCATCGCGTTCAGGTACGCCGTGACCCGCCAGGCGTCGACGATCGCGACGAGCCGGTAGAGCAGCAGGGCGAGGTTGAGGACGAAGACTCCGGGCAGGACCCACGGGGTGAGGATGAAGCCGATCAGCTGGCCGGGCTGGGCCCGGAGCGCGAGACCGGCGACGAGGGCGCCGAAGAGCACGAGCGGGGCGGCGAACCCGAGGGCTCGCTGGTAGGCGCCCGCGTACGCGTGCCCGAGACCCGGAAAGACGAGGGAAAGGAACGCCGCCACGAACGGAGATCGCCCGCGCGGTCGCGACTCCTGCGAGCTCTGCATCGCGGGTAGGATACTCGGACACCCGACGGGCGTCGCCGGGGCTCGCCCCGAACGGGGCGCCGGCGCTCGCAGCTCCGCGGCGAGCACCCGACCCGTCGCTCCGTTCGTCCAGCCGAGGCCCGATGTTCCGACCCGTCAGCGCGAAACCCGACCTCGTCGCCCAGGAGCACGAGATCCTGGCCCAATGGCGTGACCGTCGGACGTTCGAGCGACTTCGCGCCCAGAACGCGGGCGGCCCGAAATGGAGCTTCCTCGACGGGCCGATCACGGCCAACAACCCGATGGGCGTCCACCACGCCTGGGGCCGGACGTACAAGGACCTCTACCAGCGGTTCCACGCCATGCTCGGCGAGGACCAGCGCTACCAGAACGGGTTCGACTGCCAGGGGCTGTGGGTCGAGGTCAACGTCGAGAAGGACCTCGGCTTCACGAGCAAGCGCGACATCGAGGACTACGGCATCGCCGCGTTCGTCTCGCTCTGCAAGCAGCGGGTCCTGACGTACGCCGCCCGCCAGACCGAGCAGAGCATCCGGCTCGGGATGTGGATGGACTGGGACGATCCCGACGAGCTGCGCCGACTTCGCGACGCGCTGGCGGCCGACCCGTCGCAGGCCATGACGATCCGGGGGCCGGCCGGACCGCTCACCGACACCGCGGAGATGCTGGTCGGCCGGCTCGGGCATCCGGAGCTCGGGGGCAGCTACTACACGTTCAGCAACGAGAACAACGACCTGATCTGGGGCTTCCTCGCCGAGTGCCACAAGCGCGGCTGGATCTACAAGGGCCACGACTCGATGCCGTGGTGCCCGCGCTGCGGGACCGGCCTCTCCCAGATGGAGATGAACGAGGGTTACGCCGACCGGGAGGATCCCGGGCTCACGGTGCGCTTCCCACTCTCGGACCGACCCGGCGAGGCACTCCTCGTGTGGACGACGACGCCGTGGACGCTTGCCGCGAACGTCGCCGCCGCGGTCGGACCGGAGCTGGAGTACGTCCGGATCCGCCAGGGCGATCAGTCGTTCTGGGTGGGCAAGGGGACGCTGAAGCAGGCCGTGGTTGGTCCGTTCGAGGTTCTCGAGTCGAAGCTCGGTCGGGAGCTGGTCGACTGGCGGTACACAGGTCCGTTCGATGCGCTCCCGGCGGTGCGCGAGGCATTCGCCAAGGGCACGCGCGACGACCCGGGAACCGCGTATGCCCATCGGGTCATCCCGTGGACCGAGGTCGGAGAGGACGAGGGCACCGGGATCGTCCACATCGCGCCCGGGGCCGGCGCGGAGGACTACCAGCTCGGGAAGGCCCTCGGGTTGCCCGTCATCGGGCCGATCGACGAGGGCGGCCGCTACTACGATGGGTTCGACTGGCTGACGGGGAAGCTCGCCCCGGAGGTGGCCGAGGAGATCGTCGACGACCTCGAGCAGCGCGGCTTCTTCTACCACCTCGAGCCGTACACCCACCGCTACCCGCACTGCTGGCGGTGCGGGACGCCGCTGCTGTTCCGGCTCGTCGACGAATGGTTCATCTCGATGGGCCAGGTCTACGACCGGCCCCGCGAGCAGCTGACGAAGGCCGAGGTCGACGCGAGCCTGCGCTACCAGATCATGGAGGTCGTCGACCGGATACGGTGGATCCCGTCATTCGGCTACGAGCGGGAGCTCGACTGGCTCCTGAACATGCACGACTGGATGATCAGCAAGAAGCGCTACTGGGGCCTGGCGCTGCCGATCTACGACTGTCCGGCGTGCGGGACGTTCGACGTCGTCGGCGGACGCGAGGAGCTCCACGAGCGGGCCGTCGAGGGCTGGGACGCGCTCGAGGGCCATACGCCGCATCGGCCGTTCGT
>DATLVO010000206.1:0-2932 GCA_035577485.1 Verrucomicrobiia bacterium
GCCGGTGGCGAGCATCGGATCGAGGATCAGGCAGAGATCGACCGTCGCCGAGTCGGGCAGCTTGTTGTAGTACTCGACCGGCAGGAGCGTTCGCTCGTCCCGGAACAGGCCGAGGTGCCAGACCTCGGCCGTCGGCATCAGCTCGAGCATCGCGTCGACCATCCCGAGACCGGCCCGCAGAATCGGGATGAGGCCGATCCGGTCGCCGAGCTCTTCGGCCTGCATCTCCTCGATCGGCGTCCGGATCGTCAGGGGCCGCACCCGGGCGTCCGCAAGGGCCTCGTAGCCGAGGAGCCAGGAGAGCTCGCGGACGACCTCGCGGAACTTCTTCGGCTCGGTCCGCTCGTCGCGGAGGATCGCGAGCTTGTGGCGGACGGCCGGATGGGTCGAGACGTGCAGGCTGGACGGCGACGACACGAGGTCCTCCGGGCTGGCCGCAACGGGTGGGCAGGACCACCGAATGCTAGCAAGCCCCGGCCGGAACGGGCGTTCACCCCGGAGAGAGCGGCGGCTACCGCCGGCGGAGGGTCGCGAGGGATCGCCGCGCAGTATCCTGCCGGGACCGTGACGATCGAGGGCAGCCTGACGCCGACCAAGCCCGCGCCCCGCCCCGCCCAGCCGGCCATCCGCCGCCCGGCCCGCCCGGTTCGCAAGCCCGGCCCGATCCTCGTCCGCCAGATCCGGAACGGGATCGAGGAGAGCGTCCACCGCGGCGACGTGGTCGAGGTCGACCCCGATGGGCGGCTCGTCCGCGGCCTCGGCGATCCCGAGCGGGTCGTCTACCTCCGGAGCTGCGTCAAGCCGTTCGGGGTCGTCGCCCTGATCGAGGCCGGCGGGATCGAGGCCTTCGATCTCGTCCCGCCCGAGCTCGCCCTGATGGCCAGCTCGCATTCGGGCGAGGACCTCCACGTCCGGACGCTCCAGGGCATGTTCCGGCGGGCGGGCGTCAGCCAGACCCTGATCGCCACCGGGTCCGAGGGCATGCCCCTCGACGCGCTGACGGCGGCTCGTCTCGCGCGCGACGGTGAGAAGGCCAGCCCGATCCGCCACATGTGCTCGGGGCAGCATTCCGTATTCCTGCTGCTCTCCCGGCTGCGCGGCTGGGACCCGGAGGGCTACTGGCTCGACGGCCACCCGGCCCAGGTCGCCTACCGATCGGTCGTCGCCCGGGCGTTCGGGACGACCCCGGGCCGGCTGCGGACGGGGATCGACGGCTGCGGGGTCGCGACCTACGCGTTCCAGCTGCGCGAGGTCGCCCGCGCGTACGCCCTGCTCGCCGATCCCTCGGCCGCCGCCGCCAGCGACGCTCGTTCATCGCTCGCCCCCGCGCTGACCCGGGTTCGGGACGCGATGATCGCCCACCCCGAGATGGTCGGCGGGACACGCGACCGCCTCGACACCTCGCTGATGAAGGCGGCACCGGGCCGGATCGTGAGCAAGGGCGGGATGGAGGCGCTCCGGGGCCTCGCCGTCCTGCCGGCACGAGCCCCGATCGACCCGGACCGACCGGCCGACCGCGCCGCCTCGGGGATCGCGATCAAGATCGAGGACGGCGACGGCTACGAGCGTGGGACGTGGGCCGCGACCGTCGAGGTGCTCGGCCAGGCCGGCGTCCTCGATGCGCAGGCGCTGCGGGTCCTCGCCCGCTATCACCGTCCGGTCGATCTCGACCCGCACGGCCGGGTCGGGGCGGAGGCGATCCCGGACTTCGAGCTGGCCCCCCTGCGCGAGCTCGTCTGACGCCGCGTTGACCGCGCCGGCGTCCATGTCTCGGGTGTCGACGCTCTGGACCTTCGACGCGATCCTCGCCGGCGTTGCATCCTTCGGCGGATGACCGGAAGCCTCGATCCCTGGCGGACCCTGGGCCTCTCGCCGGGCGCCTCGCTCGACGAGGTCCGGCGCGCGTACCGGCGGCTGGCAAAAGCAAACCATCCGGACGCGGCGGGCGAGGCCGCGCTGCCTCGCTTCCTGGCGATCCAGGCCGCGTACGAGATCCTCGCCGGTCCCCAGCGCGGCCGCCGGATCGGGTCGCGCCCGGGCACGGCGCCGGCACGCGAGCCGTGGGCGGCTGATCCCGACCGGGCCCGGGCGTCCGGCACGGACGAAGGGCGTCGGCGGCCGCCGCCCGGCACGCGTCCGCGTCCCGGCAGCCCACGGAGCGACGACCCGACGACCGGCCCATCGGGTGCCGGCGGATCGGATGGCAGGGCGGGGCCTTCCGCGCCCGGGGCGGGAGGCAACGCGAGCGGGACGGGCTCGAGGCCCGGCCGAGCGGGCGAACCCACCGCGGGTCGTCGGGCCGGCGCTCGGCGTCGGCCCTCGAATCGGGCCACACCGGGCTCGACCTCGTACGACGCCGCCGACGAGGAGCCGTTCGAGCCGGGCTGGACGGGCGCCACCTGGTACGGCGCCTCGAGCGGGACGTACTGGACGATCAACCCGAAGGAATACGCCGACCCCCGCAAGCACGGGCCCGAGTACCAGCGACGGGCCCGTCGGTCGGCTGCAGGTCGCTGGATCATCGACGACGAGCCGGGGAGCGAGGCACCGGCCGACCCGTCCTCGCCTGATGCGTCGCCGCCCGACGGAGACCGGGCCGAGGAGCGCCCCGCGCATGCGCCACCGGTCGGGACGTCCGGGGCGTCGGCGGCGCGGACCCGCGGTCGGACGCCCGCGGGCCCGACGCCGAGCGGGTCGACGACGTGGGACTCTGCGACGACGCGCGATGCGTCGACGGCCCGCGACCCGTCGGCGGAACCACGAACCGACGACCGCCCCGAGGCAGCTGCGGCGCCCGGTCGCCAACCGGGCGACTCCCGTCCACGCCCGCGGGCAGGTGCGTCGCTGTCGGACGAGTCCGAACACCGCGCCCGTGGATCAGTCCGGGATCCCCGCGACGCCCTGGCGGGCCCCCTGCTTCGGGCCCAGGCGA
>DATLVO010000207.1:0-2175 GCA_035577485.1 Verrucomicrobiia bacterium
CGCCGGGGCTCCGCCGGCAGGTCCTCGACCGCGATCGTGTGCTGGAGGAGCGCCTGGACGCCCGCGACGAGGATCCGGGTCGCGCCGCTGCGCCAGGCGGAGAGCGCGGCGACCCGCGCCGCGGTCTCGTCGGCGACGAGCTCGCTCCGCTCGTAGGCCAACGCCGTCCGGGGTTCGAGGACGGCGACCAGGGCCGGGTCGCCGAGCCACGCCCCGAGCTCCTCGGCGACGCGATCGCCGATCTCGGCGTCGCGGGCGATCCAGACGAGGCGCTCGCCGTCGGCGACGAGCGCGAGCGCGGCTGCCAGGTAGGTCTTCGCGCCATGGGGAACCGAGGTGAGCCCGACGTGGCGGCCCGTCGGACGGGCGCCGGGTGCGCCGCCGGCCGGGGTCGCCGACCCGAGGCGCTCACGCAACCCGGCGAACGATCCCGTCGCCGCCAGCAGCGACGGCAGGGCCGACAGGTCGGGCAGCCGGCGCGCGCCACCGATCGCCGTCCGGGGCGCGGCCCCGAGCCGTCGCTCCTTGCCGCGTTTGCCGCGCAGGGCGAGGCCGATCTCGGTCGTCATCCCTCATCGCCGCGCTTCAGGACCTTCCGCCAACCGGTCCGGGTCCGGCGGACGCCGGTCTCGTCGGGCGGCCCATCGACGGCCCCGGGGGCCGCTAGCCGGCTCTCGTCGGCCGGTCGCAGCTCGAACATGTTGAAGCGGTTCGCCGCCTTCGAGGTCCCGTGCCGAGCCCACTCCTCGACCGCGTCGGCCGCTGCATCCAGGAGCGCGTCGAGGCGCTCCCGCTCGTCGGGTTGGAACGGGGCCAGGACATGGTCGGCAAAGCCGCGATCCGGCGGCCCGATCCCGACCCGGAGCCGGCTGAACTTCTCGGTCGAGAGCTCATCGATGATCGACCCGAGGCCGTTGTGGCCGCCCGCTCCCCCGCCTTCGCGGAACCGGAGCTTGCCGAATGGCAGGGCGAAGTCGTCGGCAACGACGAGCATGTCACCGAGCGGCGCGTGCTCGCGGGCCAGCACCTTCCGGACGGCGAGCCCCGACTCGTTCATGAACGTCAGCGGCTTGACGATCGTCAGGTCGAGGCCCTTGTAGCGACCCATCGCGACCGCGGCGGCATCGCGCGTTCGACCCTTGCCATTCCAGCCGGCCCGGTCCGCGATCCGGTCGAGGACCATCCAGCCGATGTTGTGGCGCGTCTTCTCGTACTGGCCGCCCGGGTTGCCCAGGCCGACAACGATCTTCACTCGGACTCCAGCGGGTGCAGGCGGGTCGCCATCTCACGAACGTCACGCCGAACGGGCCCGATCCCGTGCCGGGAGGGCCCGCAGGCGATGGTACCAGCGCTGCGGCTTGCGCTTCCCCTATCGCCGCCGACCTGCCAGAATCAACCCGGCTTCGATACGCGGACGCCCACCCAATTGGGCGCCGGGGGCCGCGGGAGGGACACTGTCGATGCGCCCAGCCTCAGTACACGCCGCCCTGCCCACCCATGTCCGGATCCGGGGGCCGCTCGGAGCGGCGCTTGCCTCGGTCATCCTCCTGGTCGCGGCCGTCGGGCCGATCTCGGCCGCCGCCCCGAGCAGTTCGACCAAGGCCTCGCACTGGTCGAAGGCACCGACACGAACCGTGACGACCCATCACATCGCCTCGGCAAAGATCGCGGGCAAGCTCGCGACCGGCACGCCACGCGTCACGATGGCCAAGGCGCCGCCGCTTCGTGGCCCGAAGGTCAATCACCCCGCGCCGCTCAGCGCGACGCGCCTTCCGAAGCTGTCGGGCTCGATGCCCGCGAGGCCAAGAATCGTCAGCCCGCCGGATCTCGAGGTCGCTGCCGAGTTCGCCGGCCTGGACACTGGCGGAGGCGGCGGCTTCGAGCCGCCCGACCCGTGGATCGCCGTCAGCGGCAGCTACGTCGTGCAGGTCGTGAACTCGGTGGCGAAGATCTCGAACCGACTCGGAACGGAGATCTCGTCGGTGCCGACGTGGGCGCTGTTCGCCCTGCCCGTTGGGCAGTCGGACTCGGACGCCCGGATCCTCTGGGACGCGACGCACGGCCGGTGGGTCGCCATCTCGATCAGCTTCAACTACCCAGACTTCACCGCCAACTATCTCAATCTTGCCGTCTCCGACGGAGCGGATCCGGGGGCGGGATGGTCGACCTATTCAT
>DATLVO010000208.1:0-9046 GCA_035577485.1 Verrucomicrobiia bacterium
CAACGCGAGTTCGCCGTCCCGTGACCGGTCGCTACGTCCTGGCCCTCGACGAGGGCACGACGAGCGCTCGGTCGATCGCCTTCGACCGGACCGGCGCGGTCGCCGCCGTCGCCCAGCGCGAGTTCGAGCAGCGCTACCCGGCACCCGGCGACGTTCGTCACGACCCGGAGGCGATCTGGGACGCCCAGTTCGCGACGGCCCGCGAGGTCATCGCCGCCGTCGGCGGGGCCGAGGCGATCGCCGCGATCGGCGTCACGAACCAGCGCGAGACGGCCGTGGTCTGGGAGCGATCCGGCGGACGGCCGGTCGCCGATGCGATCGTCTGGCAGAGCCGCGTCACTGCGCCGTTCTGCGAGTCGCTCCGGGCGGCCGGGCACGAGGCGGTGGTCCGGGCGAAGACGGGCCTGCCCCTCGACGCCTATTTCACGGGCCCGAAGATCCGCCAGGTCCTCGTCGAGGATCCGTCCCTGCGGGCGCGGGCAGAGCGGGGCGAGCTCGCGGCCGGGACCGTGGATTCCTTCCTCATCTGGCGCCTGACCGGCGGCCGCGTCCATGTCACGGACGTCTCGAACGCGTCGCGGACCCTGCTCCTCGACATCCACCGGGCAGGCTGGGACGACGATCTCATCCGCTTGATGGAGGTCCCGGCAGCGCTGCTGCCGGAGGTGCGCAGCTCGTCGGAGGTCTACGGCGAGACCGATCCGACGCTGTTCGGCCGCCCGATCCCGATCGCCGGCTCGGCCGGCGATCAGCAGGCGGCCACGTTCGGCCAGGCCTGTCACGCGGCGGGTCAGGCCAAGGTCACGCTCGGAACGGGCGCGTTCCTGCTCGCGAACACCGGCGCGGAGCCGGTCGATTCCGGCAACGGGCTGCTCGCGACGATCGGCTGGCAGCTGGGTCCGGCCGCACCGATCGTGTACGCCGTCGAGGGCTCGGTGTTCGTGACGGGCGCCGCGGTCCAGTGGCTGCGAGACGGGCTCGGACTCATCGCCCAATCGGCGGACATCGAGACGCTTGCCGGCCGCGCCGTCGACAGCGGCGGGGTCGTGTTCGTGCCCGCGTTCGTCGGGCTGGGCGCGCCCTACTGGGACCCCGACGCGCGGGGCGCCCTGTTCGGGCTGACTCGGGGCACCGGGGCGCCCGAGATCGCTCGGGCCACGCTCGATGCGATTGCCTTCCAGATCCGTGATGTCGTCGAGGCCATGGACGGCGATCTGGCGACGCCCCTCACCGAGATCCGGGTCGACGGTGGCGGTGCCGGCGACGTCGCCTGCCAGTTGATCGCGGATCAGGTCGGCCGGCCCGTCGAGCGGCCCATCGGTCGCGAGACGACCGCGTTCGGGGCTGCCGCGCTCGCCGGCCTGGCCGTCGGGTTCTGGTCCGATCCGGCGGAGATCGCGGCCATCCGGGCGGTCGACCGGCGCTTCCTGCCGGCTGCCGGCGAGCGGCGCGAGGCCGGCTACCGGGCCTGGCGGCGGGCCGTCGAGCGGGTTCGCGGCTGGGCAGCGCCCGACTGACGTCTCGCCGCGAGCAGGATCTGGCGCGATCGGCGAAAATACCCCTGTACAAGTCCGTCGTCAGTCGTCTAGACTCCCGCGCGGAAGTGCCGTTGGAAGGCCAGCGGCAAGAATAGACGTAGCTCGACGACGACTCGGACTCCTCTCACGGCTGACGCGAGAACCCAGGGATCGCGACGGCTACCGAGAGGAGTTTTCGTTTCGTGTACAACGACAAGAACCTGACCTGCGCCGATTGCGGCCAGGAGTTCGTGTTCACCGCAAGTGAGCAGGACTTCTACGCACAGCGCGGGTTCACCGAGCCGCGCCGTTGTCCGTCGTGTCGAGCCAGCCGCAAGGCCGCTCGGAACGCGGGCGGTGGCGCCGGTGACAGCAGCTACGGCGGCTATGGCGCAGGCGGCGGGTATTCCGCCGGCGGCGGCTACAGCAGCGGTGGCGGCGGCGGTGGCGGATACGGCGGCGGCGGTGGTGGCGGCTATGGTCGCGACCGCGGTCCCCGCGAGATGTTCACCGCAACCTGCTCTTCCTGCGGCAAGGATGCCCAGGTCCCCTTCCGTCCGACCAGCGGCAAGCCGGTCTACTGCTCTGACTGCTTCCGCAGCCAGCGCGGGGGTAGCAGCTACTAGACCCATCCTCTCGGCGCGGGCCCACGGAGGGCCCGCCGAACCAGCGTGATCCCGACCCGGGTCGTCAGCCGACCCGGGTCGTTCGATTCGTTCCTGCGGGGAACGGCTTTCGCGCCGGGCGCCCCAGGGATTCGTTGCCGGCTGCGGTCCTCGCTCAGCACCTATCCTCGGGCCGATGGCGTCGCGGAGCTTCGCCTCGGACCTCGGAGGGTGGTGCGCTCGCTACGGTCCTCTCCGGCGCTTTTCCCTGGAACGCCAGCCGCGACGAACGCAGTCACTCGGGATCTGGACAAGAATCTCCAAACGACATTCAGGGGAGCCTTATCCACCGAATTCGGTTGGATATCGGCCATTTCGACCGCCCGGTAGTCGTCCGCAGCTAACCGCTCGCCTCGACGGTGCCAATCCCCGGCCCGCCCTGCGGATAACGCGCGCGTGGCTGGCGTATGGCTGGATCCGGGCGGGAGTGGCGCCGGGGAAACCGCGGTTCCCTCAGCTCTTGCCGGGGGCTCCACCGCTGCGGCCACTCAGCATGCCCAGGTCGAACTTGCGCTCGGTGCCGTGGATCAGCCGTTCGATGTTGTCTGCGTGGGCGATCCAGATCAGCGCCGGGCCGATCACGGCGTAGACGAGGTATTGCGGCGGGACGGCTCCGGCCCAGACCGCCCAGAGCAGGAGCATCACCGGGAACAGCGCCGCGGAGGCGAGCAGTGAGCCCAACGACACGTAGCGCGTAACGAGGATCACGAGCACGAAGACGGGAGCGGCGAGGAGCACCGCGATCGGCTGGATGACGAGCATCGTGCCGACGCCGGTCCCGACGCCTCGGCCGCTGCGGAACCCCGCGAAGATCGACCAGATCGCGCCCACGACCGCGGCGAGCCCGCACGCCACCTCAACCACGGCCTGACCGGACACGAGGCGCGCCACGAGAACGGGCAACGCCCCTTTCAGCAGGTCGCCGGCCACGACGACCGCGGCACGCCTCCGACCGAGGGCCCGCAGAGCATTGGTGCCGCCGGTCCGCCCCGAACCGACCGTCCGCGGATCGACGCCGCCCGTCAGCCGGGCGATGAGCACGCCCATCGGGATCGAGCCGCACAGGTAAGCCCCGACGATGAGCACGAGATCCAGGAGGAGGGTCGCGCCGTCCATGCCGCTCCACTGGTCGCACACCGGGGCTCGGAACGGCGCGAGTCTAGCATCGGGATCGGCCGCCGATCAGGGTCTTCACCCATCGACGCCGCCGACGCGTTCGGCCCACGATGGAGCCGATGCCTTCGATCCGGAAGGGGCTGGTCGTAGCCGCGGTCCTGATTGCAGCGATCGGCGCTGCCTGGCTCGGGATCGTCCAGGTGACCTTGCCGCCGCCCGTGATCGACGGCTACCCGATCGGGCTTCCGGCGCAATGCGGCGACACCTGTGCTCGAGCGACCGCCACCGCGTCGGGTTGGCTCGATGCGAGCGCTCCACGCCACGCGCCGGTCGAACGCATCGAGCTATTCGACCCCGATTACCGCGATGCGAACGGGAACTACATCATTGCGGACGGGAGCGGTGGTCATGCCGTGATCGCGGTCATCCACCTCGCCGACGGCACCGTACGGGCGATCCAGGTCACGTGCGGCATCGGCATCGATCCGAACGCCTGCATCACGAGCGCACCGATGAAGGTCGTGAACCCGTAACGTGCCCGGCCGACGCTCGGTTGCGGGCTTCGCGAGGCCGCGCGTACCATCGCAACCGATGATCCACCCGCCCACCCGGCCCCGCGGCGGGCACGGGCCCGTGGCACGCGAGGCGCCCTGACCCATGGCCGTCGGCTCGTCCAACGACTTCGATCTCGTCGTGCTCGGAGCGGGCACCGGCGGCTATACGGCCGCGTTCCGGGCCGGTCAGCTCGGGCTCAAAGTCGCCCTCGTCGACGAGGACAAGATCGGCGGCACGTGCCTCCACCGTGGGTGTATCCCGACGAAGGCCTTGCTCGAGTCGGCCGGCTTCGTCGAGCACGTCCGCCATGCGAAGGACTTCGGCCTGACACTGCCCGGCGAGCCCGGGATCGACTACGTCCAGATGGCCGCCCGCAAGGACCAGGTCGTGAAGCGGATGTGGACCGGCCTCAAGACCCTCGTCGACAAGAACAAGGTCACGTGGATCCCCGGCCGGGGCCGTCTCGAGGGCCCGAACAAGGTTCGCGTCAGCCAGCCCGCCGAGGACGGCACACCAGGCAAGGGCGGAGACCGCGTCCTCCAGGCGACCGACGTGATCCTCGCCACGGGCTCCCGGGTCAAGTCGCTGCCCGGCCTCGAGCCGGACGGAAAGCGGATCCTGACCTCGGACGACGTCCTCCGATCCGAGACGCTCCCGAAGGACATCGTCATCGTGGGCGCCGGCGCCGTCGGCTGCGAGTTCGCCTCGATGTACCACGACCTCGGGACGAAGGTGACGCTGCTCGAGTACTTCCCCCAGATCGTCCCGCTCGAGGACCGCGAGCTCAGCCAGACCTTGGAGCGGAGCTTCACGCGGCGGGGAATGACGGTGATGACGAACGCCCGGTTCGATTCGACGAAGGTGAGCGTGGAGAAGAACGGGATCTGCCTGATGGTCGGGCCGGAGGGTAAGGACCAGCAGGAGGTCCGGGCCGAGGCCCTCCTCGTCGCCGCCGGCCGAGCGACGAACATCGAGGACATCGGCCTCGAGACCACGAAGGTCGAGACGGATCGCGGCTTCGTGAAGGTCGACGGCCGGATGCGGACCAAGGAGCCGCACGTCTACGCGATCGGCGACATCGTCGGCGGCCTGATGCTGGCCCACACGGCGGCCCACGAGGGGATCGTCGCGACTCATGTGATCGCCGGCGAGAAGGACGTCCACCCGATCGACTACGTCAAGCAGCCTCGCGCCACGTACTGCCGGCCGGAGATCGCCTCGATCGGGTTGACCCAGCAGCAGTGCGAGGAACGCGGGTTGCCGATCAAGGTCGGCAAGGTCCCGTTCCAGGCGATCGCCAAGGCGATCATCGGCGGCGAGTACGAGGGCTTCGCGAAGGTGATCGCGAACAAGGAGACCGACGAGACGCTCGGGATCCATCTCATCGGGCCGCACGCGACCGACCTGATCGCCGAGGCCTCCGTCGCGTTCGAGCTCGAGGCCGTGCCGTGGGAGATCGGCGGGGCGACCCACGCCCACCCGACCCTGTCTGAGGTCCTCGGCGAGGCGGCGCTCGCGGTCGACGGCCGCTCGATCAACTTCTGAGCCGGACGGAGGACCCCATGGCGGTGACGCGCTCCGACCGGCCGGCCCCCGCGAAGCGCGCAGCCGCCAAGCCGATTCTCGGCGCGGACCTCGGGCTCACGCCCGACGACCTGCTCGAGATGTACCGGCTCGTCGCATTGGCCCGCGCCGTCGACGAGCGGATGTGGGTCCTCAACCGGGCCGGTCGGATCCCGTTCGTGATCAGCGGCCAGGGCCACGAGGGCGCCCAGGTGGGCGTGACCTGGGCCCTCGAGAAGGGGAAGGACTGGATCGCGCCGTTCTACCGGTCGATCGCCACCTGCCTCACCTTCGGCATGTCGGCCCGGGACATCATGACCGCCCAGTACGCCACGGCCTCCGACCCGTCGTCGGGCGGCCGGCAGATGCCCGGCCACTACGGCTCCCACGAGCACAACCTCGTGTCGGTCTCCTCGCCGGTCGCCACCCAGCTGCTCCACGCCGTCGGCCTCGCCCTCGCCGCCAAGATCCGGAAGACCGGCCAGGTGGCCCTGACGATCATGGGCGAGGGGTCGAGCAACCAGGGCGACGTCCACGAAGGGTTGAACTTCGCCGCGATCCACAACCTGCCGTTCGTCTTCGTCGTCGAGAACAACGGCTACGCGATCAGCGTGCCGCTCGCCCGCCAGGTTGCCGGATCGAGCGTCGCCCAGCGGGCCGCCGGCTATGGCATCCCCGGGGTGACCGTCGACGGGTCCGACGTCCTCGCTTGCTACGCCGCCGCGCGCGATGCCGTGGCGCGCGCACGGGCCGGCGACGGCCCGACCCTGATCGAGTGCAAGGTGACCCGACTGACGGGCCACTCGAGCGACGACCAGCAGACCAAGTACCGCACGGACGAGGAGCTCCAGGCCGACAAGGCCCTCGACCCGGTCCCGAAGTTCCGCGCCCAGCTCGCGGAGGCCGGGATCCTGACCGACGAGGCCGAGGCCCGGATCACCGCGTCGATCACGGCGGCCGTCCACGACGCGACGGAGTACGCCGAGGGCCAGCCCGACCCGCAGCCGTCGACCGCGATGAAGTGGGTCTACGCCGAGGACTGGCCGTCCGAGACGCCGCCGGCCTGGGGGATGGGGGAAGGGGAGTCCGCCGGGCCGGAGTCCGCCGGGGGCACCGTGGAGCCGTCCGAGCCGGCGGGCGAGGGCGTCCACTGATGGCCCTCAAGACGTTCATCGAGGCCGTCCGCGACGGGCTCCGCGAGGAGATGACCCGCGACGAGAACGTGATCGTCCTCGGCGAGGACGTCGGCAAGAAGGGCGGCGTGTTCCTGGCGACGGACGGCCTGTGGGCCGAGTTCGGCGACGATCGCGTCATCGACACGCCGCTGACCGAGAGCCAGATCATCGGGACCTCGATCGGCGCCGCGATCGGCGGGTTGCGACCGGTCGCCGAGATCCAGTTCGCGGACTTCATCCACCCCGCATTCAACCAGCTCGTATCGGAGGCGGCCCGGCTGCGGTATCGGTCGAACAACGGCTACAGCGCCCCGATGGTCGTGCGGGCTCCGTACGGCGGCGGCGTCCACGGCGCGCTGTATCACTCCCAGTCGGTCGAGGCGTTCTACACGCACGTTCCCGGGCTCAAGGTCGTCATCCCGTCGACCCCGTACGACGCGAAGGGCCTGCTCCGGAGCTGCATCCGCGACGACGACCCGGTGCTGTTCTTCGAGCACAAGAAGATGTACCGGAGCGTCCGGGGCGACGTCCCCGACGGCGAGTACACGGTCCCGCTCGGCAAGGCCCAGGTCACGCACCCCGGCACCCAGGTCACCGTCATCGCGTACGGCCTGATGGCGCATTACGCCCTCGAGGCCGCCGATCGCGTGGCCGAGGACGGCATCAGCGTCGAGGTCGTCGACCTCCGGACGCTGCGCCCGCTCGACAAGGAGACCGTCCTCGACTCGGTCCGGAAGACCGGCAAGTGCCTCGTCGTCTACGAGGACAACCGCTTCGGCGGCTACGGCGCCGAGGTCTGCGCGATCGTCGCGGAGGAGGCGTTCGACTACCTCGACGGACCGGTCACGCGCATCGCCGGCCCCGACGTCCCCGGCGTTCCCTACAACCACGTCCTCGAGGACTGGTTCATGGTGAACCCGGAGAAGATCGCCGATGGGATCCGCAAGCTCGCGGCGTACTGATCCAGGTGGATGCCGCCGAGCTCGAAACTGCGTTGCAGGTCATGCTGGCGCGGTACGAGGGCCCGCTCGAGCGTGCCGAGATCTACGGAATCCAGGTCCTGCATCGGCCCGGCTCGCGCGCGCACGACTGGTTCGCCGGCGTTCGGCCGGGCAACGGCGTGGCCAAGCTGATGCTGCTGCCGATCAAGGCGAATGCGGGACTGCTCGATGGCGTCTCGCCCGCGCTGCTCAAGCGAAAGAGCGGTGATGCGCTCTTCACGCTCCGACCCGGCGACGAGGCCCTGCTTCCCGAGCTGGAGGAGCTCATGGCGCGCGCGTTCGATTCGTACGCCGGGGATCGGTAGGGCTCAAATCGGTCCAATTGAGCCCGGTTTCGGCCAGCCACCATCGCGCGTCGTTGAAGTCACGATCCAGCCACCGATTGAGGCCGAATCGCGACCTATGGGGCCGAGAACCAGGAGGACTCCTGCCGTCCACCGCCCGCGGTGGTACCTGGCGGGACCGAGCCGCTGCAAGGCTGACTTCGACCACGCCCGATGGTGATTGGCGGGATTGGTCGTCCGAGATAACCACCCGTGAAGGCCGAAGCGTCACCCTTCATCGATGGACGACGTCCGGGCGGGGCGCCTGCTTCGGGCGCTCCGCCGCCGTGCGCGGCTGACGCAGAAGCAGCTCGGCGCGCTGGTCGGCGTCAGCCAGCAGGAGCTCTCGGTGCTGGAACGCGGACATTTCGACGCAGTCCAGATCCGAACGGTTCGGCAGGTCTTCCGGGGCCTCGAAGCGAGTGTCGATCTGGAGATCCGATGGCGAGGCGGCGCCATCGATCGCCTGCTCGATGAGCGGCACGCGGCCGTCGTGGGTGCGACCGCCGATCTTCTGAGCGCGAGCCGCTGGGAAGTCGTGCCCGAGGTCACGTACAACCACTTTGGTGATCGCGGATCGATCGATCTGTTCGCCTGGCACGCGCCATCCGCGACGCTGCTGATCGTCGAGGTCAAGACGGAGCTAGCGTCCGTCGAGGCGACGCTGCGAAAGCACGACGAGAAGACACGCCTCGCTCCCGGGGTCGCCGCCGAGCGATTTGGCTGGCGGCCCACGGCCGTCGCTCGACTGCTGGTCCTGCCCGACCAACGGACGGCGCGCCGTCAGGTCGAACGTGCCGAACGCGTTCTCGCCAGGACGTATCCGATGCGCGGCTGGGCAGCTCGTCGCTGGCTCACGAACCCCATCGGGCGCGGTGACGGGCTGCTGTTCGTGTCATCCACCACCCGCCCTGGTCGAAGTCAACGGCTTTGAGGACGCGAGGGCGCGCAGACCCAGGACCCGGCCCGAATTGCCGTCGCGCACCCTCGAGCATGGTGACCGACGGAATCGCCGGCGGCGTCGGACGCCAACCCCCGGACTCCGACTACCCCCGGTGGTGGATGGCCGTGACCTCCGCCCGGAGCGGCCGGTCGAGGAATGCGGCGATCCGCTCCGCCTACGATTCGAGC